>CAUWLL010000040.1:0-22929 GCA_963559605.1 uncultured Lachnospiraceae bacterium
ACTCCCACTAGAACCTGAATCTAGCGCGTCTGCCATTCCGCCATCTCCGCTAACAAATGATATTCTACCACAGAATATCATTTTTGGCAAATACTTTTTTTAGAACTTATCAAGAATTTATCTCTCTCTATCCCCGGACTTCTATTCCATTCACTTCCAGATGGTCGTCAATGGCGATCACGAGACATTTCCGCCCATCAATCTCTCTGGTCTCTACGAGATCGGAACGCTCTGGATTAACCTTTACAATAACGTCCGCTGTCTCAATTTGAAAAGTCTTGGTGCTTGCAATATTGGAAGCAAGAAGTGTTTTTTTCTCACCCATTTTGCTCTCAAAATCCTCATCAAAAGATTCCATCTTTTCCTGCGGAACCCCGCTTCTTTCAAAGAGCTTCTTAACATCCGGTCTTGCAAGTTCTAACGGCTCCGGCGATTCTTTTGCTTCTTCAATCATTTCGTTTAAGTTATCATGAATATTGCGTATAACTTCATAGTCACATTCTTCCCCCATCGTATCACTGATCATCGCCTGGAACGTGATCTTCTGATCCTTTGCCGTCAGAGGAATCTGACTGCCAAGTACATTGGCAACAAAATCAGGCTGCAATTCCTCAGGTTTCTTGGAATAATACAGGATATTGTGTAAATCAGACGCGCGGTCATTGAACGCCGGGAATAAAAACCCCTGAACCGGCATTTCCACAAACCAGTCGCGGATCCTGTCCTCAATATTGTTTGTCTCGGCATTGTATGTAAGTCCTGCTTTCGTGAGATTTACCGGGCAAATACTGCACATAAGATGTTCGTATACAGAATCCGACGCGTCGAACATTTCCAGACCATCGGAAGATTTCCCCGGCACATCATAGACTGCATGAATCAAAATAATATAATAATTCTCTGCATAAATATAGTTTTCAATTACTTTGTCATAAAATTCTTCTACGAGCAAGTCATCCTCCAGTTTACTGTCACGAAGCTTTAGCAAAAACTCCTGTGTACCGCCTGGCATCTCTTGTTCCAATGGAAACTCCATATTCATCAGATTCTTCCCGATAGTTCCTGACAATGTATGTTTGAAAATATCAAAATACTTAAATGCCTCTTCTTCCGGCATAGATAAAAATGCCTTTTTAAGCTCTGTCTTTTTTTCTTTTTCGTGATCTACATAACATCCGCAGATACGAGTAATCGCACAATTCTCCGGCGTAAACTGTTTGCGGATTTCCAATACTTCTTTTTTATTCATTGTCCATACTCCCTTTTATCTTCTTTCGTTTTTTATTCACTGCACATATACAGAACGCGCCTTCCTAGCGCCAGTCTATGTTCCCCTTTCGTCTCGGCGCCGTTCTTTTATAAGATACCTTCGGATACCCAAGCAGCATACAGCAGGAAACCGGCGTATCCTCTATACCCAGCCACTCTTTCAGCACCAGACTGGCATTGATCACCCGCATCATGTAACCACTGTACAGCGCTCCTGCACCTTCAGCCACCGCCATATTTTCAATATTCGCTGCCGCAAGTCCGCCGTCCCACGGATTTGACGTTGCGATTACTAAAAATGACGTAGTATTAAAGAAAAATGTATCGTCTTTTGGATTTTTTTGGTATTTGAGATAAAACAGTTCAAACGCTCTTGCATAATCCGGCAGCGTTTCTTTTAATGTTTCGATAATCTTCGGCATCTCCTGCCATACCAACTCCTTAAACTCCTCCAGCCTGTCTTTTAATAGGATAAATCTACATCCCTGCGTATTTTTTGCGGTAGCGCTGTAACGACCTGCGTTTAGGATCCGCTCCATCTTTTCCCGTTCGATCGGTTCCGGTTTAAAGTCACGGATACTTCTTCTGAATTTAACTGTATGTAAGAAATTTACCGGATGAATGTCAAAGGTATCTTTATCATATTCTTCCACCTCTTCCATATCATACTCGGGAATAGAAACCGCATTTACCGGGCAAATTGCCACACAGTGTCCGCAGTGAATACAATCCTTTTTATATACAGCTTTTCCGTCTTCCACTTTTAACGCTCTGCCTGCACAGTCTTTCACACAACTTCCACATCCGATACATAACTCTTTGTTGATCTCTATCACAATAATCACTCCTTGTTTACAATTTTTTCACTTGTTATTCTACACATTACACTATATATCCGCAACTTATTTATGCTAATCTTTCATTAATGAAACCACGGAAAAACATTTCTCTCCATCAGCCGTTCAAATTTTTCCAGATTCTCATCGGAATGTTCCAGCTCTCTGGAAAAACGACAGACAAGTTCTGTTACATCTTCTATATCCAATACCCCCTCGTTACGCACCTTCCTTGCCAGCATAAGTTCGTCGATAAGAAGCACACAGACAACTGCCATCTGTACCTTTGCATAAACTCTTCCGTCATAAACAGCGCCGCAAAAATATGTAAAAACAAAATACACCAGCAGCTGCTCCCATACAATCTGCCACTCTTTTTCTATTGCCTGCCCTCTTGGTACACCGTTTTCACCACCATATAAAATCCGTTCACTCTCTTTCAGCAGAACATACCAGTCCTCTTTCAAAATTTCCAACTCATACAGAAGCCGAAACATCCGTCTTCGAAAATGCTCCATTTCCTCAGGAGCGGCATATGCTTCCTTCAATTTTTCTTTGATAAATTGCTCTGCCTTTTCACTCTGGTACTTCTCCAGCACTTCGCTGCATGTAAACAATTCTCTTCTGCGGACACGTCGCTCCAAATCATGTGCGATCCCCAATACCAGACCTGCACGAACCGCCGGGTCTTTCGTTCTGTCCTGCAAAACAGAAAGCATCACTTCTCTGGCATCCACAAGCTGCGAATAGAGAAGCAGATCGAAATCTTCATATTCCTCGTCCCCCTCTTTTTCATATATAAGAAATCGCACCGGTTCTTTCTTGTTCAAAAGAATCCGCGCCACTTCCGGACAGGATACAGACAGTGTAATCTCACGAATCCCTTCAAATTCCTCAATATGTCTCGGATACAGACGACACGTCCTGCAAAGACCTTTTTCGCCTAATACCGTATATAAACCGCACAGATTATCGTCCTTTAAAAATGCGCATCTTCTATCCGAAGTCTGCTTAAAAGTTCCTTCCCTCCAATCAATAGAACGTGACAGACATTTTCCCAGTCCACCTTTTACCGCCCTGTATTTTTTCAAAGACTTTTTATCGATTACAATCTGCCATCCTGCGCAGCAAGTATCTTCACATGCATCTGCCGTACAGGAAAATTCACAGTAATAATCCGGAATCACGTATCGCATAATCTCTCCCTCTTCCTACCTGTTCTTTTACATCTATCCATTATACTACCATTCAGGACACCCGGTTTCAATATTGTAATTATTTACATCCGGCATATGTCATGCTATGATAACACTTGTATGTTTATATATGGTAAAACTATTTCGTTATTTGGAGGAAACTAATTATGCAAGATAATCATTCAATGTTACGCAGAATCGCTTCTGTATGTTTCGTAATACTGGGAAATATCCTATATGCGCTGACTGTAAAACTTTTTCTGCTCCCTGCCGACCTCGTAACTGGGGGAACCACAGGTATCGGTCTTGCCGTTCAGCAGTTTACCGGACTTTCTATCTCCGGTTTTGTACTGGCATTTAACGTTGCCATGTTAATTATCGGACTGCTTATTCTGGGAAAACAGTTTGCACTTACAACAGTCATCAGTACCTTTGTATACCCGATCGCTCTCGGAATTTTTGAGCGGATATTCGCCAATGTCGCATTAACAGATAATGTATGGCTCTGTACCGTATTCTCCGGTCTTGGTATCGGTGTATCCCTTGGCATCGTCATCCGTTCCGGCGCTTCCACCGGAGGCATGGACATACCGCCTCTGGTACTGAATCGTTTTTTCCGTATTCCTGTGTCCGTAAGCTTGTACGTATTTGACTTTATCATTCTTTTGATGCAGGCGTTATATAATCCGATCGAAAAGGTTCTGTATGGTATCATTCTTGTATTAATTTACACGATTGTGCTGGATAAGCTTCTGTTATTCGGAACGACCCGAATTGAAGTAAAAGTGATCAGTAAACACCATGAAGAAATCAGAGAGGCTATCATTCACGAATTGGACAGAGGCGTGACCGCTCTCTCTGCCAAAAGCGGTTATCTGGGGGAACCCATGCAGATGATCTTCAGTGTCATCTCAAACCGCGAACTGCCTAAAATCGAAAAAATTATCCGCAACATCGATCCTCACAGTTTCATGGTAGTAAGCCATGTAAGTGAAGTACGAGGTCACGGATTTTCAATGAAAAAAGAATATAAATAGTGCGAATATCACTTATAAACGGTCATAATCTATTTTTCTGTCTTTAAAATAATACTCCTTATCGTGTTCTCCGACTTCTCGGAGGACACGACATGGATTCCCCACCGCCACAACATTAGACGGTAAATCTTTTGTCACAACACTTCCCGCTCCTATAACAACATTGTCTCCAACAGTAATGCCCGGCAAGATAATTGCGCCTGCGCCAATCCAGCAATTTCTTCCGATATGGACCGGCGCGTTGTACTGGTATTCTCTCTCACGAAGTTCCGGCAGGATCGGGTGTCCCGCCGTCGCCACCGTTACGTTTGGTCCGAACATCGTATAGTCGCCCACATAAATATGTGTATCATCCACCAAGGTAAGATTAAAATTCGCATAAATATTTTTCCCGAAATGCACATGTGCACCGCCGAAATTAGAACGAAACGGCGGTTCGATATAACAGTTTTCTCCGATCTCGGCAAACATTTCTTTCAGCATTTCCCGGCGCTTTGCCCCTTCTTTCGGTCTTGTCATATTAAAGTCGTATAAGCGTTCCAGCCGTTTGGTCTGTTCTTCTAAAATCTCCTCATCCCCCGGCAGATACAACTCTCCCGTATGCATTCTATCCTTCATACGCATAAACTTATCCTCCTAATGTCTCTGACATCTGTTTTCGCTTATATTACTTTATCTTTACAGCCTTTGCTTTTGACCAGTCCGAATAAAGCTTTGTTGACTTTCCGTTTATTTTGACAGTTTTATATGTACGCACTCTCACATAATATTTCTTTTTCGCTTTCAACTTACCGATGGATGCGGAAGTTGTCTTGTACTTTTTGATCGTGCTTGTCTTAACGCCTTTTTTGAATTTCTTGTTCACAGAATATTGTACTTGGTATCCGGTTACTTGTTTTGACTGTTTCTTCCACTTTACAGTCATCTTTTTCTTACCTGCTTTTACACCGGAAAGAGTCGTTTTCTTTGGATTAATGTGAAAAGTCTTTGTAATACTTCCACTGTAATTACCTTTGAACGTAACTTTAACCTTATACTGTCCTACATTTTTTCTGCCCCCGGAATAAGAAACGGTATAATTGCCCGAACTCAGGAGGTTACCTTTTGACGTCTTTGCCTTCACAGCCGGCGTCTTCGTTTTTCCATTATAAGTATAGACGTCCGCAGACAGAGAAACACTTTTAGGGCAATCAATCACCTTATTTACAGTTGTTTTACACACGGTACACGTATTCACGATCCTGCCATTTTTATTCATTGAAGCTTTTACAATCGTGGTACGATATGTATGAGGCAGTCTGGCGATCTTTCGTTCGCTTCCCGGTTTTACAATACCGCACTTAAGACATCGGATACTTTGCTTGCCTTCTTCCGTGCAAGTTGCTTTTTTGTCTGTAGTATATTTACTGTCCCATCCATGCACATGTTCCTCTGGTTTATCTAACGTTTTCCCATATGTATTTCCGCATATTTTACAAACAGCGCGTTCCGTTGTTGTTGCAGTACCGCCACTGCAAGCAGCCTCATTCAAGTGAACACCGCAGCCATTTAAACACTCGTGATAATGCCTGTCGCTCTTTTGTGTCCATGTCTCTGCCGGGCGATGTTTCTTTGCAGGCAGCACAAGTTCCTGCTCTGTCACCTCTTTTTTCTTTCCGTTTTCTTCTATATAGAGTTTTCCGTTTCTGCCTGTAAAGTGAGCCTTTTTCCCGGTTTTTTCACATTAGGCGGCACTTCTGCAACGGGTCGGTACTCTTCCTCAACTGCACCGCCTGTCACCGTAACAGTAACCGTTTGCTCATAGTCCTCCATATTTTTATCTCCCCGGAACTTTGCTTTCAATGTATTGGTCCCTCTGCTAAAATTATCAGAAAGAACACTGCAAGTCAGAGTATAGATACCACTTCCGTCTGCCTTTACCGGCCCGGACACGACACGACCTCCATTATATAATGTCATCTGTCCGTCCGTCGGAACACCGGATGCTAATGGCTCCGCCTGAACAGACGACGATTTCTTCCCGGTTGCCCTTGGTGAAACCTTCACTGTGATCGTATCTCCAAGCTCAAACAATGCGGTTGCATCGGTTCCTCGATATGTCTTTATCCCTCCGTCAAATCTCGTCCCTGAACGTGTTATCGTAAACTTTTTCTTGTTATCTGCGGGCAATGTATACTTCCCTGCATCCTTACCTGTAAGCGTTGCGACAGCCGTATATGTTCCGACGGAAGTTGCTTCTCCTTCTACCTGAAGCATAGCGTCATCTCCCGCCATAATACTCCACGTTTCAAGCTTCGGCTTCTGAGGATTTCCATTATATACAAGTTCATCCTCTCCCCATCTCAGATTTAACTCTGTTCTGTCTTGCGACGTTACTTTTTCCCATGTTGACCTTCCGGTAGAAAGTATCGTTAAACAGGTAACTCTACTTCCATTCCTATCGTCTCTCACATTCGTTGTCACATAAGGCATTCCATTTCTGTTAATGATACGATAACGATGCATGCCCTCGCTCTTAATGTCATCCGAATCCGTATAGTAAACCCCGGTCAGCTTCCCTTTGGAATCACATTCAACTCCCCAAAGTGTGACAACATGAGCTATTGAACCGGTATCGTATGTCAATGTGACCATATCTCCTTGCTTAATAAATCCCTTTAGCTCATCAGAAAACGCCTGAAAACTTCCCACATAATCATAAAAACGACGGCGGGTTAAAATATCCGGTCCAAACACATGATAAAAGAAGCCGCCTTTCTTATCCGGCCCATTTTGAATCAGTCCTGGTCCTTCCCACTCCGGATCTGTCGCTCCTGCATTCTCTTTCGGTTCATAACCGTTAATAAACTGATCCTGCAGAAGATCCGGCCAGAATCCACTTTCTCTATTTGCGAATTGACTCACAAAATGATTATATATCTTACTGTCATATTGCGTCGTCGGCAAAGCCTTGAAATCCCTAATCTTTGCCGCCTTGGGAGCATCCGGATGAAGCTTCAGGTATTTATCTATATAGTCCTCATTTTGAGCAAACCACCAGTGCAGCATATTGGATGCGGCCGCCGAAAAACAAAGATTCCTATCTGCTCCAAAAGTTTTATTTACATCATACCAGCCTTTTCCCGCAGTATAGGGTGCAATATAATCTACATATTTGTTGCCGTTTGAATCACTGGTTTCCACTTTTTTAAAATCACTATTCCGATCATCAGCTCCATTCATGGTAGGCGGCGTAATATTATCCACCCAGAAAATAGTCTTTTCTACCCCATTTTCATCGGTGTACGTTGACTCCTTCACATTACGGGCACTTTTATTTTCATCTGTATCTGCCGCTTTACCGTATAACGGACTGCAAAAGAGTAAAGCCGCTCCCAGAATATATGCCATAATATATTTCTTTTTTTTTCATAAGTATCCCTTTCTTCCATTTTAAGAAATCTATTTTAGCTACTCACTCATTCTAACACAAATGTCCTGCATTGTCTGCAATACTTTCGACATATATTTATTTTTATGTCTGATAAAGTGAAACTCTCTGATCACGCGGACACCTTCTACAGGCAGTATAGTAAAGCTTCCGTCCTTGACTTCTTTCTCGATCATTCGTCTGGAAAATATCGCGATTCCTCTTCCATGTATCACTGCATTTTTTATAGCTTCTGTGTTTGTACTGCAAAAGCTCCTTCTCAGATGAACCCCCTTTTCTTCCAGTAATTGCTCATACTGATTTCTTTCCGTACTCCCACTTTCCCTGCTCACATAATTTTGTCCTTCTAATGCCTTTAAGGTAATACTTTTTTTATTTGCAAATGGATGTGTTTTTCCGCAGACAAGAACAAGCTCATCTTTACACATCGGAATAGCGATCAGGTTTTCATTTGAAACAGAGCCTTCGATCATTCCTAAATCTATTTGATTTGTGAATAGCGCCTCTTCTATTTCTGAAGAATTGGCAACTTTGACTTGAAACTCGCATTCCGGAAGGTTTTTTTCGGCTTCATCTAAAATATCATTGATAAGACAGGTTCCTATAGAAATACTGCAACCTATCTGTACTTTTGTTTTTCTCGCCGCCTGATTCATTACCTCGTCCATCTGTTTGCAGGAATCCAGAATATGACGCGAGAAGGAAAGCAAAAGCTCCCCTTCTCTTGTTAAATATAATCTCTGTGATAAACGTTCGAAAAGTTTTATCCCATAATGTTGTTCCAACTCTGCTATAGCCTGACTGACATTGGGTTGAGAAAGATGAAGCATTTTCGCGGCTTTGTTCATCCCGCCGGCATCCACAACAGCAGTGAAAATCGTTAAATGTCTTAAGGTCATAATAAATCCTTTCTTTCTAAACAGCGCCTAATAAAGTATATATTAATGTACCTATAATACCACTCCCCAAAATAATTGCAACTGCGCTGGCTCTATACTTTCGTAAAATAAATAACGCCCCTACAAAAATTGCTGATTCCACAAAACGAATATCGCCAAGCACAACATTCTGCAATTCTGCCTGAAACAATCCCAGCATTAAAATGGAAGCTCCGGCAGAAGCGATCAGTGCGACTACCGCCGGACGCATAGCGCCCAGTACAACTTGTACACCACTGACATTACGATATTTATAATAAAAATGAGCTAAGATCAAACAAATACAAAAGGAAGGAATGATACAGCCAATCGTACATAGTAACACTCCCGGAATCCCGGCTATCCGCATACCCACGAATGTTGCAGAATTAATGGAGATCGGCCCGGGGGTCATTTCCGCAACGGTGATCAAATCCGAAAATTCACTTAATGTCATTAATTCGTAAATGTTTACAATTTGCTCTTGAATCAACGGGATGGCTGCATAGCCTCCTCCCACACTAAATAATCCAACTTGAATAAATGCGATAAACAGTTTAGCCAATAACATTTTTCACGCCCCCCTTCTTTTTATTATTTATCGTTTGAACAGCAAGATCCATTAATCCGATGCCAAGGCACACAAGAATGACGATCATAGCGCTGACGTCTAATAAATAAGTTGCCACAAAAGCAATAACCATCATACTGATATACAAGATACGTTTTGTGCGAACTACATTTGTCGCCAGATTCATCACAACGTCGAAAATAACCGCTGCAACTCCTGCCCGCATTACTTGTAATGCTGTATTAATGTATGGATTTGTACGGAACTGCTCATAGAACAAAGAAATAACAGATATGATAACCATAGGTGGAAGAATGGTTCCTAAAATCGCCGTCAAAGAACCTACAACCCCAGCAATTCGGTACCCTATGATCACCGAAGCATTTACCGGCAGCGGTCCCGGCGCAGATTGTGTGATTGCAGTTACGTCCAACATTTCATCTTCTTCCAGCCATTTTAATTCCTCAACATATTTTTTCTTCATTAAAGAAACAATGACAAAGCCGCCGCCAAAGGTACACGCACTTAATACGAACATCGATTTAAACAATACCCATAATTTACTATAATCTTTTTTCATGATCCTCTTTAACCTCCACTGATTTTTGACATTTCGATTTTATCATGCAATTGATTATATGTAAAATATATAATTATTATAATTCTTATACTAAATTCTTATAACTAGTCATACTATCTGTTATTTGGGGGATCCAAGAATTAAAGACTAAGCTGCTCCTTCAATTTCTTCATGCGGGTAGAAAACTCTTGATAAAACCTTAGATAAACATCTCCTTTTTCATCGCAAGTCTCCTCAAACACTTGATATGGCGTCTGATAAAATGTACGCAGGATATAGAGCTGGAAGATCCTCTGATTTTCATCATCCAGCGTACTCATTGCCTCCTCACAGATCTGAAGGAACCGGTGCCACTCCCAAATATATTCCTCATAAGATTTCAAGTTCGGAATTCCAAGCCACTTTTTTACTTTGATCTTACTCTGCTCTTTTTTTCTACATTCATTTACTTGCAAAAAATAGCGGAATCCGTCTTCTTCATAATAACGTCCAAGTGGAAATAACCGGCAGATTCCGGGTCTGAACGAATGAATCATACACCGTCCGTTCTCATCAAGAAAGGAGCAGGACTCTGCGTTTCCAACCATTTTCAGACGAGGAAGGATCACTCCGTCCACCACCTGTAATTCTATATGACCTTTCATTAATTCTTCAAATGTCTTCCCAAGTCCTATGCACAGCTGCCATATATCATAAGGATCTAAAACAATAGATGCCATCCCCCTGCAACAGGCTGAACAGCCTTCGCAGTCATGACACTCTACCCTTACAAGATCATTTGCAGTATAAAATTTTCCATCAGAAATATCTTCTAATCGAATGTTACGCTTCATTTCAAACTCCTTTTATAATTTCTGCCTCTCCACATTTCTTGTTGCAACAATGTCGACTCCCGTTTCTGCCACATTTTCCAAAATCACATCCCCGATGTGTACCGGCGCCTGAACCTCTATTCCTTTTAATGCCTGTACACATGCAAAAATCTTAGCTTTCGGAATATCTTCTTTCGTCTTTACCGACACTGTATCCGAAATCCCATTTGAAACTTTCACGGTTGTAGTTACAATTCTTGTCGGGTTTGTCACTTCTTTTCGTGCATAAATGTCTCCGCGTCTGCATGTATTACCGTTTACCCGGATCACATCCTCACCGTCCATCTCTACCTTCAGGGAACATCCTACCGGACAGTTAATACAAGTCAGATTTTTGATCTCCATATGCTATGCCTCCTCAATCTTTATAGTTATTGTTTCAAGATTCGGATATTTCAGAAGTTCTTCTTTGCTCAATTTGATCTCCTCCATCTCACCGGGCGCAACAATCGATCTTTTTCTGTGAAGCACTCTTTCCTCATCAAAATATACGCTGATATAGCAATTCCGATAGACATTTCCCACGCGGAAACGAACCATCAGTTTCTCATCCATACGCACGGGATCTATAATTTCAGGCACGGTATAGCGGACTCCGTCCAGCGGACACAATTTGACCTTTGTTCGTTGAACATTTGTGCTTCCTTCTCTTCCCTGCGCGTTCATACTTTCTCCATCTTGCACATAGATAGCTGCATTCTTACCTGCTGTCGCCGCTTCTTCCGATACATAATCTACAAGATCGTGCACATGCAATACATTTCCACAGGCAAATACGCCTTCTATACTTGTTTCCAGTCTCTCATTGACCCTTGGACCTGATGTCACCGTACTCAGTTCTACTCCCATACTGCCGGAGATTTCATTCTCCGGGATCAGCCCTACAGAAAGCAGCAGTGTATCGCAAGAATAAAATTCTTCGGTTCCCTCTATGATCTTCCTGTTCTCGTCTACTTCCGCCAATGTAACGCCTTCTACCCGTTCTTTCCCTTTAATATCAACCACGGTGTGGCTTAACTTCAGTGGGATTCCATAATCATCAAGGCATTGAACAATATTTCTCTTTAAACCGCCAGAATATGGCATAAGCTCTGCCACAACTTTCACTTTCGCACCTTCCAGAGTCATACGTCTTGCCATAATAAGCCCAATATCTCCGGAGCCGAGGATCACGACCTCCCGTCCCGGAAGAAGACCTTCCATATTCACCAGTCTTTGTGCTGTTCCTGCTGAATAAATTCCTGCCGGACGGTATCCAGGGATATTTAAGGCGCCTCTGGATCGCTCTCTGCATCCCATTGCAAAAATGATCGCTTTTGCCTGAATCTCAAAAACTCCCTCTTCCCGGTTCATAGCAGTCACTCTCTTATCCTGACTTACGTCCATCACCATCGTATTTAATTTATATTCGATATTATACGCCTTTATCTGTTCGACAAACCGCTCTGCATATTCCGGTCCGGTCAATTCCTCCTGAAAAGTGTGAAGTCCAAAGCCATTATGGATACACTGGTTCAGAATCCCTCCAAGTTCCCGGTCTCTTTCGAGGAGCAAAATACGATCGCTCCCTTGCTTCTTTGCAGCCACTGCCGCAGCCATCCCTGCCGGGCCGCCTCCTACAATTACAATATCATATGTCTTCATATCCAGCGCCCTCCCTATAACCGATCCTTGTTCTCACCTACAATAATCTGGGAGTTTCCGCCTGATTTTGTAATCTCTTCTATATTGATCCCACGTTCTCTCGCAAGGATTTCCATTGTTTTCGGTGAGCAAAAGCCTGATTGACAACGTCCCATTCCCGCTCTTGTTCTTCGCTTTATGCCGTCTAATGATTTTGCTCCCAGAGGGCGTTTGATCGCATCGATAATTTCCCCCTCTGTGATCATTTCACAACGGCAGATTATATTTCCATACGCCGGATGTTCCTTGATCAAATCATTCCTTTCTTCCATAGAGAGCGTCTTTGGATCAAGAATCCCTTTTCTTCCGGGAACAAAGTCAGACTTCTCCTCAAGTCCCATCTTTTCCTTTAAAATCTCCGCCACCATTTCTCCGATTGCCGGACAACTGGTAAGCCCCGGAGATTCAATGCCTGCACAGTCAATAAAACCTTCGGCATCCTCCACTTCCCCAATAATAAAATCTCCGTTATCCTCATGTGCGCGGAGTCCCGCAAACGAAGTGATCACCTGTCTGCTTGGGAGATTCTTCACATTTAACCCTGCTTTTCCGATTACTTCCTCCAAACCTGCCTGGGTTGTATTACAGCCTTCTTTGTCCTTGGTATCGATAGCTGTCGGTCCGAGCAGAAGATTTCCGTGAACCGTAGGGGTCACTAAAATCCCTTTCCCCAACTTACCCGGAAGCGCAAAAATTGTCCGTCCCACATGATTTCCCGCGGTCTTATCCAACAGACAATAATCACCTCTTCTTGGGGTAATATGAATCTTATTTTCACTAACCATATTATGAAATCGATCTGCATAAACCCCGGCTGCATTTACAATACAGCGCGTGTACAAATCTCCTCGATCTGTTTCCAGCACATAGCCGTCATTTTCCTTCTGAATTACTTGGACTTCCGTATCAAACCGGAATTCCACGCCATTCGCATAAGCATTCTCTGCCAGAGCAAGATTTAAGCCAAATGGGCAGACGATACCTGCTGTCGGCGCATACAAAGCAGCGACTATGTCATCCGAAAGATTAGGTTCCAATTCTAAAGCTTCCTGCTTATTTAAAATTCTAAGGTCTTTTACGCCATTTTGAATTCCCCTGTCGTAAAGCTCCTGAAGTTTAGACGGATCGTCGTCCTCCCTGCATATAACAAACGAACCTCTTCTTTGAAACGGAAAATCTAATTCCTCTGCCAGACTTCCCATTCTTTCATTTCCTCTTACATTCAGCTTCGCCTTAAGTGAACCGATCTCTGCATCATACCCGGCATGTACAATTCCACTGTTCGCTTTGGAAGTACCGCAACACACATCTTCTTCCCGCTCTACAACACATACCTTTATCTTGTAACGTGACAATTCACGCGCGACTGCCGATCCGGTCACTCCTCCTCCGATGATCACCACATCATACATCCTACAAATACTCCTTTTCATCAATAATATATTGGTATCTCTTATAACTGTCCATAAGTCATTTGACTTTCCATTTGAAAATGATAAAATCGCTCAGTTATTCTTTATAATAACTTTGTAGCCATCTTTTCCCTTTCTAAAGATAATTTCTCCACCTTTCTCAAGATGAAAAATCTCTTCCACCTCTTCAATCGCCTTTTGATAACATTCTTCCCGCCTTCCTCTTTCTACCCTGTCAACAACACAATCCGTCAGTGTCCCTATTAATATCCCTGACAAAATAGCCGCAATAAAACGGGCAATAAGAGGATGCTCTTCTGAAACATTATGTAAATATCCAGCAACACTCTGCTCCCACTGGCTTTCCTGAGCAATAATTCTTTTAACCTTCTCCCAGCAAAGCAAGAAAAGGTTGTTCTCTCTTTCAATTTCTGATAAAACATTGGGATCATTTTCCTTAATGACCAACGGAACCATATACTCCACAATACATATATTTTGCCCTGTAATAATCGTATGATCCGGTTTATCTTCTCCGCACTTTCTTGTCCAGTCCGCAATTTTTTGTTGAAGATCTAAGGATCCTTTGTCCTTTCCTATGAGTTGCTGAGCATAAGAAATTAACAATCGTTCACTATCAGAATAAACTCTCTCCTGTTTTTTACGAACCTCGATATTTATACAGATTTCTTTTTCACTGTCTACGATACTCATTTTTCTGTCTCCTCACATACTTAACTATACTCCCTGAGCGCATTTATCTATTGAATTTTCTCAATTGTATCAGAAATCACTCTGACACATTTCTCTATGTCTTCTAATTTTGTTATATCTTCCCGATTCATATTCAATACCTGAAATGGATTTGATGTAATATTTTCACTTTTCCGAAGCGCCTCCTTAAATATATCAAGATAAGCTTCTACTAATGAATTATGTTCCTGAGCCTGTTCTTCTGCGCTTTTCTTCTTATAACATCCCCTCCGCACACAAACATAATCATTGGTATCTGTGATCAGGGTCCGAAGGGCACCGGTCAACATCCCATCCGTAAATTGATTTCCTGACCTTTGTTGTGCATATGCAAATAACTCTATTCGGGAATGTTCCTGGCAATCAGCCAGTAATTCCTTATATAATTCTTTAATCCGCTGCGCGTTTGATAGTCTGTTCATTCACAACCACCTCTTCTCTTTTCTTCATTTTACCACCACGCATAACATTAGTCAATTATAATTGTTTTACTTTTAATTATTTTTCTTTATAGATTTGTTTAGAAGAACTTTTACTAAAACTCTGAAAAGCTTGTAATATAAGCGATATAAAATGGCAGGTAGTCTATGTGATTACCTGCCATTTTATATCGCTTGTATTGATTTTGCATTATTCAAATTCGCAAACTAAAATTTTCTCTTTATTATCCAATTCATTTTTCTCTTGCATTTCATTTCTCCAGATCGAGTCGGTTTAAATCATATAAGCCATTTTGGGTATACATAATTTGAGCCATATCCTTAGTTCTTTTTTCTATTTGATCATATTCCCATTTTGCTTCTCCCCCATAATCATTTGCATATTTTTTTGTTAACTGATACTGAGAGGCTCTATATACCACTAATTTATCTGCTAATGGTTTAGCTCCTAATTTATTATTTCCCTCTACTCCAAGTGGCAAAAGATTACCTAGCATGCCTGCCTTTTCATTTTGTGTTGATTCTGGCATAATATGCTCTATAGAAAATGACACAGGAATCATTTCCCCTGTTCCTTGTGTATAACTTTCCAATTTTTTTAAATATATTGAACAATTTTCTTGTTCTTTGTATTTTTACTTGTGAATCGAATTTCTTTAAAACTCATTTCAAACTTTTCATAAGACGGAAGTGAATTCTGTAACGCAGCTATTAATTCTCTTACATATTGTACGCTTTCTTGTTTAGTAGATACTGCCCGAATCTTCCGAGCATAACTCGAATATCTCTGTTCCAAGCCTGAAGGTCTTTCTGAACAAACTGCATTAAAAATGAAATGGAAATATTGTAAATATTCTAATATTTTAATATATTCACTATGCTTTATAAGATTACGTCTCTTTACATCAAATAACGCCAATAAAAAACTTCTCACCTGCGTTACGCCAAATATATCAATAGCTTCTAAAGTTTCAAATACTTTCCTATCTTCTGGTTGTGTCCAATCTATTGGATTCGGCAAAGCTATTTTTGCATAATCTGCTGATGCTTCTTGCAAACT
Source organism: uncultured Lachnospiraceae bacterium (assembly GCA_963559605.1). GTDB lineage: Bacteria > Bacillota > Clostridia > Lachnospirales > Lachnospiraceae > Dorea_D. The sequence goes on from CAUWLL010000040.1 coordinate 16,057, forward strand.
ATTTAAAAACTCCTCATATGAAATCTGATTTTTCTCAATTTTCTTATCAAATTCATTTACTAGCTTTTTATTGGTCGCATAGCTATATTTAGATAACCAAAAATGTCGATAAAATATCATGATTTCCTCAACATTTCCCTTTGAAATATTATCACGAATTACTCCCCATTTTTCATAAGCCATATCAATAGGTTCCGTTTGATCCAAAATTGCAAAAATTTTGTTTTTGATAATGTCTATAGGTGCCAAATTTTTACCTTTAGCATTTAACACTTCAAAAATTTCGTACCCGTCTTCAAACGATTTTACAGTTACATAAATAACTTTACACTGTAGTACTTGATCACGGAACAGTTTCAACATATTTGTATATCCCATTTGGATACCCGAAAAACGACTTTCTAACTCTTTCGTTAAATTTTTCTTATCCAATTTTTGCTCAAAAAATTTATAAGCAGCTAAAATCCTTTTTTCTTCGCTTGTAGAAGGAACTTGTGCAAAGTCAATTTCTTTTTGTTGAATTCTATATTGAAAGAAAGGTTTCGGGGTTTCTGAAATAACTTTAGTAAATAGATTTCCATCGTCATCCGTTCCTACAATATAATTATGTATCATATCACTTAATTTATCTTCTTGCTCTTTTTTAAACAACTGTGCTAATACCGAAAATGCAATCGTAAATGTCATTAATCGTTGCTGCCCATCGACAACCTGCCGTTCAATGCTTTGGGTATTATCATCATCTCCAACCAAAACCAATGAACCAACAAAATACTCTGAAGCAACTAAATTATTCCCCAAAATATTGAAGTTATCTAAAAGATCATTCCACAATTCAGATAGTTCTTCCAATTCCCATGAATATTCTCTTTGAAATCTTGGAATGACATATTTCCTTTTTAAATCCAACGCATCTCTAATCGTTCTCGGTTGTGCCTTAAACTCCATGACTTGCTATCCTCCTGTACTTCAAAACACGTTTACTATATCGTCTATAAATCGTTTTGAAGTTCCTCCACTTTCTCTTTAATCACTACATCAATATAATATTTCCACATAGGGGCGTCCACATCATCTCTGTTAGATTCACACTTTAGGAGCAATGATTGTAATCTCTCCGGCTCTGCCTTTTTGGCCTCGAACATCGCTACAAAGTATCTCTGGAATTGTGCCAACGTCAGCGGCACAATATCCAATCTCTGTTTCACATCACCTTTTGCATACCAAATACCATGTCTAAAGGTTTCCGCAGTATTTGTATCAATTTTGACTGCAATAAACATTCCATACACAGGCTTGTCATATTTCAGAACCGCATCTGAAACATGACGTCTAACCGGTTCTCCTTCCATCGCTTCCTGTCTGGACGATGTCGACATTGTAACCTCTGTCAGAATTGTAAAATCTTCATATTCCCAATACAAATCTCCTTTGCCACCACCTGCTGCCGATACTGGCAAGAAATCAGAATCCAACCGAAATCCTCGCACCTCATAAGGTTTATTAACCATATGATCAATTGCAAGTGCTGCTCTCCATAATACCCATTCAAGATATGCTGGCGTTTCATCTTTTGGCACTTCAATAGCATTATCATCACCATAAACAATCTTCCCGCCACCCTTAATAAGAAGAGACATATAATCCGCAATCTCTTTCCATTGATTGCACTGTTCGCTCGCATAAGCAATCTCGTCTGTCTGAGCCAATGTATTTTCTAAACGTTGTCTGGCAATATTAACTTCCGTAGCGTTCGTTAATGGAAGATCAGAAATATCAAATACAATATGACGTTCCTTCATCTGTTTCATCAAATCATCCAATAATGCTTTCGCAACATTGACATCATCAGTCGGCAACGGTGCGCCATTACAAAGTTCCCGATACTCATTTATTATTGGTTCTTCACTCGCAATGCTCTTAGCAAGTTTTTCTGCAAGAATATGTTTTGAAGGAACAATTACAAGACCTCTTCCCTTACGCTGAAGAATTCCAGAAATACGAAGATACCTCATATTCATATCACTATAATCTAAGAAATTATCACTCTTTTTATCATAGTTTTCGCCTCTTTTGGCGATCTCTTTCTTATCAAATGAACGTTTTGCTGATGCAAGTGCTCTCCGGCTTCTTAAATCAAGAATATTATCAACCACTTCACCGAGATCGTAGCTTGGATTAGTTGTATGACCCCATAATGCAAACTCAATTCGACTAAGTTCAGAAGACCCTGTTCTTTTCTCTAACTCCAGCATAATTGCCAGCAACCATCTTAGCGGTGAAAAATGTCTTGTTCCATCCGACATCGAAAACTGCTCCACACTCATTGCTCGTAAATAACATTCCTGAACTGCTGGATATGTATCTGCTTTCAAAAACATTTTTCCAAACGGCGTTATATCATCAAGTTTCCCCAACTCCTCTTGATTACCATCTGCTTTCCTTACTTGTGGATAAATAAAACCATTTTTTGCAAACATCAGTCTCCATTTTCGAGCATGACTTCCCGATTCGTCTTTTCCACTTTCATTCTGAATAATTCCTTTATCATTAAGAAGATTCATAAAGCCAATTTCATTTTCTTTTCCACGCAGATTTCCAACAAATGAAGAATTGGCAAAAACAGAAAATCCTTCCTGGATTCGATTAGGATTTCTCAAACCGGTATTACCGACCAACCAAATATCAATTTTTTCGTTCAAAATAGGCCCTCCTATCAGAATCCAACAAATAAATATTCCTGTACCTTGTTTCTATTGGTTTTTGCACCACTTTGGTTTCCAAACGAATAAGTATAATCTATCGGAATCACTTCTACATGTTCTTTGTATTTTGCCATAATGGCAACCATCTCATCTTGTGTCGGTAAGCTATTCGAAGAATATGACACAATTAAAATACTCTCTTTAAACTTTTTAAACAGCTGATCAAAAGCGTTTGCCGCACCTTTTCGTGTTGAAAACGGTGTAGGATAAGATTTGAATTTCTTCGTCAACGTATTCTGCTGAATTTCAACACCTTTCCAATCACGAGCAAGCCCTTCTACAAAATGATAACGTCGCACATATTCATTATCTGAAAGCGGTGAATAATACGGTGGATCTATATACACCAAGTCTGGTGTTCCTGCTTTAAGTTCCATTGCATCCCCATGCTTAGACTTATTGACTTTCCCATTATCAAATACTGCTTTATTCACTGCCTGTACTGCCTCTAGAAACTGCTGTTCCAATGATTTCTTCAAATCTTTTCGTCCATCATTATAACGATCTCCAGTATAAGTAAAAATTCCTCGAGGACGTTTCTTCGTACACGCACGAATCAACGCAGTCATAGCAATTGCATGTTTATATGGGGCTTTGATTAGCATAATATTCGTTCTCAAAGTATCAATCAAATCATTTTCCTCATCTGTATAATACAAGCCCTGGAATGTATTAGCAACAAAGTGATCTGACTCCTTTAACGGTGACAAAAGTTTTTCTGCTTCTTCCATCGATAAAATAGTGCCATTATTTTCGATCATCGCTTTCGCAAATGTTGCAGACATAGCCATATAATCATTACTAATCACAGCTTTTCCCTGTGATTTAAACATGTATCCTACAATACCTGAACCAGCAAATAAATCCACTACTGTATCAAACTGAAATTGCGATGCAACCGACCAAATTTCGGAAAGCAATTTACTTTTAGAGCCCATAAATCTTGTAGCTGGATATTTTGATACTTGTTCTGGTAATAGTTCTGAAACTAACTTAAGCATCATTTTTCTTTTTGGAAGAACAGTAACAATTACATCCTCTCCCTTTCGATTATTTCCACTGCAAGATATATATCTCTTGGTCTGAATCACTTCAATATTAAACGGCTTATATAATTCGTGCACAAGTGGATGGTTAGAATTCGTAAGAATCACATGACACCCCAATTCCTGCAAACGAAATACCTCTTTAGCCAATTCTACATGATCTTCCTCATAAAACTGTTCCTTTGTATAACGCTTAAAATCAGCATATTCCGAAATAGGCAAATACGGTGGATCCAAAAAAATAAAATCACCTGGTCTTGCATATTCTTTTAATACTGACAGATAATCTCCACATACTATATTCGCGTTCTGCAATACCTCTGATGCTGCATATAACGCTTCTACATCACAGAAATTTGGAGCTTTATATTTTCCAAACGGAACATTAAACTGTCCTTTTTTATTCACACGATAAAGTCCATTAAAACAAGTTTTATTTAAATAAATTGTTCTGGCTGCCGCTTCAGCTTTTGATAAATCTTTCCATTCCAAAGCACGAACACTATAAAACATCTCTTGTGTATTTTCATACTTCTGTAAATAAGAAATTACTTCATCAACATTATCCGCAACTTGATTATACATATTAATCAATTCTGGATTGCTGTCTGCGATAACCGCATCATTAGGATTTAGTGCAAAAAACATTGCACCCCCACCAATAAACGGCTCTATATATCTTCCATATGAAAAAGGCACTTTAGGTAATAAATCCCCTAACATCTGAGTCTTTCCACCAGCCCATTTTAATATAGGCTTAGCCTGCACATTATTCTTCTTTTCGATTACCCTTTCTGTTATACTATTTCTTTTCATTATGACCCAATCTCCGTTATTTCCATAATGTCACTTATATCGCATTTTAAAGCCGTACAAATTTTTACCAGCACATCTGTTGTAACATTTTCATTTTTGCCCAATTTAGCCATAGATGCATGACTAATGCCCGCAGCAACACACAAATCCTTTTTTTTCATATCCCTATCTATTAATAACTTCCATAATTTTTTATAACTAATTGCCATTTCTCACCTCTTACACTCAAACAAATGAACATCCGTTCTTCATCTTATTACTCTACTAAGTATACCTCTAAAATTCAGCAAAATCAACTTTAAATTCAGCGTTTACTGAATTTTGAATTTCAGAAAAATGAGATAATCGTCAGTTCCTGAGGTGAAAAATACCCATTACTGCTTTTCTAATATAAAAATATATTCATGTACCAACATCAAAAAATCTTTCTTCCTGCTCTTCCAATATTTTGTAGATCTACAATTGTGTTGCTCCTTGATAACTATCTCTTTTAACTTAAAGCCAATTTCAATAAAAACATTCACAGTATCCATTCCCAATGAACGAACATAACCTTTCTCTCGTATATCTCCGATCATAAATGCACAAACTGCTTTAGGTTTTAAAACTCTCTCTGACTCCTTTGCAACATTTTTCATTGCAGAAATAAAACCATCATAAGGCAGATGTGATATATCTTCAGCAATATCTTGACTGTATTCAATAATATTAGCATATGGCGGATGTGTACAAATCAAATCAATACTGTTGTCTTTAATAAATGATAGATTTCTTGCACTTCCCTGTTGTGTGAAAATTTTCGAATTTGAATGATTTGAAAAATTGAGATTTAAATTAGATAATTTGATGGCTTCTGGATTAACATCTATCCCAATAGCATTTCTTCCTAAAAGTTTTGCTTCGATTAATGTTGTTCCGCTTCCAAGGAATTGATCCAATATCCAATCATTTTCTTTGGAATATCGTAAAATAAGATTTCGCGGAATATAAGGAGACCAGTTCCCCCTATATTTACCAGAATGTGTTGCCCATTTCCCTCTGTCTGGAAATGACCATATAGTTGTTTCTTCTAACTTGAATTTTTCGGGTTCTTCTCTTATAAAAATCCTTCCTTTCTTTATGTAATTTGGTTCTATAATCATAACTCTTTTATATTTTTCTGTCTATAAAATCTGTACAATTTTTATCAATAAATAGTATATTTTCATTTGCCAAATATTAAATTAATATTCGGAGGAGAGATAACGTCCAAAAAATTAATGAATATTTTTATCATGTCTTACCTCCTGATTTCTCTCAGAAATTCCCCCAAAAGAGAGGGAATTTCCCAAAAATAAATTTTTAGGCATTTTCAGGGTTTTTGTGGAAAGTTTTTAGGAAAATACTATATCAAAGAACAATTCCCTTTATCCTCCAAAGGACAAAGTCGCGTATTCTCTCTTCCCTTTTCCAGAAGATTATTTGAATATGAAAAGAACGACCTGACGAAGGCTTTTCTGCCTTGTCTAAGGTCGTTCTTTTCATATTTCTATTCTTTTTCAGACTACTCAACTTTGCCCTTGAGAGGATAGTCGAGAGTGCCTCGGAATACTCAACTTATTCCCACTCGATGGTCGCACACGGCTTGGGGCTGAGGTCGTAACACACTCTATTAACATTCTTAACTTCATTCAAGATTCTGTCTGTAATCTTACTGAGTACCTCCCAGTCAATATGCTCAATGCTTGCACTCATAGCGTCAATCGTATTTACCGCACGTAAGATCACCGGATATTCAAAACATCTTGCGTTATCTTTTACTCCAACGGACTTGAAATCCGGCACAACCGTAAAATACTGCCATACTTTCTTATCCAGTCCCGCCTTTTCAAATTCCTCACGAAGGATCGCGTCTGACTCACGTACAGCTTCCAGACGTTCTTTTGTGATCGCGCCGAGACATCTCACACCAAGTCCCGGTCCCGGGAATGGCTGACGATATACCATGCCATGCGGAAGTCCAAGTTCGATCCCGCAAGCTCGAACCTCATCTTTGAACAGATAATAGAGAGGCTCTACCAGATCAAACTGCAGATCCTCTGGAAGACCGCCTACATTGTGATGGGATTTTACAACCTTCGCTGTCTTGGTTCCGCTTTCCACAATGTCTGGATAAATCGTTCCCTGCGCAAGGAAATCAATTCCTTCCAGTTTTCTTGCTTCTTCTTCAAATACACGGATAAATTCTGCTCCGATAATCTTTCTCT
>CAUWLL010000041.1:0-22898 GCA_963559605.1 uncultured Lachnospiraceae bacterium
ATAGAATACAGCAAAAAAGCCGCTAAATATATAAGCGGACTGGACAGAACAACAAAGCAACGTATGAAGAAAGCTATTGAGGGACTGACAGAGCAACCACCCAAAGGCGATATAAAAACGCTACAAGGCTTTTCAGATGGTCGAAAACGTCTAAGGGTGGGGAAATATAGGATAATATATAATTACCTCCCAAACGGAGAAATAGAGATATTATATATTATCAATGTTGATTCAAGAGGGGATATATATAAATAATATCTCCAAAAAAGAAAGAGGTGAAAGCATGAGTACAGCAACAAGGGAAATAGTTGATTTGATGGAAATTCTGCCGGAAAGTGAACAAAATTTCGCATTAGAGTTTGTCAAAAAATTAGTTCTTGCATGGGATCCAGATTTTACAAAACTAACACCAGCAGAAAGAAAAGAATTAGACGAAGCAATGGCAGACCGTGAAACAATTCCACATGATGCGATTGATTGGGATTAAGAATAATATCGGGGCGGAGAGATTCGCCCCGATATTATAATTACTATGTATCATGCTATATAACAAGAAATGGAGGTTATGGAATATGGCAGAGACACCAAGCTACACAAGAAAAGCTGTGAAAAAATACCGCAGTAAATTTGATATTATTCAAGTGAGATTCCCGAAAGGAACAAGGGAAAAAATGGAAGATATTGAGAATATAAATGATTATATTGTAAAATGCGTATTAGATAGCCTTAACGATGAAAAGAAAAACGAAAAGGAGAAAAACCATGAATAAGAAAACAAAAAGTTACACAAGAAAAGCCAATGATAAATATGATGAAAAATTTGACATTTTAAAAGTTAGACTTCCGAAAAGCACTAGAGCCATGATAGCAGATACCGACTTGAGTTTTAATGCGTTTGCAAATGACGCAATAGAGCGACAGTTGAAAGCGTTGGAAATGTTTGACTTTGAGGATGATATAAAGAGCATGACACCGCCGAAAGAAATTGACGGGAAACCGGTTTATAACTTTGTGGATGAAAGAAAATACATAAAGCCGGGCAGATGGTGGCATGATGTAGTATTCTTTTGGGATGATCTGGAACTAAATGACTTATTTATCCGGTTTATGGACGAGGAGGAACCGGGAAACGATAACTACAAAGACGGCTGCCGGATTCTCTTCGATATTGTCGATACTGCCAGATATGAAATTGTAGACGCAAAATACACAGATGAAGAACTGGCGAAAATGACATACAAACAGTTGAAGAAGATACCAGAAATAGACTTCGGAGGAAAACAGGACAACACCGATAAATTAAAACGTAAGTTTCGGAAATACTTGTATAAAGGCGAGAAGCAACAGTTATATGATTTTCTTGGAGTTGGTCAACAATGAGCGGAAAGTTTACTTGCAATAGTTTAGCGGTGACAGATGAAAAGTTAAGTAGATCAGCAAAATGGCTTTATGTTGTTATATCTTACCTGCACAGCCAATACGGCTTTAAAACAGGCTATTTTTACCGCACAAATGAACAACTTGAAAAGGATTCTGGAATTGAAAACAGGACGCTAAAAAAGTGTAAAAAAGAACTTATTGATGCCGGATATATAAAAGTATGGCATCACAATACGAATGAAGATACAAAAAATATTCGGGTGTGTTTTTATTCAATTTTGAAGTGAAAGGGGTGTGAAAGCATCCCTTTTTCTAATGTCCGAAAATATATATCATGTTATACAAGACCACTTTTCTATTTTCTGTTTGTGGTCGTATATAACTTGTTATATAATTAAAACAATGGGAAAGCCTTATTTTACAAGGGTTTGTAGTGCTTTTATAAATCGTTCAAAAAATAACTGTTTTATGCTGTTTTTTGTGCTAAATTCGAGCAACATATAAACAGTTATATATCGTGTTATATATTTTCGCATGATTGAATGGTGTAAAAAACTCCCCTCGGTATGGTGCAAAAAAATCACCACCTAGAAGATTATTGATAAAGTATTACAAGAAGAAAAAGAAATATTAAAGAAAAAGTGAATTTTTGGAAGTGCTCTTTTTTGACTTATTTTTACAGAAACCGAAAGCGTTAAATGCCCATTGACAAACATTGATTTATTTTAACATATTCTTACGAATAAAGTTATCCACATTTTAACGTCATTACAAATTGCGTTAGATTTATTGACGTTTTAGGGGTTAGGGTGTATATTACAGACATACAAGCGAACGACTTAATTTATAAAATTAAATACAATTAAATCCGCCCAATTCCCGGCGGTGTGAGAATGAGTTCGGGAGACTCGCAACAATTAGTGTTGTGGGTCTCTTTTTTAATATCAAGTGTTAGGAGGTGCATGACGTGGAAAATATAGTAGTCAAGACGGAAGATATAGAAATCTATGACGATGATTTCGATGTCGCTATATCCGAAGCCTGCGCCAAATTTGGCATTGATGATTTGGTGAAAGAGGGGCAGAGCAGATGGAAAGCTGTTATGCATTACGTTGGCAAAAGAGTATTCCCAGATAATGGAGTATTAAAAGATAAGTCCGTTGTAAACATAGAGGGTAATTATATACCTACAAACTGCAATAGATATAATTATAATATATTAAATATATTGTGTGATTATTATATACAATTATCAAGACAGTATAATAAATTAATATCTAGTGTAGCTTTTGCAGAGTTTGTTAATATACCAATTGGGACAATTAATCAATGGGGAATGGATGCCAGAGGTAAGGGACTAAGTGCAACGGGTTCTGAGATTTGGAAAAAATTACAAGATGATCGAGAGGATAGTCTTAAAGACAAGGCAGTTGACAGCGGAAACGTAATGGGAGTATTCCAAGTTGGGCGACGTGAGTTTAGTTGGGATATGCCAGGAGTTAGGGACAATACAATACAAGAACGAGCTTTAACAGCTTCGGAATTGCCAAAACTTGGAGAGATAAAGCAGATCGAAGAAAAGAAAAATTGATATATTTTAATGTATTAACATAAAAAACAATATATAGTATACAGAACTGACATGCATACAACATATTGATAACGTCTATAGAATAAATAAGTATTTGTCCAATAGATACATATGTTCGATAAATGTATGACAGTACCTCCCCCTCTGTACACGATCGACAAAACCGCCCTACTTAGTCCCCCAAATTCCGAAATAAACAAAAAGAGGTATCCACTAAACAAACAGGGGGTTATATACGTGGTATTAGCATTTACAGAAGAGCAAGCCAGGTATTGTTAAAAATTTTTCAAAAAATAAAAAGGGGCGATATAAATGAACTGTTGTTGCGGAACTTGTAAATACGGTCACTACGATAAAATACAAGGTTATGTATGTGTGAATGATGAAAGTGAATATGTAGCCGATTTCGTAGAATATGAGCATTAGTGCAAAGATTGGAGTGGTAAGGATGATGAAAAATAAAAAATATATCGCAAAGTCAATACTATGGTTTTTGCTATGGTTATATGTTAATAATTTGCAGAGAGACGCGGTGCAAATTTTAAAAATAACGAAAGACTTTGATATTGCATTTTTTGTGATATTTGTTGCGTCAATTAATTTTTTTAGCATATGTTCTTGCTTGAAAAATATAAATACATACTTCTGGGAGAAAATAATGGAGGAAAATTAAGATGATTAAAGGATTTTTGTTAGCATTTAATGTAATTCTGATTGTAATGTTCTTGATCGGAATGGTTTACGGATTGAAGACAAAAGACAAAGGGGTAGGATTGCTTAGTGGCTCTGTTGCATTGATTATGGCATTGAATTCATTGTTTATTTTAAATTCATAAGATTCTGTGAGGTGGTGGAAAAGGTAGACACGATTTACTCCCGATCGATATTAACTTATCATGTTAGGTGCAAATCCTAACCCTCACAATCGACGTAGTTTCTTTTCGTTTGTGAAATCCTTTTTTTAGTTCCCCATAGCGGAATGCTGTTAAGAGTTGTCGAAGGCTCGTGGGGATTTATCCACTCATGGTCGGTTTGAAGTCCTGCAATACTAAAGAACTGACAAAAAACTTAATCCAAAGGAAATGAGACAAATTCAGTGATTGCAGTAGTCTGGATGCTTTGGATATTCGCTGGAAGTAATTGAGTAACTGCTGGGCGGTCGAGGGTGGTTTATAAGGCGAATTAGTGTCAAGCATGGCACGATAAACATGAATGCAAGCCGGGAAGACCGGCTTTAGCCCTATGGTGTAATGGTAGCACATGAGACTTTGACTCTCACGGAATGGGTTCGAGTCATGTTAGGGTTGCTTAAATATGCTAACGTGTCCGAGTGGTAAAGGAAGCGGTCTTGAAAACCGTCTGTCAGAAATGGCTTGTGGGTTCGAATCCTACCGTTAGCGTTATGCTGTGTTCCCATAATGGTATTGGAGCTGATTGCTAATCAGTCGGTCGTTTGCTCGACTTGCAGGTTCGAATCCTGTACACAGCGTTAAAAACATGATTACCTCGGTGAAGAACGGTTTTTCAGCCGTGCCGAGAGACTCAGGAATAATAGGATTGTTGCTATCGGGATACTGGTAGTAACATCAACCGTCTGTGGCATGTGAATGTTATGGAACGCATAGAAACTGTGCGTAGTGCCGAGTCGTGTATCATCATAGAGAGGTCAATAGCAGAACCCTTGTGGTCGGCGTATAATAGACACTTGCGGTGCAAGAATAACCCATTGATGTGAGTGAGGTCGTGGCTCACGGACTAGATGGGAAACACGAAAGAAGCCGATTTGCCTTGAATCCAAGAAATTGGAGTATAACACAAGAAGTTCGTGAAAGTAGCGGTATGGCAAGTTCTTTAAAATGCAAATAGTGCAGACTTGAAATCTGTGATTATAAGATATTTTCTGAAAGAACCGTGAAATTTATGGGTATCAATCCCATATGTGCTTTGACAGCGGTAAGAAGCATTAGGTCGCTCCGAAGTGCTCAGACTTATCGTCACATTGGCAGAATATGACTGGTTTATGGTGGATAAGGGGAAACCCTAATCATGTTTTTTGTAACTAGCGAAATTTGCGGTTATTTCGCGGAACAATACACCAAATATAGTTTTTTCCGCATATAAGATGCAAGATATTCAAGTAAACCGCAGCGCAGAGTGTTGGCTCATATGGTAGAGCGCGGCCTTTAGTCAGAGGTCATGGGTTCGAGTCCCATACATTCTGTTCGTCCGGTTTATTACCGGATAGACGAGCGCATGAGGTCACTGCCTCGGCGAAAAAAAATAAATGCTCGGATAGGAGCAACTGCAAATCCTAGGAAGTTGTTCTTATCCGGGAAACCTCATAAAAGGAGAAGTTAGTATGTGTAAATTTTGCGAAAACGAAAAGAAAATTGCGTTTGATGACGGGAAAATTACATGGCATATTCAAAATACCCAAAAAGGTTATGAAATGATCTATGAAAATCATATGACTGGAAGATTGAAAGCCATCACAATTTCATATTGTCCTATCTGCGGAAGAAAACTAACAGATGGAGAAGAAAATAAAGTTGAAACAGATAAATATTTTGAAGAACTACTTGGTGAAGCCAAAAAACTAAACGACAGACATCAATCAGATTGCATTGAAATCAATCAGTTGCAGACGACAATTGATGTACTTGTGAAAAAGTTATCAAGATTACAGGAGGTTCACGGATTATGATTCATGAGGAAAAATGGTACACATGTGATCGCTGCGGGGAACGGATTGAAAATCTGGTAGAGGATGTTCTTGATTGTCTGCCGGAAGAATTATCAGTAAAGATTCCAAGAGATGATTACTTGAAAATCATGAGCGGAGAATCCGATATTTCTATTGTAAATGCGGAATTTGATGGAAAAGATACGGAAACGATTACAATCAGCAAGAGGTTCTTAACGAAAGAAGATACCATTCATTTGTGCGGTAAGTGCAAACGGGAATTTGAGAGGTTTATGAAGAATGAGTGAAAAAGAGATTCAAAAAAAGATTGTGGAGCAGTCGGGAACGATTGCCAAATCAATTTGTAAGGGGAGAGACGTGGAATTGAGAAAATCTGCAAGCGGTGTGTCTGTTGCAGAGATTAGTAAGAAAGTGGTAGCTAAATAAAAATTTATAAAAAACCTCTTGACAGGATTGTTGCTACAAACTATAATAAGAATGTAGCAACAAAGATTGAGAGGTGAGAATATGGCTGCTATGAAAAAAGGAACTAAACTTACGGATAATCCTAAAGACTATATGCTAAGAGTGCGTATGGATAAAGAAACTGTTGAAAAATTGGATAAAGTTTGCAAAGTTCAAAATATTAGTCGTTCCGAAGTTGTTAGAAACGGAATTGAAGAACAATATCGGAAGACAAAAAAATAGAGTAATCGCCAACCTACCAAGCAAACCGATTACTCTCAACAAGAAGTTTCCTTCTGTAAATATCATAATACAGATTGAAACTTCTTTCAAGTAAAATTTGAAAGGATATGAAAATTATGGAAACAAAAACTTTATATGAAATCTCATCTGAAATTAGTTCAATCTCAAACATTTTATTGGCACTCTCTTATCAGTTAGACAATGACGGAGATACGCTGAATGAAAGAGCATTACGGGAAGCGATATACGGAGTGACAGAACACCTAGACCGCATAGGAAATGACATCGGCGTTATGGATAACTCTTATGATTTGGTTCGGAGAGGTGGTGCAGTAGCGTAATGGATTACAAGAAAGAAATTATATCTATGGTTGAGGAAATGGAAAATGAAGATTTTCTGTGTAAAGCGTATCACTACATACTTGCAAGATTCCGTAAAGAAAAGGAGATGGCGAACAATGAATGATTTGAGAATTATTGAAAATGACCTTGTTCCAGTATATGAGACAGATAAGGGTGTTAAGGTTGTAAATGGCAGAGAATTACATCAGGTATTGCAGAGCGGGCAAGATTTTTCCACATGGGTAAAGAAAAGATTAACAGAGTGTGACGCAGAAGAAAACAAGGATTATGACCTCCTCCATAATTCTGTGGAGCAGGTATCTGGAACAAAACATCGTATTGATTACATTATCAAACTCGACACCGCAAAAGAAATGGCAATGTTGGAACGTAACGACAAGGGAAAGCAAGTTAGAAAGTATTTTATTGCGGTAGAAGAAAAATACAAGCAAGGCGTTGTTGACCGCTCACAGTTATCACCACAGTTGCAGTCGCTTTATGGACTAATCGAAACACAGGCAAGACAGGAACTAGAACAGAAGCGCATTGCGGAAGAACAGAAGAAGCAGAGCGAACAGATACAAAAGGTCGAAGATACAGTAACCACAATAAAAGAGATTCTAACAGAGCCTATCGGGGATTGGAAAGCGGAAATCAATTCAAGAGTGCGTGAAATCTCTATCAAAAGCGGAGTTGATTATCAGACGCTGTACGGTCAGTTATACGGAGAATTGGAAACAACAGCGCATTGCAGTTTAAAACGGTTGCAGGATAATAAAAAAGCGAGAATGGAAAAAGCCGGAAATACAAAAACTGCGATTAAAGACGCAACAACAAAGATTGCAATTATATTTGAAAAGCCACAGTTAAAGGCTATTTTTGAAAGTATTGTGAAGAGATACGCAATGAAATATTGCGCATAAATTAAATATCTAACGGCGTTCATGTGATGGAATGAACGTAACAAGTCGAAATGGAGACTTCTTTTATTTTTGAGTAAAGGAGGTCTCTTTCTTTATGTCTTTGGAACTTCAACAAGCAATCAAATCATACGAAAATTATATAGCGAAAAGCGGAATAGATGAACAGGCGGTTGAAGCATACTGCCAGTCTGTTTTTTGGGCGAAAGATAAAGATAACGACATAGAAAGTATGCTGAAAATCTCGAAAAGAGCAAAAGAGTTAATAGAACAGTATTTAGTAAAATGCACTGGACATACAGTGAGCGGCTTAGAAATTCATTGCGTCGAAAACGGTATAACAGCACCTATCAAGGAAATAGAAAATTATTACAATGTATTGATGTATGAAGCACCGTATTTAGTAGATAGTTTCTTTTTGTATATAGAGGCAGATGAAAAAGACCCGTATAAACGGTTTTATTATCCTAGAAGAAAAGTTTTACAACCTGTTGTTTCTGCATATCAAGAAATTTATGACGGAAAACTTGATTTCCTGTCTGTTTCACAGCCAAAGCGTACGGGGAAAACCACTGGAGGGCTTAAACTAGCACAAATGATGGGAGGTCGCGACCCGGATGGAAGTGTTTTCGCTGTTGGAAAAGGGGAGGGGCTTGTAAAAAGATTTTACGGTGGACTTTTACAAGCATTTGAGACAGAAAGAGCGTACCAACGATTCCTGTCGGTTTTTCCAGAAGCAAAAAAAACATCGGAAAGAGAATGGAAAAGTGCAGAAAATCTTTCAATAGACCTTAAGAGCAAAAACATATTTCCAACATTCACTTGCAGACCGATTGATGGTGCGATTGTCGGATGTACGGAAGCGAATACCCTAGTTTATATAGACGACTGTGTAAAAAATCATGAAGAAGCTAGAAATAGAGACAGACTTGAGTTTCTCTGTGAAAAGGTAACGGATGACGTGCTTGGAAGAAGATTAGAGGGAACGCCAATTATCATACAAGGAACGAAATACAGTTTATACGACCCAATTACAGCACTGCAAAACAAGGCTGATGAACTGGGATGGAAATGGAAAGAGGTGGCGATTCCTGCGCTTGACCCAATCACTGATGAAAGCAACTGGGAAATTTTAAGAAAAGACAAAAAGGGAACACGAAAGATATTTACAACAGACTATTATCGCAAAGAGCGAATGCTTGTTTCTGAAGAAACGTGGGCGGCTGAATTTCAGCAAGAGCCTTTTGAAGCAAAAGGAAGAATGTTCCCAGAAAAGGAACTCAATTATTTTGAGGAACTTCCTGTTGATAGAGAGCCGGACGCAATCATGGCGGCTTGCGATAGTGCCGACAAGGGAGAGGATAGTTGTTCAATGCCGGTCGGATATGTGTATGGGCATGAAGTTTACATTGTTGATGTTGTGTTTGACAGTTCTGGGGTTCAATTCACAAAACCAGAATGTGCAAACATGATAATAAAGCACAATGTCAAGACAGTTACTTTTGAGAGTAACAGTGCAGGCGAGTATTTTGGTCGAGATGTTATGGATATTGTTAAATCGCAAGGTGGAAGGTGCAGCGCAAGGTTTAAATTTAATTGTTCCAACAAAATCACAAGGATGGAAAATGCAAGAGATAACATAATCAGAGATTACTATTTTCGTGATTTTAGAAAAATGGATAGAAGTAGCCAGTATTATAAATTCATGAAAGAACTTACCACAATGACGAGAAGTGGAAAGGTTAAACACGATGACGCTCCAGATTCCATTTCATTATTTGAAAATGAAATGAGAACAGGAACAACAGCCAAAGCAGAAGCAATACACAACCCATTCAGAGGAGGATACGGATATGGTTACTAAGGAAATTTTGATACAATATTCTGACTTGCAAGAAGAAAGTAGTTATATATGTTCCATCTGAATTTTTAAAACAGACTTATAAGATGTCCGATATGTCCGCTTGAAAATTGATAAAATAGAAATATAAATCGGTTCGATATGTTCGGTCGAAAAATAGTAAAATTATCTTATAAGTTATGGAGGTGTCGTATATGGAAAAATATACTTGTTTAATATGCGGAGAAAAATTTGAAAGCGGAAAATCGAATGTATATATATATGCGATAAATGCGAAAGTAAAATAAGACTTACAAAGAAAATCGCAATGGTAGATAAGGCTCAAAAAGAGTTGGAAAAACGGAAAGGAAAAACGAAAAGTTTCAAGCCAAAACTTGATATGTCAGAATATGCCAAAGTTGTAAAGCAAAGAGTTATTGATGGAATTGATAATTTTTCAAGTATTCCAGAGGTGATAATAGGAATACAAATGCAAAGAATTGGCTTAAAATACAAAACGCAAAAAGAGATTGCAGGAAAGATAGTGGATTTTATTATACCGGAGATAAAAATAATCCTTGAAATTGATGGGGAACTATACCATACAGATGAAAACAAATCGTTTTTGCGTGATAGACAGATAATGGGAGCAGTTGGAGAAAAATGGGAGATAGTTCATATTAAAGCACAAGAAATACCAAAATACACATGGAATTTGAGAGAAGCACTTCCACATGTTGTGATTCAAAGAAATTATAAAGTTGGATTTAGAAATTCAATATGTGATTCGTATTTGTTAGAAGAATTTAAAGACTTAGAATTGTACCTAAAAAGGAGTGGGAACAAATGAAAACCCAAGATTATTTAAAACAAATAGAAAGACTAGATAGAAAAATTCAGAATAAATTTTCCGAAATTGCACAGTTAAAAACGATGTCAACGTCCATAACTGTTGCACAGAAAGATGTTAATGTTCAGACTTCATCGGATAAAGACAGGATGGGAAGTGCCGTTGCAAAGATTGTAGACTTGGAAACAGAAGCAAATGAAATGATTTGCGAATACATTCAAAAACGAGCAATGATTATACAACAAATAGACACGATTCCTGATACAAATATGTATCATATTCTTTTCAATAGATATGTGATGATGAAAGATTTGGGAACCATTGCTGTTGAAATGGGATATTCGTTCAAACAGGTTTGTAGAATACACGGAAACGCATTAAAGGAATTTGAAAAAATGTATGGAGATGTTTATTAAAATGTGCTTAACTTGTCCGCAAATGTCCTATAATGTCCACTGATGTCAGCTAGATGTCCAAAAGTTGACGTGCTATAATAATAATCAGAGAAATAATAAATATTTCCAACAACATAAAACCCATAAGTATGATTGAAAAAAGGACGATTGATTGCGTCCTTTTTTCGTGGAGAAAATTATGAAAGAGTATAAAGAAAAAACGATATACTGTCCACGGTGTGGAAGAAAAGTAGGAACTCATGATGGGCGGTCAACAATAAATAAAGTTTGCAAATGTAAAAACTGTAATAAAAGAGTTTTGTATCACGTTGATACAGGAGAAACAGAAATTAAAAAGATTCCAAAAAGAAATTGTTCTTCTGGAATGACGTTTATTTAAAGGCGGTGCTTTATGTACAAATATCTACATAAAAATTACAGACCGTTTTCTGCTATTTGCGATTGTGGATTTGGTAGAAAAATCATTTATACAAGGCAAAGACAGATTACATGGCGAAATATCATAGATGAATTGAATAAAGCACTTGCAATCCATAGACAGAACGCAACGGAAATAGAGTATCTTGACCGCTATTACCGTGGAGATCAGCCGATTTTATATCGAAAAAAGGTTAATCGACCGGAAGTAAACAATAAAATCGCTGTAAATCTTGCATATGAGTTGGTGGAGCGGAAAACTGCTGATATTTGCGCTGAACCGATACAGTATGTTCTTCGTGGTACGGATGATAAGAAGTCGGATGAAATTTCGTGGCTGAATGCAATCATGGATTCCGAGAATAAACAGGAATGCGACATTGATATTTGCAGATGGCGGTCAATTTGCGGAACTGCATACCGGTTTATCGGAAATGATGAGGGAAATGGTTCGGTATTGGACGAAAGCGACTTTGAGTTATCGTCAGAAAATCCAATGTATACGTTTGTTGTGTATTTTTCAAACAATAAACCGGCTTTTTCGTGCCAAATCCGAGAAGACGAAAACGGAAAAGAGTTTTATTTCTGTTACACAAATTGTCAATGGTTCGAGATTTCAGAGGGAAAGATAAGAGATAAAGGAACGAACGGAAATGGAGCAATACCGGTTATTGAATATCCGAACAATTCCCGTAGGCTATCAGACATTGAAATGACGATTGCCATTACAGACGCAATTAATACACTTTCTTCCGACAGAATCAATGGAATTGAGCAGTTCGTTTCTTCATGGGTAAAATTCGTAAATTGCGAAGTAGATAGAGACAGCTTCTTGAGCATGAGACAAGAAGGTGCTCTAGTTGTGAAGTCCAACAATGGACAGGAAAACAAAGCGGATGTTGATGTAATGACAACGGAGTTGAATCAGACGGAAGGACAAGTAGTATTCAACGATTTGTTTGAGCGATTTCTTGATATTCAAGGATTGGCAAATCGGGGTAACATCAACACCGGGGGCGATACGCAAGGTGCAGTCAATCTCCGTAACGGACATTATGATGCCGGACTTCGGACGGCGATCAATGAGCCTATTCTTAAAAAGTCAGAGAATATGTCTATTAAGATTATTCTGAACCGCTTAAGAATTTCAAAAGGCTTTACGCTTGTTCCAAGTGATGTGGAAATTCATATTAACCACAACAAATTAGACAATATGATGGTAAAAGCGGAAGTTTTACAGATTTTGTTGAACTGCGGAATTCATTATAAACGTGCAATCAAGGTCATTGACATGTTTAGTGATCCGGAACAAGTTGCGATTGAAAGCAAAAATCGGATGGAAAGCCTTTATCCAGATAAAATTGAGAAACAAGAAAAAACAGAAGAACCAGAAGAACCAGAAGAACCAGAAGAACCAGAAGAACCAGTTAATAAAGAAGTAGTCGAACAGTAATCGGCTACTTTTTTATTTTATAAATTCGCAAAGTTGTGAGCGTATAAAGCAACAACGTCATCGGTGTCGTTGCACCGTATAAAAATTCGTAAGACGTGAAAGGAGATAATTTATGAACAGAGAACAGTTGTTAGCAATGGGGCTGACTGAGGAACAGGTTAATTCGATTATGGCAATGCACGGTTCTGCCACACAGGGGCTACAGGCTACAATCGCACAGAACAATACAGAACTTACAAATCTGAGAAATCAAATTCAGAGCGCGCCACAGCCGAATCCGACACCTGATCCAACACCGAATCCAGAACCTGATGACAATACAAGAGCATTACAGGAGCGGATTGAGCAGTTGGAGCGAGAGAATGTGCAGAAAGACATTCGGGCATATGCAGCGGAAAAAGGATTGACGGGCGAACAGGCAGAAAGTGTATTAGCTGGATTCCAAACGGATTTAGAAGCGGCAAAGAAAGCGATTGACTCTATTGCACAGATTATTTCCGATAAAGAAACCGCAGCAGCCACAGCAAAAGAGCAGGAGTTGCTAAAAGGCACTCCGAATCCGGGCGGTGGAACTGGCGGTAATCCGGGTAATGATAAGCCGGAAGATGTGAAGAATGCAGAAAGCATTTCTTTTGGTAGCAAAGCAGACGAACAGTCCACAAAAGATTATTACGTTTTGAAATAGGAGGTTAAGGACTATGGGAAAGCCTATCGTACATGAGTATGGACAAAGCAAAGGTATTTTGAAGTTTTTCCCTTATGAGGGAGCAGCGTGTGTTGTTCCTCAAACAATGAAATCTTCACCGGATGAAAATGGGTTGAAAATTGTTCCGGCTGGAACGCCGTTTCCGTCCAATGATAAAGAATGTCTCGGTTATCTTTTGCATGATGTAGATGTAACGCAGGGAGATGCGCCGGGAACTTATGTTTACGAGGGAACAATTGACTGGGAGAAAGTAAAAGAATTGTCAATCTCTGATGACGCAAGAAAGGCAACGCCAAGGGTAACGTTTTTCGGAGCAAAGGCAATTGATTGGAGTACAGGAGGTGGAGCATAATGCCATTACCATTGAGAGAAGCGTTTACCGCTAGAAGTTTAGGAATTATGTGGGATAACTACAAGGCATCCCTCGGATTAGCGCCGTATCTTGGAAGAACCAAGTTTGGAACGGTAAAGCAGGATAGCCTTGATTTGAAATTCATTAAAGGGAAGAATGGACTTCCGGTCGCATTGAAAGCGTCTAATTTTGATGCGCAAGCACCATTGAGAGATGTTGGAGGTTTCTCTGATATTCAGAATGAAATGCCGTTCTATCGTGAAAGTTACATGGTATCAGAGAAAGAAGAACAAGAATACGACAATTATGTAGATGGAAATAATTCAAACATGGCAAATCAAGTTCTTCGTCAGATTGCGAAAAAGCCTTTGATGCTGATTCAAGGTGCAATGGTTGTACCGGAGCGTCAGATTTGGGAACTTTTAGCACCGGAAGATGGCGTTCCTAAAGTGACCGTAAATATTGAAGGAAAGAAGTATGTTGTTGAGTACACAACGGATAGTGGAGTAGAACACAAGAAAGACCACTTTATTGAGATTTCTGGTGGAGAAGATAAGTGGAATGTTCCAGCTACAGCAACACCGCTTGACGATTTGATTCAAGTGAGACGTGATTTCGCAAAGAAAACAGGATATTCTTTGACAAGATTTTCTATGAATACAGAAACATTCGAGATGATTCTGAAAGCAGAAGATACAAAGAAACAGGTGCTTGGAATTACTGCATATAATGGCGGTATCAGAGTGAGACAGGCTGACGTACTTTCTTACTTGAGAGAGTACGGAATTGAAATCGAGGTTTACGATAAGGTTTATATTGATGAAGAGGGAAACACCAAGTATTTCATTCCGACAAACATTGTTTCCGCTCAATCAGCCGGAGTATACCTTGGTGATTATACATTCGGAAGAACACCGGAGGAAAGAAGTGGAAGTCTGACAGACGGAAATCTTTCTCTTGTAGAAACTGGTATCTCAATCTACACATATCAGACAAACCATCCGATTAACACACATTGCGTAGCTTCCATGATTGGACTTCCTACCTTTGAGGGTATGGACAGCGTTGTTGTGATGAAGGTTGCGTAAGGAGTGATTACATGATTGCTACACATAGTATCAAGCAAAATGGACGTTGGTATAAAGCCGGAGAAGAAATTAGTTCTCCGGCTGATTTTATGAACCCACCGGAAATTCCAGAGCGGGAAGAAAAGAAGCTTACCAAAACAGAGATTCATCAAATGCCTGTGAAAGAACTTCGGGAACTTGCAACGGAACAAGGGATTGACGGCGTAGAGTATTTGAATGGTTCAGACATTAAAAAACTTCTCATTGAAAAGATGGGATTGTAGGAGAAAAAGGTATGACGTACTCAAGATTAGAACAATTGAAAATTCGGTTGAGACAATCTGATGTTTCGTGCGAGCAAGAGGATGGGTTTTTAGAACAACTTATCTCGCAAGCAGAACAGGATGTACGTCTTTACCGAAATTATCCAAGCAATTATACAGATGAGATGATTGAAAAGGATATGAAGAAATTTGACAGTATCATTGTAAATTTGGCTTTATATGATTACAACCAAGACGGAGGGGAATTTCAGATTTCCTCTTCCGAAAATGGAACTTCAAGGAGTTGGATTGACCGGGATAAGATTCTTGGAAAAGTTACTCCTTTTGTACAGATTCTATAGAAAGGGTACGGTGATCCGATCATCTCCCGGCTACTGGGTTAAGTAGCAGACGATTGTGCGTACCATAGCGGTGAGTTCACCGTGATGGTGCAGGGATATAGCATTTGGCGGTGGTGGGCGGCTGTATAAAAATTCCCGAAAGGAGAAACGATAAATGCAGTATTTTATAGATTCCTTCGGTGATATAACAATCGGAAATGTAGCGATTTTGTTGTGTGCGATAATTTTTCTTTTCGGATGTTATAAAAAAGTCGGAAAATATTTTTCAGACAAAGCAATCCAAGAAAAAGAATATGATGAACGAATTAAAAAAATGCTTAGTCAAGCAGAAAAGTATCCAGAATGGCGCGATCAGAGTATCAAAATACGAAAAGATTTGAGTGATTCTATTAATAATTTGGACAAAAAAATGGACAAATTACAAAAGTCAAGTGATGAGGGAATGGCTCTTACTTGGAGATACAGGATTCTTCGGTTTGATGATGAAGTTCGGCATGACGATAAACACACGAAAGAGCACTTTGACCAGATACTTGAAGATATTACAAAATATGAGAAACATTGCAAGGAAAATCCAGACTTTGAAAACAACAAAGCGTCTCTTGCAATAGATAATATCAAAAAAGTGTATAAGAAATGCACAGACGAAGGAACATTTTTGTAAAGGAGGGTTTTGAAATGAGTGACAAAACATATGACATTCTGAAATGGGTTGCTATGTACTTACTTCCGGCGGCAGGAACATTGTATTTTGCACTTGCAGGAATTTGGGGACTTCCGTACGGCGAGGAAATTGTCGGTACAATTACCGCGTTAGATACATTCCTCGGAGTTCTCTTGGGAATTAGCACAGTGCAGTATAATAAGAAGGTATGCAAGAATGAGACTGTTGGAAAAAAATAAACAAGATTTGAAGTACGCGCTTCAAGTCGGAGAAGTTCCTATTTATGAAAGAGACGAAGACGGAAACATCATATACATTGAAATTGACGGTCAGAAAGTTCCAGTAGAAACCGGAGAAACCGAAATCGGTTATGCAATTCCAGTTTCTTTCCGAGGAAATATCGCAATGTCCGGCGGTGAAGCGGAAGCGAAGTCGTTTGGCGTGGACATCAGCGAATACGATGCGATTCTCTTAATGGAAAAAGGAAGAATACCTATTGATGAAACGTCTTTAATTTGGCATATGAGCGAAGTTAAGTATGCAGACGAACAAAATACCATAGTAGATAAAAAGTCGGCTGATTACTCGATTAAGCGTGTTCAGCCGAGTCTTAATTTTACGAGGTATCTTTTGAAAAGGATTGTGAAGTGATATGGAAAACAGAAAAGTGAATATTCTCGGAACAGAATATAAGATAATCTATGGAAATTGCAAAGAAATTCCAGAACTGAAAGAAATGGATGGATATACTGATTCGTCTACACATGAGATTGTAGTAGATGATATGTCTACGTCAGATGGAGAGGTTGGGGCTAAAAAAGATTTGGTTTCCTACAGAAAATCTGTTGTTAGACATGAAATTGTCCATGCTTTTTTGTTTGAAAGTGGGCTTGCTGAAAATTCAAATTCTGCTAACGTGTGGGCTATGAATGAAGAAATGGTTGACTGGATGGCGATTCAATCTCCAAAGATTTTTAAAGTATTCCAAGAGTTGGATATTTTGTAGGAGGTAGACATGAGAAAAACACCAAAATTTGAAAGAAAATGTGAGAAATGTGGAAAGCCGCAACCGAAAGACGAAAGACAATCTAATCACAACTGGGACGTGTTTGATGACAACGCAAAGTGTGAGTGCGGCGGTAAATTTGCAACATACATTGATGGGCAGAAGTTAGGATAATGGCAAAGAAAGTGTTAAAAGCAAATATCTTTTCGTCATCCAGTATTCAAGAATTGCAGAAACAGTTAAGGGAATATCAAAATTCGCTTAATAAGAAGTGTGAAATATTCACAGAAGAAGTAGCAAAACGAGGTGTAGAAATTGCAAAAGCAAGGGTTACTACACTTGACGCAATCTTTACAGGTGAACTTTTAAACAGCATACACACAAGGAAAGGTAATGGAGATAAAAACACCGTTATCTTTTTTATTGTGGCTGATTCTAAGCATTCGGCTTACGTGGAGTTTGGAACGGGGCAACTTGGACTTGAAGGAAGTTATCCATATCCATTCCCGGATGGCGTGGAGTGGAATTACAACACCGGAAAGACGATTTTTGAGATTGCACCCGGACAATACGGTTGGTTTTATCCGAAAGATGGAAAATGGTATTTTACACAAGGTATGCCGTCAAGACCGTTTATGTTTGAAACATCATTGGAACTCATGCAAGAGATTCCACAGATTGCAAGGAGGGTATTCGGACAATGAAATACAGAAAAAAACCAGTTGTGATTGAAGCAATTCAATGGACAGGAAACACAACTGAGATAATACAATTTTGTGGAAATAAATGTTCTTACAACGTAAATGATACTGCTTGGATAGTTGGAAAAGGCATACCACATGAAGAACTTATCATACATACCCTTGAAGGAGATATGATAGCGAGCAGAAATGATTACATCATTAAAGGTGTAAATGGTGAATTTTATCCATGTAAGCCAGATATATTTGAGAAAACATACGAGGCGGTGGAATAAATGCTGGATATGTTGGAATCACAAGTTATCACTCGGATAAAGACACAGTTTTCCAAAAAGCTGAAAGACCGTTATCCAAATTTAAAATTTACAAACTCTGACAGAGACGATACTGTTCCGAAGTTTCCGACCGTGTATATACACGAAATGCCGGGAGCGGAAACAGGAGAGGACTTACAAGGAGACACGATCAATGCTGTTTGGTCTTCCTTCCAAATCGAAGTAACCACAAACACAAAACAATCCGATGCGAAAGAAGTAATGAATGAGGTTGTACGAATTATGAAAATCATGAGATTTCAAGTAATTGTAACACCGGAATTTCAGAACACAGACAGCGTATATCGAAGAGTAGCACGATTTCGGCGAATGATAGCCGATGGAGATATTTTATAGAACCGAAAGGTTCTTATTTTTTTATGAAGAATAAGGAGGAATAAAATTATGGCTCACACAAGTTATAAAGTAAGAGTTATCTACAAGGAACATCAGGGAGATACTTTAGAGCGGACAGATTTTTCCGGTACTTATAAGTTATTGGTAAAAGCGAAATCAGTTCCGGCTCCGGTATCTGCTCCTAATACGGTAGAAAGTACAACTATGGAAGATGACGCACAGACGTTTGAAATGGGTATCAAAACATCCGATTCCAAAGAGGTTACAGGAAACCTTGAAAAAGAGTATTTGGATAGTGTTGATGAACTCGGAAACAAGAAATTGGATATTATGCAGTTGTATGGTACGGGAGGAACCGGTGAAGTAGCAAAATACGCTTATGTAGGACAGGCAACCGCTACACCAACTGATGTGGGTGGCATAGACGAAATTCTTGAAATGGCAGTGACGGTTATTCCGAATACGGCGGCAGCAAAAGTAACCGACAAGTATACAGTTACGGATAACAAAGACGGTACATTTACAGTAGCAAAAGTGGGGGAATAGCGAGCCTTTCTCGTAAATCGGCGAAGAAGAAAGGCGATAGTTTGTATGCCGAAACAGAACTTGAAGAAATGATTTATTAAAAAAATGAGTGGGGTGGTCTTCGGACTGCCCCCTCTGATTAATCGGAGGGAAAATAAGATGAAAAAATTTAAACTTAATGGGAAAGAATACAACGCAAAAGGATTCAGTTTCAATACAGTATGCGATTTGGAAGATTGCGGATTCTCTATGGAAGATATGCAGAGAAAGCCAATGTCTATGGTTCGTGCATACTTATCTATTTGCTTAAATACCTCTTTGGAATCAGCAGGAAAAGAAATGGAAGAACATATTATTTCCGGCGGTGATTTTGAAGAAATTATGAAAGTGATTACAGATGAAATGAATGATTCTGATTTTTTTCAGAACCTCAACAAGAGAGCGGAGGAGGAAACTGGAGAGGACAAGGAAGAGAAGAAAACGGAATAATTCCGATAGTAGAATACAGAACACAGAGGGAATTGTTTGAAAAAGAATGGTTTCCAAAAGCTCATGCAATGGGCGTGTCTTGGAATGAGTTCTGGATGCTTAATCCGAGAATTATTAGGTGTATAGCAGATGGGTATTCAGAAAAAATTAAAGAGCAGGATTATTTAAACTGGGTATCGAACCAATATACATTATCTGCTATTTTTGTTGCGCTTGATAGAGTATTAAGCGGTAAGAAATCAAAGGCAAAGTACATAGAAGAGCCTATTTTATGGAAATTACAAGAGGAATTACAACTCACCGAAGAAGAGCGTGAAAGAAGAGAAATGGAAAAGGAAATTCTTGCTATGGAACAGTGGATTGCGAATGACAGGGCAAGAGGACTTCCAGAGACAAATATTGAATAACTAAGGACGATAGCGTGTCACAGCCTATCGTCTTTTTTGATGAAAGGATGTGGCAAAGTGTCTGAAATTGATAGCCTAGAAATACGAGTAGAAGCATCTGCAAAAAGTGCAAATAGAACACTAGATGAAATGTCAAAAAAATTAGATGATGTAGCGGAATCAATGAAAAAAGTTTTGTCACTTTCTAATGGATTAAAGAATATAGGGAAAATAGATTCTAATGAAATAAAAAACGTAAAAAAACAATTAGATTCTCTTGAAAAATCGATAAAAAAACCATCAAAAAAACAAGTAAAGGCAAAAGTAGATGATAAGGAGATAAAAAAAGCGACACAATCACTAGATGATTTGTTTGAAAAATTCTCTAAAGCAGGAACTGGTTTAGACGTTTCAAAACTTGGGTTTCAAGATTTAGTTAAATCATCTAAAAAAGCAGATTCAGAGGTTCAAAGATTAAATGATAGACTTGAAAAGAAAATATCAGTTGACGGAACTGATAATTTAGGGAAGTCATGGGAGAATTTGGTTTTTGACATTCAAAAAGCAACAAATCAAGCAGAAATATATCGTGAAGCGGTGTCGAAAATAAAAAATAAAGTTCCAGAGTTTTCAATTGCAAGAGGGGAAGATACAAAAAAAGTAACGAAAACGGATAATCCGAAAGTTGCAGAAGTTGATTCTTCATCTCTTGGGTATAATTCAGAAGCAATGAAATTTACTTTTGGAGAAGAAACAGAAAGTTTAAAAAACTTTAATGAAGTATTGGAAAGATTCGGCGGAAACGCTTCGGAAGCATCAAGAAAAATCAATAGTTTTGAGGAGGCAATAGACACTAACAAGATACAAACTTACTCTCAGCAAATAAAAAAAGCAAAACAAGAATTAGCAGAATTAGCTAAACAAGGATTTCGCGAAGGAGATTCCGATTACGATGAAAAAGCGAAAGAGTTAGCGCTTTTGACAGAAAGACAAAAAAACTATAACCGCATAAATAGAGAGTCTGCAAAATCAACCATAAAAAAAGAGCAAACTTCTAATTGGGGAAAATTATCTTCTTCAATAAAAAGAACAACAGACCAAACCAGAAGATTTTTAACACCATTTAAAAAAGTTACGGATTCTTTAAGAAAATCAGAAAGTGCTATAAGGAATCCGATAAAATTATTTGGGAAACTAAAAAATGCAATCGCAGGAGTGCAAAATCATTCAAACAAAGGGATGTCACTTGGGAAAATGGTGGGCAGTTCTATATTGTTTTCCACAGTATTCCAAGGAATCAGCATGGTAAAACAGGCTATTGCGGAAGGTAGCAACAATCTTGTTCGGTATAGCACAGAATATAATAAAAGTATTTCGTCCATGGTCAGTTCGTTATTGTATTTAAAAAATTCTTGGGCGGCTGCATTTTCTCCAATAATCAATGTAGTTGCGCCATATGTATCTGCTTTTATAGATTTGATTTCTGGTGCATTAAATAAGGTCGGGCAATTTTTTTCAGCATTAACTGGAAAGAGCTTCGCTGTACAAGCAGCAAAGCCGTTTAAAGATTACGGAGCATCGTTAAAA
The DNA here is from genome assembly GCA_963559605.1 of uncultured Lachnospiraceae bacterium. Taxonomy (GTDB): domain Bacteria; phylum Bacillota; class Clostridia; order Lachnospirales; family Lachnospiraceae; genus Dorea_D. The sequence goes on from CAUWLL010000041.1 coordinate 21,380, forward strand.
GATGTTGGGAATGGGGCTAAAAATGCGGCAAAGGGACTAGATAAAGCGAAAAAATCAGCAAAAGATTTTCAAACATATACACTCGGGATAGATGAATTAAACGTAGCTCCACAAAAAGACAAAAAAGATAAAGAAACGTCTACAAGCCCGAGCGGAGGTTCGCCGGGAGGTTCTGGAGCTGGAGAAATATTGCCATCTGAAATGTTTACTACTACTGAAATTGAAAGTGGAGTTTCTGAATTTGCCAAGAAAGTAAAGGAAGCGTGGTCAAAAGCTGATTTTACAGAAATAGGAGCAATTATCGGTTCTAAGTTAAAAGGAGCATTAGAAAGCATTCCATGGGGACCAATACAGGAAACAGCAGGGAAAATAGGAAAATCTCTGGGTACATTAATAACAGGTTTCGTGGAAGTTGAAGGTCTTGGATACAAAATAGGCTATACAATAGGGCAAGCAATAAATACAGGTGTTATAGGAATAAGCAATTTTCTTGACAATACCAACTGGGAATCAGTAGGGGCATTTCTAGGGGATGGATTAAACGGAGTTGTAGCTACTGTAGATTTCAAAGGCGTTGGACATTTAATCGCGCAAGAATGGAATGCTGTATTTGAAGTTATCGGGGAAGCGGCTAGAACGTTTAATTGGGCTAAACTTGGAAAAGAATTAGCGAATGGTTTAAATAAAGCTATTTCTGACTTTAATTGGTCTGAAAACGGGAAAAGTCTTGGAGACATTATAAAAGGTCTACTAGACACACTAATAGAGTTTTTGGAAAATACAGATTGGCAGAAATTAGGAGATAGTATCTCAGATTTTATAGGAAGTATTGATTGGACTGGAATCGTATTAAGAATAGCAGAGGGAATTGGTGCAGCTATTGGGGGATTGTCTGCTCTATTATGGGGGCTTATAAAAGATTCTTGGTCATCTGTTGTTGCTTGGTGGAAAGAGACGGCATACGAAGACGGAAAGTTTACTATTACGGGATTACTTCAAGGTATAGTTGATGTTATTTTTAACATTGGATCGTGGATAAAAAATAATATATTCCAGCCATTTATAGATGGATTTAAAAAAGCGTTTGGCATTCATTCCCCGTCTACTGTTATGGCAGAACAGGGAATCTACATTATGCAAGGACTTTTTGACGGCGTTAAAGAGATGTTTGGTAAAGTTGTAGGTTTTTTTGTGGGATTGTGGTCTGGGATAAAAGATGTATTTAAAGGCGTGAAAGGATGGTTCGAAACTAAATTCAAAGACGCTTACACAGCGGTAACGGAAGCATTCAAAGGGATTAACACTTGGTTTTCGGAAAAATGGAAAACTGTAAAAGAAATTTTCGGACTTGGAGATGATAATAAAGCTTCAGATTTTTTTAGCAAAAAATTCACAGGCGCTTACACAGCGGTAACGGAAGCGTGGGATGGAATTAAGGGTTGGTTTCAAGATAGATGGAAAGAAGTAAAAGAAATTTTCGGACTTGGAGATGATAATAAAGCTTCAGATTTTTTTAGCA
>CAUWLL010000042.1:0-21857 GCA_963559605.1 uncultured Lachnospiraceae bacterium
CTTCAGATTTTTTTAGCAAAAAATTCACAGGCGCTTACACAGCGGTAACGGAAGCATTCAAAGGGATTAAAGGTTTTTTCTCTAAAGTTGCAGGTTGGATAATTACCCCTATCGATACGGCAGTAAATGGAGTAATTAACGGCATTAACTGGGTGTTCGACAAAGTAAGTGGGAAAAAGCCGTTAAAAAATTGGACTCCTCCTAAGTTTGAAAAAGGTTCTAACGGACTTCCAAGTGACACAATTGGTGTCGTAAACGACCAAGCAGGTTCTACATACAAAGAGTTGATTGTACCGCCACATGGAAAGCCGTTTATTCCAGAAGGAAGAAATGTTATGCTACCGATGGCAAAAGGGACAAAGATTATGCCAGCAGGGCAAACCAAGGCATTGATGGATGGAATGCCGAAATTTAAGAATGGAATTGGAGAGTTTTTCGGGAATACTTGGTCTAAAATAAAAGACTTTACAGGCGATGTACTGGATTACTTAGAAAAACCTAGTAAAATTTTACAGATTGCAATTGATAAATTTACCGATTTTTCTGGACTCTCAAAATTCTTTATTCCGCTTGCGACAGGAGCAGTAAACAAAGTATTCGATAGTGCAGTAAAATATATCGGAAAAATGTTTGAAAAAACAGGGTACGCAGGTATTGATAAGGCGATTAAATGGGCTGTTGGAATTGCAAATGATAACAGGCATGGTTACGACCAAAAACATAGGACGGGACCCGATTACGACTGCTCCTCTTTGGTCACAACGGCATTGAAAAAAGCAGGTTTCAATATTCCGATTGGGACTACAAGCACAATGTATGGAAGCCTTACGTCTGCCGGATTTAAAAATGTCACAAGTTCAGTAAGCGTTGGAAGCGGAAACGGAATGAAAAAAGGAGATGTTCTGCTGAAACCCGGCGAACACACAGCAATGTATATTGGTGACAAGAGAATCGTACACGCTTCAATTAATGAGCTTGGTAAGACACTAGGTGGGAAAACAGGAGACCAGACAGGAAAAGAAATATGCACAAAAGGTTATTACAATTATCCGTGGACATATGTCCTAAGATACGCCAAAAAATACAAAAAAGGAATTGGGGAAATCGGTATTACGGATTTGATTCCGAAGTATTCGGTCGGCGGGTTCCCGGAAGATGGATTGTTCATGGCAAATCGTAATGAACTTGTAGGAAAGTTCTCTGACGGAAGAACGGCAGTTGCCAATAACCTTAACATCCAGAAAGGGATAGAGGACGCGGCATATCGCGGATTTTCGCGTGCAAACGCAGAAAATAGAGAGCAGGAAAACTTATTGCGAGAACTAATTGAAGCTGTTAAAGACGGAAAAAGAATCGTTGTTGACGGAAGAGAATTAGTATCAATTACGGATTCCAGACGCGCGAGAAATGGATATTCGTTCATATAAAAGAAAGGCATCTACTTCGGTAGGTGCTTTTCTTATGAAAAAATAAGGAGGTGACCAGATGGCTTTATCATCGTTTTTAAATGTAAATGGTTATGATTTTCCTTGTCCGGCAAGAGGATTTTCTTGGACGATTACAACAACTGTTAATGCGGGAAGAAATGCCAATAATGCCGTGATAGGTCAAAGGGTTGGGCGTGACTTGTATAAATTAGATGGCTTGAAATGGGTTGGACTTTCGCCAAACACTAGAAAAAAGATGTTGAAGGCAATAAAGCCGTTTTATGTTCCGGTTACATTTGAAGATATGGCAAATCCCGGACATCCAATCACGATTACAATGTATCCAGGAGACAGAAAAGGGGTTCCTCTATTTGTTGATCGCTTGACGCACATGGTATTGAAGGATGAAACTTTGGAATTTAATTTGATAGATGCAGGTTTGGAGTGATGATTTATGCAAGCAGTAAGTGATGATTACATCGAATCGATGAAGAAGCCGTATCGTTCAAATCGAGCTTACATACGTGGAACAATAGGTATCATAAATTCTGATGCTCAAAATAGCGCAACGGTTGCAAATGAGAAGAATTCATTTACGTATTTTTCGGACACGAAAAAGCCATTTGAAAATAATAAAGTAAGCCGAATATATGCAACAGCAGAACAGGACTTTTCTAAGGTTGATGGTAGTATGTACTTTTTGCCAAAAGAAAATGACGGTCTAAACTTTTATAATAACGGTTTTGTCACAGAAGAGTTGGCAGGGGGGATTTATATTGATTTTTCAGCGCAATCTTTGCTGGATATAAGAGGAATGACTATTGATTTCGGTGAGTGTTACCCGTCAGAATTTATTATTAAAAATGATAATACCACATACACATACGAAAATAATACGAGCCTGTTTGTTACAGAAGATATATTCAATGGGACTTCTTATATTATTATAATGCCAAAAAAAATGGTAAATAAAAATGGAAGATTACGAATACATACCATAGATTTCGGAGTAATAGATTCGTTTTCCAATCATGAGGTTATGGATTTTGAGTTAGAAGAATTTGTTTCGCCTACAACAGAAACATTACCTAGCAAGGACGTGAGAATCACAATTGACAATCAGGATTCTTACTATAATCCAGATAATGCAACTAGCGCAATATCGTACTTAGAACTTGGACAGGAGGTAAAGGTTTCTTTTGGATATGATGTGCATGGAGATGGAAATATTGAGTGGCTACCAGAAATTCTTACATATCTTCAAGGATGGAATGCGACAGATACGAAAGCGGAATTTGTTTGCGTAGACTTGTTCGCGTCTATGGAAGGAATATACTATCGTGGGTTATACAGAGAGAATGGAATTTCGCTATATGACTTGGCAGTAGATGTATTGAATGATGCTGGATTTGAACCGATGCAATATTATATTGATCCATATTTAAAGGATGTCATAGTAAAAAATCCAGTTCCTCCCGTAAGATACGCAGAAGCGTTACAGATTATTGCAAACGCAGGTCGATGTTCTTTATATGATGATAGAAAAGGAAGAATACATTTGCAAGCATCTTCTAAGCCGGATATGACGATTTCTTCAAATGGAGAAACGGATTATAGTAAGGTTTTTCATGTGCTGAATGATGAAAAAAAAGATGCTTACGCGGTAGCAAGCAATGATTTTTCGGTAGTTGATGGAAGTGTTCTTTTTATGCCAAAAGATAATAATTATCTAAACACAGGTTATATAAGTAATTACATATCGGACGAAAACGGAGACTTTGAAAAAAATCCAGTGCTTACGATTACGTTAGAATTTGGATTTGTAGCATATGGATTCAAATGCAATTTCAGAAATGTAAAGCCGAAGGAATTTGTTATCAGAACTTACTATGAGGAATCATTGATTGAGACTCTTCGCATTCAGCCGACAAGTCTGAATTACGACACGCAACGAAGGTTTGAAATGTTTGACAGGATGGAAATTGAGTTCTTGAAAAATCATCCAAACAGCCGAATATTTGTTGATAACATAGTGGTAGGAGATGTTACGAATTATGTATTGACAAGAAACTATGATTTGATCGGTTCTCCGACTGTATTGAGACAAGATAAATTAAAATCTATGACTATTTTGAGAAATTTATACACGGAAGCAAGCACGGAAGTTGAGATTGCGTCAGATGAAATCAATATTTCATCTGGTAATTTAGAGCATGTATTTTTTCTTAGCGACCCAGCTTATGATTTCCGTGCAATTGTAGAGGAAAATAGTTCTGCAAAAGTAGAAATCATAGAATCTAGTAGCTATTACGTAAAGGTACGTTTGGGGGCTTCCAATAAAGTATCTCCTGTTCGAGTTATTCTATATGGAAAAGAATATGTGCATTCAGAGCAAAAACATAAAGTGCAACATAATTATAACGGTAAAGATATGATTTGGGACAATCCCCTGGTAAGTTCGTTGCAACACGCAAAAGATTTAGAAGAATGGTTATCTTCTTATTATCTTGGAGAAGTAGACTATCAGTTTGATTGGAGGGGAGACCCTAGAGTTGACGCAAACGACCTGTTTTACCTTGAATTAAGAAGCGGAAAAACTCAGCTTATTCGAGCGTATGAAAATAGCTTATCCTACAACGGTGCTTGGAGTGGAAGAATGAAAACAAGGGCGGTGGTGATGTAATATGAGTGTGGAAAGCGTAAAAATAAATATTTTAGGAGAAGAGACAGAACTAAAATCTATAGGGCATAATAGATTTTTCGCAGAGATTAATGCCCCGGATATTGTAGGGGATTACGTTGCAGAAGTAACGGTAACTGATCATGTGGGAAACGCTGTTACCGTCAATGGAAAACAAAATAAAACACTAGTTTTAACGGTATCAAATTGGACGGCTCCAAAAACAAACTGGACAAAATACGACAGATTTAATTGGAAAGACTATAATCGTATCAAAAATAATTTAGTACATCTTCACGAAAGAGCAAATGCATTGTCGAAGCATTTTGAAATCGAAGATATGGGAGAAGATATTACATCTTACTTGGCGTATTGGGATGTTGATGTATTTAATATGTTTGAAAGGAACCTCGATAAAATAAACCAGAATTTTAGGAACGAAGATTATGGGGAAGGTAAGGTTTTTTATCCAAATGCTCCTTTTATTCAATGGGAGGAATTGAATAGGATTGAGTCTGCTATTTTGAACATAAAAAGGAAATTAACAGACAAGGAAAAAACATTACGTAGAGTTCCGTTCAAATTGGGAAGATATAGGGAGGTGCGATTGTAATGGATGGGCTTTTGACAATAGATTATCCAGTAGATTTTACCACTTACGTGAAGAAACGTATAGTTACTATTAGGGGTCACACTGTGGATTCTGTTGAAAGAATAGAGATACAGACCAATAATGACACTGTTGCAACAGTTGACAGGAATTCTGATGGCGCTTTTTTTTATCATGCAGTTTTGGTAGAGGGAGAAAATACGATTTTAATAACCGTATCTGATGGAAAAGGACAATCAGAGACAATAGAAAAGAAAATTGTGTCTGATACGAAACTACCAGTAATTCAAGGGATTTTGATTACGCCAAATCCAGTAAATATAGGAGAAAAGGTAAGGATTTATGTTACAGTAGTTGATGAAAAACAGCAAGCTATATTGCGTAGAGTTCCATTTAGATTAGGGAACTATAAAAACTTAAATATATAATGCAAGTAGGAGGGAAATAAAAATGCCAAAGCAACATTTAGCAGAAAATTTTGTTGATGATATTCTTTCTGAGAATATGAATGGTCGAAGGAGATACAATCTGATACAAAACAGCGACGGAACGGTTTCGCTTGAAGACGTAACTGAATATACGCAATTAGGTAGTGATTACGGCGCGAATCAAGTCAACGCGTCGAATAGAGCGATTAACGAAAGCGTAGATAAGGCGAATGTCATTGACAATAAAGAAGATTTGTTGGCAAACATGACAGAGGGAAAAGTAGCAGGAGCGTTGGCAACAAAGAAAGGATTTGATGAGTTAAATAGCAAATTAGAATTCAATCTTGAAGATCATTGGGGCGGTGTAGATTTTTCCGGGACTGTAAAGGCTACAGTTATCGGGCATAATGTTATGATTAGCGTTATCTTGCAAACTGCACGAGAGATAGAAGCAGGGAGAAGTATTAAAGCAAGGGTTATTCCAAGTAAGTATATCAACATAGCACCGTCAGAACTTTTGATATTTAAGAGCTTTTCGGAAATAGGCAACGCTATATCGTTGGAGATGATGAAAGATGGTACTTTAACAATTTACCCTTACGTAACGCTACGAAAGGGGTACAATATATACGAAACGCTAAATTATATCATTTAATGTGCCAGTCCGACCATTTCAAATTGTCGTAAAATTTAATGGCTATTTTCCCTCTGTATCTGTCAAATGACACAATGAATTTCGTTTCATTTGTGCGGGATATTGAGTACCCCGTGCTGTAATCCCACACACCATCCACGCTAGACGGCAAATCAGAAGACATACTGCCCGTTACAATAATTGCGAAGGAGATTGATGGCTGTTCTAAAACTTTTTGCAATAGGCTTTCACCTTCATTCACCGTTATAACATTTTTTTGGAACAGCAGTTCATGTTGTTCTATATTGCTAATTAATTGAAAAAACATAAGAGATACCTAAAAACTTATTAACAGAAAACAATATAATTTATTTTTTATCGTGCAATGTCGCACAGAAAGGAGAAAGATTATGAAGATTAATGTACATGGAGGTCATAACAGAAATGTCCCTGGTATCATCAGTTATCTTGATGAAGTTACAGAGGATAGAAAAATTGCGAAAGAGGTTATCTCGTTAATTAAAAAAGAGGGGCATACAGCTTATAACTGCACGGATGATTCTGGACGCACGCAAACAAGTATCTTGAAGAATATCTGTAAAAAATGTAATGCGCATACGGTCGATCTGGATGCGTCTGTCCACCTTAATGGAGTCAAAAAATCAAAAAAAGACGGAAAAAACAAAGGGGCTGAGATCTGGCTGTACAGTAAGGATTCTGGAGCGAAAGCGGCGGCAAAGAGGATTCTTGAAAATCTTGAAAAGTTAGGGTTCAAAAACAGAGGTGTAAAGTATAAAAAGAGTTATTATTTTTTAAAACACAGCAAAAATCCGGCAATGATTATTGAGACATGTTTTGCGGATGATGAAGACGATGCAATCCTCTATAAAAAGCTGGGAACGAACAGGATTGCAAAAGCAATCGCAGAGGGGCTTATCAATAAGAACATTTCGGCAGAGGAAAAACCTGAGAAACCATCAAAACCTGTAAGCAAGGAGTTTCAGATACGGACGAATGCAAAAATGGCAGTACGAAAAGGCCCGGGAACGACATATAAAAAGGTGATGAATGCGCCGATTGGAATCTACACGATCACAGAAACAAGATACAATGGAAAAACTCCATGGGGACGTTTGAAAAGCGGTGCTGGATGGATGAGTATTCACAGTAAATATTGTAAGAGATTATAAAGAAAAGGAGAAGATTGTTGCATGGCATACGTTAGATTTCTAGGGGATTCGATAGTTAGAAAAGCAGTTGTTTCCCCTGATAAAAATATCGTTACTATAAAGTTTGAGGGAAGTAAATTTGTAAGCGAAAAAGGGTTTGATGTTTTTCTTGACGAAAAATGTCAAGTTGATATTGGGGGCAAATTTTATCGCAAATTTACAACAATTTACAGGAATGATAAAGAAACAGAAAAATATAATGGGTATCAGCTGTCGAGCGACGGAAGTAAATATGTGGAACCAGAACCATTGCCAACACCAGTTCCGCAAGAGCCTACTATTGAAGAATTGCAGGAAATGAAAGTTGTTGAAATGAACACGGAACAGCAGAAAACAATTCAAAAAGGAGTTGATGTTGTACTTACAAGCGGGGAAACAGAGCACTTCATGTTGTCGGAACACGATCAGACATCTCTTATTGGCTTGCAGGCGAAAGTAATTGCAGGGGAAGAACAGATTCCGTGGCATAATTCTGACGAAACAGAACATTGTAAGTTCTATAGTAATGCAGACATGGCGTTAATTACAAACACTTCAATGGGATATGTGACATGGCACGTTACATACTTTAGAGACCTTAGAATCTATATTCGCTCTCTACAGACAAAAGAAGAAATCGAAGCTGTGTTTTATGGGATGGATATTCCAGAAGAATACAGGAGTGAACCGCTTATCGGAATGATGGCGGCAAAATTATGATTCGCATTGTAAGACTGCCGATTCTATTTGGGATCGGCGGTCTAATGTATTATGTAATTGAAATTTTATGGAGGGGATATTCGCATTGGACAATGTTTCTTCTTGGTGGTTTCTGTTTCGTTCTGATAGGACTTATAAACGAAATATTTACGTTTCAGATTCCGCTTGCGAAACAAATGCTTATTTCTACAGTTATAATCACCGTTGCAGAGTTTGTTTGTGGATGTATTGTGAACTTATGGTTGAAATGGAATGTTTGGGATTATTCCGAACTGCCGATGAATATTCTGGGTCAAATATGCGCTCCGTACTCAATATTATGGTTTTTCTTATCTTTCATAGCAATTATTCTTGATGATTATTTAAGATATTGGTTATTCGGGGAAGAAAAACCGGAGTATAAACTATTTTAAGGGTCTAAAAACAGACCCTTAATTTGAAAAATTCTTGTGTACATCAGCCACATATCCGATAAGTTCATCAATTTCATGCTCCGATATTCTGTTTTTCCTATTTTGAATCGGAATATATTCAACTATTTTTTGATCATTCTCTTTTCTAACAAGCCTTGTTACGATTTTAATTTTCCCATAATACAGAATAACGCAATGCTCATTCGGCAATGGCTTTCGGTCGTTGGCAATCAATAAGGTATCATAAGGTGAGTAATATGGCATATAGTAGTCGGCATTAATTTTTATTCCCATAAAGGCTTTTGCTTTCACGTAATCGGAAAACTTATCTATATCCAATGTTTTGAATTCGTTTGTCGGATGGAGATAACCATTAGAATCTTTCGGAATCATTACTCCAATGCTTTTTGTTGAATCATTATTGGAATATAATGCTTTTTGGTGTTTTACGAACCACCGAGCAAGATATTTTGAACGTTCCGGGAGTTCACGGTATATAGATAAACTTTCTTTTGCGTCGGGTGTTAATGTATCAGAACCAATCAATTCATCAATGGTAATTCCTAAGAATTTTGCAAACCCTACAGCTGTTGATAATTTGCAATCCGAAGAATTACCGTACAATATGTTTTTTAATGTTGAAAATGGTACTCCGGCGCTTTCTGCAATTTCCGGCAAAGTCAAATTACCATTGCAACTGTTTAAATTATCCCTTATGTTATCTACATAGTTTATATGTCTTTGTAAAGACACTTGTTTGTCGCATTTGTTGCTTTTCTTCATGTTTACTCTCTTCCTTTTGTATATTTTATATGATAGCATTGAAATGTCCTGTTAAATAGGGCACTTCAAGTTCTGGCTTGGGAGTGTCTGCGTGGCGTCATTCACTCCCAAAACCGATAATATTTTAACATTTTTCTGAAAATTATTCAAATTTTACGGTCGACAAAAAACGACATTATTTTTATAAAAATCCGATTGTAAAGGTATAGGATATAAAGAGAACATATGTTCTTGTAATTGAGCAATTCCTGTTGTATAATATAAAAAAGGAATTTCGGATGTGTTTTTGCAAAAGGAGGGTTATCGTGGACTACAAAGAGAAAATTATTGAGATGGTTAATGAGATTGATTGTGAAGATATATTGCGATACATTTACATAATAATAAGCGATATAATAAAAGAGGAGGAAGATTGATATGAATGGAATAAATGTTTATGATATGAACAATAAAGGCTCTTTTCAATGTGTCGCCATTGCGAAAAGCGAAAAAGAAAAAGAGCGATTACAAGAAAGAGCCTATCATGTTTTGTTTTCACCAGAAGAAGATGATATTAATTGCTGGGTTCTTTGTAGGGTTCAATCGGAGGTTCATCCTTAGACCACACAAGATGAATCCATGACATATTTCCGGGAAAACCAGAAGAGATACCTGTGTATTCCCAACCTACATTTTGATATTCAGAAATTATTTTTTGTATTTCTTCATTCGAAATATCGGTGCAGTTTATTGATTTATATTCCATAGACTATACCTCGCTCAATAAATTTATTAATTCTATAACGTGATTCTTTTTGACATCGGACAATTCAAAGTATTTTAACAATGCTTTGGATAGTTCGGTGTCTTTTCTTATTTTCGCAACTAAATGCGCTGATTCATCAGTATAAGTTTCTTCTTTACCGTTTACTAAATAATCCAAAGATACAGAAAAATAATTTGCAATTTGATTTATTTTATCTGTATTTGGAGTGCTTTTGTTTAACTTAGAAATATATCCACCAGCAAATCCTAAATCATTTTCTAGTTTACTTACGGTAATATCTCGTTCTTTACACAAATTAACGATTCTTTCTTTTAAATTCATATTTACCTCACATTTTGAAAAAAACGCAAAATAACTATTGACATTTTGAAAATATCGCGTATAATAAAGTTTGTAATTTGAAAATTTCGCAAAATAATAAACGATAAAATGTCTGAGAGTTATTTTGTTTAATTTTAGTTTGACACCTTGAATTATAGAATATATTCAGAATACAGTCAATGATATTTTGTGTTATTTTCAAAATTTTGAAAAGGAGGTAATAGAGTGTACGGTAGAATAAAATCTATTGCAAAAGAAAAGGGGATTCCTATTTATAAGATGGAAGATGAACTTGGAATTTCAAGAGGAAGTATTTGCAAATGGAATACTGTAAAACCGTCATACGACAAGGTTGTAGGTGTATCAAAAATTCTTGGAGTTCCTATCGATGAAATTGTAGGAGAGCGAAATGACAGAGAAGGAAGTAATTAAAAGTGGATTTTTTAAAAAACAGATATTCCTATTGAAGAACTATTGATTGGTGAGGAAAGTAAGTGAAAAAGTGAAAGAATTACAGATTTTCAAAAATGAAGAGTTTGGAGAAATCCGAACAGTACAACTGAATAATGAAACCTACTTTGTAGGTAAAGATGTTGCAGAAGCACTTGGATATGAAAGAGCCACAAAAGCCATTCAAGACCATGTTGATTCTGATGATAAAGATGAAGTCCCAATTCGGGATTCCATCGGAAGAATGCAGAAAACACCTGTGATTACAGAATCTGGCTTATACGCTCTTATCTTCGGCAGCAAGTTAGAATCAGCAAAGAGATTTAAGCATTGGGTAACATCCGAGGTACTTCCATCAATAAGAAAAACTGGTTCTTACGAAATGGAACAGTATTCGCCGGAAATGAAAGCGATTCTGATGCATGATAAGAAGCTGGTGAAAATGGATGAAAGAGTTACAGACCTTGAGAACAACACAACGATCGACTACGGTCAGCAACAAGTGTTAGGGGAAATTGTGAATCGTGTAGTAATTGAAGCGTTAGGTGGAAAAGGTTCTCCGGCTTATCGTGAAATCGGCAAGAAAGTATTTGCAGAATGTAATCGTGATTTGAAACATTACTTCAATGTGAATGCGAGAAATAACGTTCCGAAGAAACGGTTTGAAGAAGCTGTTGCGTATGTGAAGAGCTGGGAGCCATGCACAAATACAAGAATGTCGATTAATTGTTGCAATTGTGAGGTGTAAAAATGGAAGTAACTGTAGGTCAAATGGTGAGAATAAAAATATATGAGGAAATTCCAACTCATTGGGTTGAAGCAATGACTCCATTAATGGGGGCTTTGGTTATTGTTTCAAGAATTAAAAAAATTAAGAATAACGCAGTTGTTAAAGTGGAAAACATTTGTGGTGATAGAGTAATTTGGAATTTTCATGAAGATGATTTTGAGGAAGTAACTGGGAAAAGAAAACTTTCATTAAACAAAGCAACTGAGCTTTTAAGTATGTATCTTGGTGAGGATGTTGAGATTGAGGTGTGATTATGAAGCAGCCAAAGAGATTAACACGAAACCAAAAAGAATGTGTTTCATCACATCATTTAAAAGTGTCCGATTGGATGTTAGTAAGGGAAGCTGAGTTCTATCTTTACCTTATTAATAAGGAAGGGACTAAAACTAAGAGGTAGATAAATTCATAAGAGAGGTGAAAAGAAAATGATTTACGATTCGATTTTTAAAATTGGCTTCGCTTTTCTTATTTTAGGAGCGTGCATGGCTGATAGTCAAGACTTAAGGCTACCGTTTGCTTTAATAGTAGTTGGAGCAACACTTCTTTTGTTCGTAGAAAAGGAAGGTGATCGCTATGATGAATAGAAAAAAATTGAATAAAATTCAAGAGAAATTAGTTAATGAAGTTGGCTTGATTTCAAATGAGTGGGATATGGTATTTGAAGATGAACTTTATTTACATATCATAAGAAAAAACATGAATCCATATGAGGTGAAAATTATTGACAAAAAAAGAAAAGCCTTCTGCTAGCAGAAAGGCTAATCAAAAAACACATTCTAATTATAACAGAAAGGAAATGTTATGAGAAGTATTAAATTAAGAAGTATAAAAATGGAGAATTTCAAGGGCGCAAAAGAACGCAATATTGATTTCGGTGAACAAACGAAAATATGTGGAGCGAATGCAACCGGGAAGACAACGGTGTTTGATTCGTTTACATGGCTGTTGTTTGGAAAAGATTCTCTTGGAAGTGCAAAGTTTGATATTCGTCCATTGGATGAAACCGGAAAAATGATTGACAATTTGGAAATCTGTGTTGAAGCTACAATTTCAGTTGATGATGAAGAATATTCTCTGAAAAAAGTTCAGAAACAGAAATGGGTGAAGAAGCGTGGTACAAATACAACAGAACTTCAAGGAAATGTGAACGAGTTTGAAATAAACGGTTATCCGAAATCGGAGAAAGACTTCAAAGCATTTATTTCCGACATGATTGATGAAAAGATTTTCAATTTAATTACTAATCCAGTTGCATTTACTTCATTGCCTTGGAAAGAACAGAGAGAAATCTTAATGAAATTTGTTGAAGAATCATCGGATGTACAGATTGCAGAGGAGTATGGTGAGAAGTTCTTAAAACTGATTCCAGAACTGAAAATCGCAAGCACAGACGATATTCTGAAAAAGTACACCAAAGTGAAAAACACATTAAATAAGGAAATGATTGAGATTCCGGCACGTATTGACGAAGTGTCAAAACAGCTTATATCGGTTGATGTAGGAGCGTTGGAAGTAGAAAAGGCTGCGAAAGAGATTGAACTTAAGAAAGTAGAAGATGAACTGTCTTCCGGCTCAACAAATGTTGTAGAGATTAACGCTAAAAGAGAACAAGTTATGCAATTGAAAATGGACAGGAGCGATGTTCAAAACAGGGAATCAACAATTCTTATGGAGAAGAGAAGAAAAGCGGTTTCTGAATACAATGAAGCAGAAGAGAAAGTAATTTCTTTGAAGAAGCAAGCTGATTCTATCGCATTTGGTATTGAAAGTGCTTTCAGACAGAAAGAACTTGCAGAGACAGATAGAGACAAATTTGCAGATGAATGGAGACGTGAAAAAGCAAGTGTATTCTCGGAAATGAAACCATTTCCAGAATATAAACCATTGCCTGAATTGACAGAGGACGATTTGGCTTGTCCAACTTGCGGTCAATCCCTTCCGAAAGAAGTTCGAGAAAAGCGTATTTATGATTACGAGGAAAGAAAGAAAAATAGTGAAGAGAGCTATAAAAAAGCTAAGACAGAGTATGAAGAACGCTACATTTCAGACAAAGAAAAGTTTGAAAAGAACAGAGAAAACAATCTGAAATCTATTACAGAAAAGGGACAGAAATCAGCAGATTGTGTCCGAGAATATCAGAAAACCATTAATGATAAACAGCAGGAACTGGAAGTAGTCAATGCAGAAATCGCAAAACGCGAAGAAACATTAAAAGAAAAGAAAGAAATCCTTGATTCAATTCCGGCTTTTGCTGATATTTCAAAAAATGAGGAATATCAGAAAATCAGCGAACAGATTCTATCTTTGGAAAATGAAATCGAAGAAATGAGCAAAGAAACGATTGGAAAAACCGAATTAGAAGCGAAAAAAGCTGTTTTACGAGATGAAATCTCAGATATTGAATGGAAAATCAAATCTGCGGACAATGCAAAGATTAAAGAGCGTATTGCAGAGTTGGAAGCTGAGAAAACAGAAGTCGGACATAAGATCGCAGAACAGGAACGGATGATTGATTTAACAGAGGAATTTATCAGAACGAAAATGAATCGTATTTCTTCTATTATTAATGAGAAGTTTGGTGGAATAGTTACATTTAAACTTTTTGAAGTTCAGATAAATTCTGGAATCAGAGAAACTTGTGAATGCCAGTGGGATGGAAGAACCAATATGAGCAATGGAGAATCTATCGTAGCAGGAATGTATATTTGTAAGGCATTATCTGAACTATATGAAGTTAGTTGCCCTCTTTTCGTAGATAATTCAGAGGCGGTCAGTGACGGTAGATTTCCTAATATGAACTGCCAAGTTATAAAATTGCTTGTTTCTAATGACAAGGAACTAAAAGTGGAGGTGTAACATGGCGATACCAAAATTAGAAAAGAAATTTGAATACAAAGGATTTCCATGCGTAATTCTGTTTACACCAACCGGTTATCGTTGTGGATATGTAGGGATTCCGAAAGATGTGAAAATTGATACAGAAAGCATCGAGTGTCATGGCAGTATTACATATAATAGCGACCATTTGTATCATCAAGAACGAAAAGATTTACGATGGATAGGCTTTGATTGTGCGCATTGTTTCGATGAGTACGATGTGGAAACTGCAAAAAGATTATTTACTGATGAAGCGGAAGTTATGAAGCAGATAGCTTTATTGGAAAGCACAGGCTATTTCGCTGTTTGCAATGAGGATAATCCTATTCGCAGTCTTGAATATTGTGAGGGAGAATGTAAAAAAATCGTAAATCAAGTTGTAGAAAGGATGGGTTGTAAATGATCGCAATTAAAGCACGATACTTGAAACATGGAGAACCAATCGGAAAAGACTATGTTTTTGCTTGCAATTTCCTTCCGAAACTTGGAGATATTGTAAAAGCCGGGAAAGCAAAGGCAGTTGTGACAGAAGTAGATACGTCAGATGGTGCAGTTTATAAGTACGATGGAAAATTGAGAGTAGCAGAAGAAATGGAGGAATAATGGAACTTAGTTTAGTAGGAGATAGAAAAACAAGGATAAAAGTATCTATTAAAGAACTAGAAAATAATAAATGGTTAAAATCTGTTTTAGATGGATTAAAGCCGTTCAAAGAGAGTTCTAGATATAAATATTATCTTATTGATGGAGATTTGCTAAATAGAAGAAAGGATGGAGAATAAATTATGTCAGAGAATACACAGGTAGCAACACAGAATACAGGAGCAGTAGCACAAAAGCCAAAGACATTTGATATGGCTTTAATGGAGAAACTTGACAGCGTAAATGACGCACTTCCGAAAGATTTTAATAAACAGAGGTTTGTGCAGAATACTCTTGCATTAATCCATGATAACCCAAAACTCATGGAGTATAAGCAATCAGAAATCATGTCCGGCTTAATGAAAGGAGCAACACTCGGATTAGATTTCTTTAATAAGGAAGCGTATCTTGTTCCGTATGGAAGTCAGTTGAATTATCAGACGGATTATCGTGGAGCGAAGAAACTTGCTAAGAAGTATTCCATCCGTCCGATTAAGGATATTTACGCAAAACTCGTTCGTGAGGGTGATGAATTTGAGGAAGTTATCGAAAACGGAGAACAGGGTGTCAACTTCAAACCAAAGGCTTTTAATGATGGAAAGATTATCGGAGCATTTGCGGTTTGCCTGTTTGCTGATGGCGGTTTGATTTACGACACAATGAGCATTGCAGATTTGGAGAACACAAGAAAATCCAGTAAAGCGAGCAATTCTCCGGCATGGAAGAATTTCACCGGGGAAATGTATAAAAAGACTGTACTTCATCGATTATGTAAACACATTGAACTTGATTTTGAGAACCCGACACAGCAGAGCAATTTCATGGCAGGAATGGAAATTGAAACAGATGTAAGTGAGATTGCACACAGAGAAATTTCAGAAAACGAAAATTCACAGCCATTTGAAGTTGTGGCAGACGTGGAAGCGAAAGAAGAACCAAGTTTCGTGACGGAGGGGTAGCATGGAAATTGCAGAGAAGATAAAGATTATCGCCGAGCATTACGGATATGATGCACAGAGTCGTCAATGCATTGAAGAGATGGCGGAACTGACACAGGCAATCAATAAGTTGTGGAGAGTTTGCGGAAATGGTCAAAAGACAGAAAAGAGCAATAGGGAATGTATGGATAATCTTGTAGAAGAGATGGCGGATGTGCAGATTATGCTTTGGCAGATGGAGGATTTGCTTCTTTCTGCACAAGAGGTGGATCTGATGATTACAAAGAAGCTGGACAGGCAGCTTGAGAGGATTGTGAGAGAATGATAGCGCATTGTTTATTTGAGCAGTCCGGCACATTCAAGAATGAATTTAAGAAGTTGGGATATGAAGCCTATGACTATGACATTCAGAATGAGTTTGGCGAGACGGACTATGTGATAAATCTGTTTTCGGAAATAGGGGGGGCATATGATGGAAAGCCTAGTATATTCGACATGATAACGAAAGATGATTTGATAATGGCGTTCTTTCCATGTACAAGGTTTGAAGCACGGATACCACTTTTGTTTAGAGGGCAAGCAACGCAACAGAAAAATTGGTCTGATGAACAGAAATTGGAGTATTCAATAGTTTTGCAAAACGAATTGACGGAATTATATGTTTTGCTTTGCAAAATGGTAATAGTGGTGTTGAGAAAGGGATTAAGAATGGTTATTGAAAATCCATACACAGCACCGCATTATCTGACTACATACTGGTGCTTGCAGCCTACAATAATCGACAAGGACAGAACGCAAAATGGAGATTATTATAAAAAACCAACACAATACTGGTTTATAAACTTGAAGCCGAAATATAATCTCGTATTTGAACCTCTTGAATATGTGGAGCGAAGAATTATTGCAACTGTCAAAGGCACTGATTGTACTTCTAGGAAAACAGAGCGTTCAATGATTCATCCACAGTACGCAAACAGATTTATAAGACAGTATTTGATTGACGAGGAGGTGGTCTAATGCTTATGAAATGTATGGGTTCCGGCAGCAGTGGTAATGGATATGCACTCATTTCAGATAATGAAATTCTACTGATTGAATGTGGAGTTCCGGCAAAAGAAATGTTACGTGCGATTGATTATCAGACAGGAAAAGTTGCTGGTTGCCTTATCTCTCATGAGCATGGTTAAGGAGACCATGCAAAGTACATCAAACAGTACATGAAATACGGTATTAAGTGCTATACCTCCGATGAAGTGCAGGAACGTATTGAAACAATCTACGGAGAAAAGACAGTTGGAATGAATCGTATGCACGTTACGAATATAGGTTCGTTCCAAGTGATACCATTCCAATCACCTCATAACGGAACAGAGTGTGATGGATTCTTGATTAAACATGAAAAAATAGGTTGCTTGCTATTTATTACAGATGCGGAATATTGCAAATATGATTTCTCGAAAATGGGTATCAATCATGCAATGATTGAGTGTAATTATTCCGAGGATTATTTGGACGTAGAAGAAAATCAAGGGAAAGCAAATCATGTTCTTCAAGGTCACTTGGAATTACAAACGTGTAAAAGGCTCATACAGACGATTAATAGTCCATTCCTAAGAAGTATAGGTTTACTACATTTAAGTTCACAGAATGGGAATCCTGAGCGCTTCAGAGAGGAAGTAGCAGAATTGGTTGACTGTGATGTTGATGTATGGGTAGCAGAAAAAGGGATAGAAAGGGAATTACGATTAGAACCGTTTTAAAGGAGAAAGAGTAAACAATGTATAAAGAAGTTATAGTAAAGAAATATTTCTGCGGAAGGTGCGGTAAAGAAGTCAAACCACCAAAAACAGGTGTAATTGAACTAGACCGACTTATATTAGATTCTAGAGGACAGGCAAAACCATTTTACTTTAATGGTACTGGTAACGGTGTTTATCTTTGCCCTAAGTGTATGAAAGAACTTGAACTATTTATAAAAAACAAATATCCAGCTAAACAATCAGAAAAAGAAAAAATGCTTTCTGATAAATTGGAAGAAATTGCAGATATTCTTACATGCGATTTTTCTACATTACATGAGCATATATCGGCTATACAAGAATATACAGGAGCTATTATCTCTAATATAAATGGTTCTCCATTTAATATAAAAGAAGATGGTTTAAACTATTTTTCCTCAGAATCAAAAAGTGCGAAATTGTTAAGAGAGTTACGGAAAATTAAGGAAGGCGAAAAACAATGAAAGAAACATTAAAAGTCAAAGATATTCTTTTACATTGCGAAGAATCTGCGAAAAAGTGCAGAATTTTAGCAGATAAGGCAGTTGAGAATGTCGGTCATGGAGAAAGTGAAGAATCAGCAATTGGAGCGTGTGCGTTCTTCATGCAAGAACAAAGAATGTATCGGCATATTATACCGGACATTATCAGAGAATTGGCAGAAAGCGAGGATAAGGAATGAATAGCATTGTAATTGTAGGTCGTGCGGTCAGAGACGCAGAAGTGAGATATTCCACAGGTGAAAAATCAACAGCATTTGGAAATTACACGCTTGCAGTTGATAGACCATATAAAAAAGATGGAGAGAAAGAGACAGATTTTATCATGTGCAAGGTAGTTGGGAAAACTGCTGAATTTGCGGAAAAGTATATCACAAAAGGTGTGAAGATGATTGTTCGTGGTCGTATGCAGATTGACAACTACACAGATAAGGACGGAAACAAAAGACAATCGGCGTATGTTTTCGTTGAGCAACAAGAATTTGCAGAAAGCAAAAATGCAAGTCAGCAAAATAACAATGTGCAGGCTGGTCCGTCACCTTATGGAAATATGCCTACCTATTCAGATGGCTTCATGAACATTCCCGATGGAATTGATGAGCAATTACCGTTTAATTAGATTTTAGAAAGGAGCAGGAGATTTGTGCGCACAAAAAATCATGGTTTGCTCCGATAGAAAAAATGGAACAGAGAAAGAAAAGAATAAAATGTGAACTGTATAGAGATTCTATGCAAAACTACAAGAAATATGCGATTCCACCAGCGCAGTTAATTATTGCTGATGTTCCGTATAACGTAGGAAACAACTTTTATGGTAGCAATCCTATGTGGTATAAGGGTGGGGACAGTAAAAACGGAGAAAGTAAACTTGCTGGAAAGGCAGCATTTAACTCTGATTTCAATTTTAACTTGTACGAGTATTTTCATTTTTGTAGAAAGATGTTGAAGAAAGACGATAGAAAACCGGTTGCTAGAGGTAGGAGTAGTAATTCCCCTTGTGTGATTGTATTTTGTTCGTTTGAGCAGATACAGACACTTATTAAAGCGGCAGAGAAGCATGGGTTTGTGCATTATATACCGCTTGTATTCTGCAAGAATTATAGTCCACAGGTACTAAAAGCAAATATGCGTGTAGTAGGTGCAACAGAATATGCACTTGTGTTTTATCGTGACAGACTACCGAAATTTAGAAATGGAGTGCAGACAGATGAAAACGGTAAAACAATTCAGGGAACAGGGCATATGATTTTCAACTGGTTTACATGGGAACGTGACGGAAAAGAAATTCCTAAAATTCATCCGGCACAAAAGCCAGTGAAAGTTCTAAAACGTCTGATTGAAATATTCACAGATCCGGGCGACGTAGTAATTGACCCTTGTTGTGGTAGCGGTTCTACTTTGAGAGCGGCGGCAGAATTAGGACGTAGTGCTTTTGGTTTTGAAATTGATAGAAATTTTTACGCAAGAGCAAGAGATGAAATGCTTGTTTTCGATAAAGATAATCAGATGTCGATTTCAGATTTTTTAAAGGAGTGATAAACAATGACAATACAAAAAGCAATAGAAATATTGAAAAATGAAAGACCGGGTTGTGGAGAAAAAGTTATTTATACAGAAAGTGAAAGGTGTGAATCTTACGATATGGCAATATCAGCATTGGAAAAGCAGATACCGAAAAAATACGAGATTAAGGACGGAGTACCATATTGCCAATGTTGCGGAGAAATAGCCACAACAAATACAGGTGATAGTTTTCTTGATTGCTGGTTAAGTTTTTGCAATAAGTGCGGACAAAAGTTAGGGAGTGATAAATATTGAGTTATCAAAACTTTAGACAGGCAAAAGCTATTGAGCAGAAGAATAAACAGCGGTTGCTTGAGGTTAATCCGGGATTAAACGATGAAAGCGGTATCTACTTTTTGACGAGGGAAGATGAGCAGGGTTTCCGATACGCTTATGTTGGACAGGCAGTACATATTTTAACAAGATTAGCGCAGCACCTTGTAAATTATCAGCATATCGACTTGTCGCTGAAAAAGCACGGTTTGTATGCAGAGGATAACCCTTATGGATGGAAAGTAAATTTCATGCACTATCCAATACCGAAACTTGATGAAATGGAGCAGTACTGGATTAAACAGTATGCAGATAAAGGTTATCAGTTGCGAAACAAAACATCTGGAAGCCAAGGTGAGGGAAAGACACAGATTGCAGATTATCGCCCACAAAAAGGGTACAGAGATGGTCTAAAACAAGGCAGAATTAATCTTGCTAGGGAATTATCATCCATAGCAGAAAAGCACCTTAAAATCGAAATTAGAGACGATAAGAAGAACAATAAGATTTCACAGAGACAGTTCGAGAAGTTCAAGGAACTGTTGAGCGAAGAAAAGAATATAAGCGAGGTATAGGAATGACAGTAAAACAACTAATAATTGAATTGCAAAAATATGATGAAGATTTAGCAGTTCTCACAGAGAAAAAAGAGGTGTTTGGAACTGTTGGATGTTCGTTTTTTACAAGATTAGACAAGTATTCATTTTTAGGTGAATTGATTCCATGCGTAATAATATCAGACGATTCCGGCGAGGATGAATAAAGTTGATTCGTTAAATTGATTTTATCGAAAAATAAAGAACTTGAAGAACAAAGAATTGAGGTCTCGGTATGAGCGGTTGGATAAAAATACATAGAGACATTTTATATCACGAAATATGGAGTGATAAGCCGTTTTCAAAAGGGCAAGCGTGGATTGACCTTATCCTTGTGGCGAATCATTTAGACAACAAATGCATGGTCGGGAATAAGGTGGAAGAAATTAAACGTGGTAGTTTTATCACGTCAGAACTGAAATTGATGGACAGGTGGGGATGGGGCAGAAAAAAGGTTCAGTTGTTCTTGAAGTTTCTGGAAAGTGAATCCATGATTACTCGAAACGCGAACAATAAGAGAACGGCGATAACCATTGTAAACTATGACGTTTATCAGTATAAAGGAACAGCAAAAGAACAAAAAAGTAACATGAAAATCGAAAAAACAAGAAAAAAGAATAAGTTTTGTAATTTTAAAGGTCGTGAGTACAACATGGAAGAACTGGAAAAAGGACTTGTTCACAGGGAGTGATGATATGGTCAAAAGCAAAAGCATGTTTCATCCATATTACAGCAAAATCCAAGGTTTGCTGTTTGAAGGGATGACAATTAAAGAAGCGCATGATTACATGGTGAAATATTTTGGGTTGTATAGTTCGTATAAAGCATTTTATGCGTATGTAAAAAAGCAAAAACTTGATTGGTTTATGCCAATTGATATTTCGTGAGTGTTCTATGCGGATTTGAAGTAGAAAACAAAAATTAAACAAACAGAGAGGTGATATTATATGTACGGCTACATAGCTGGAATAACAGAAACAAATGACATTAAATACTGTCCGAAGTGTGGGGAAGAAATCAGAGAACGGCACGGAGACGGAACAGCAGTATGTGACGAATGCGGATACCATTTCGGAGTAGTAGAGTGTGACAATTAAATTTATATTTAGTAGAGAAAGTGGAGGAATGACAAAATGTATAAAGATATAACAACGCATTCTCAAAGAGATAAGGAGAGAAAACCAAGTATATTGGAAAACGAAACAAATGGAATCAAATTCACGGTGCATAAGCATATTTATTACGGTGATGAATGGCTTTTAACTTGTAGAGAACTAGGAGTGGAACATTTACGATTAAATACGGAAGATATGGAAAAAGCAAAAGAAAAAGGGATCGTTGAAATGATAAAACTGTTAGGAAAGGAAATGTGTAGATATGCAAAGGCTATTAGGGAATTAAAAAACTGAGAATTAATGGAGGTGTAGTATGAAAGGATTGGAACAAAGAATATCAGATGT
>CAUWLL010000043.1:0-20606 GCA_963559605.1 uncultured Lachnospiraceae bacterium
CATCAGCACCACCCCCATTCTATGTAAGAATAGAGGTCAGCCACCCTGTAACACGATTGTTCTTCGCAAATTGTAACATAATTATTACACTTACGCAATGAAAAGCCCACCAACCATAAAGGCTGATAGGCTTTCCTTTAATCATCTAATCTATCAAGAATTTTGTCTGCCATTTCTCCAAGCTCCCGGAAGTAACTTACAATGTCGATTGCGTAATTGGGATAATGACCTACTTCATTATAAAAAATTATGCTCGCTTCTTCCAAATCATAATATTCTCCCACTTCTTTTAGAATTTTGTGGTACAATTTCTTATATGTAATCCCCTCTCTTTCGCAAATGCGGTACAGTCTTCCTCGATTCCGTTCGTACCAATCTGGATTGATCGCTACCTTTAATTCATATTTTTCAACCTTAGGTGTTTCCTCAACCACATTCTGCACAACTCGTTTCTCAAAGTAGTTATTCACAAGCTGACGTTGCACAGACCATGATAAATCACCAGATAAAGATTTTACAATCATCAAATATCCTGTTTCTGTTAATACGGTTATCCCTTTGTTTGGAACTGAAATATTTCTAATGTACGAATTTGTCTCATTAGAAATTCTCTTTGTCAAAATAAAGAAATCTTCTCCCTCGACAAAATGCTTTCTGTTCCGATTAAAATTTCTTCTTGCAGTTCCCGCTTTATTTTCATGTACCCTATCAATATCCTTAAAGGTCACAACCCTCTGACCGTTATACTCCCGAATCTGCATTTCGGTGTTTTCTACTGTCATAACATCACTCATGGTCAGTACCTCCAAATTCAATCTTTCCGTTGGAAATGCACTTGCAAGCATAAGCAAATCCGTCAATGAAAGCGTTTTCTTCTACTTCCAAACAGCTTTCACAAAATGTCATGTATATCTTTTCACTTAGATTGTAACTTAGAATCTCTTGTAATTCTTTATTTAATTCTTTTCCTTTTTGAAAATAAACATTTCTGTCGTCATTATCTTTACTCCATTGTTCATAAATCATTTTTGCAAATTCGTTCATATCTTAAATCCTCCTATATTCAAATAAATGTTTGTCAAAGGAGGTATGCAGTGCTATAATTTACATATCCTCCATTGAGGGTGTTGGAGCAGTTGATATACTTTGGTCGGTATAACTGCTCCGTTTTCTTATTTAATGTCAGACTTTAATTTTTTAATTCCTCTTCTGATCCCCTCAGCTTCAGATATTGATTCTTGTGAACAATACTTTTCTAAAATTTCCTTACATTCTTCATCAAGACGTACTTGCCTAGGTTTAGATTTGGGATTATTTGTTGGTCTGCCAACTTTTCTATCAGCCACAAACAACGCACCTCCTTATTTTGTAGCTCATAATTATATTAAATTATGTAGCTCAAAATGTCAATAGATTTAAGATGTGATTTCTAAAAATTTTTCCATAAAAAATCTCCTTTCGATGTTTGACAACTACACCAAAAAGAGATACAATAATTGTGCATACCTTTTTGGTGTGTGCGTGAATTGTAGCGGTTAAGGTCGGTCAAAACTTTAAAACCGCTACTTTTTTTTGTGTAAAAGCAAATGTATTCCTTGTCTTATAGCTTCACCTTTAGTTATTTTATGTTCTTCACAATATATATTTAGTGCATTTTCAGTTTCACTATCAAGACACACGCTAAATCGTTTTGTTTTAGGGTCATCTACTTTTGGTCTTCCTACCGGACTAATTTTCATCACCTCCATCAATTTATATCACACCTTTATTATATTTTTATCACACCTAAATGTCAAGTGTTTTTCTTTCAAAAATATAATATTAATTTTTTCTAAATTTTTTCACCATATTTGATTGCTTTTTAATACCGTGTATGAGATAATACGATTGCATCATACAAAAGGGAGGATTTTAAAAATGAAAACTTGGAAACTTGTGTCTGGTATTTTGTCAATTATACTGTTTGCGGTTGTTTCTTTTCAATCATGCGCTGTCGGAATTGGAAATACACTTGGAGAAACAGGAGAAGTAGGGGGAAGCGGTGGAATCGTCCTTGCAATCTTAATGCTTTCTGGAGGAATTGTTTCAATTGCTACTAAAAATGCAAAAGGAAAAGGTGGTAACATTGCTTTAATTATTCTTTTTGGGTTAGCTGCATTTTTCGGCTTTGGAATGGCTGGAAGTTATACAGACTTAAAAATATGGGCTGGATGGTGTTTAATTAATGCTATTTTAGCAATTGTTGCAATTGTAAAACAAAAGAAATCACAATAATTTAGGGCGGTGAATCCGTCCTTTTATTATGCTCAAAAAAGCGAAAAAAGAAAGAAGCAGCTAGGCTACTGCTTCTTTAAACAATCCAAGTATAAATGCTCTTCCCATCTGCGTTATTTTTCTGTGGTAGATCACATGACCGTTGTCCAAAACTTCTTGTTTAATATTCTCATAACCAAGATTACTATAATCAGAATAAAACACCCATGTATTATTCACTTTATATTGAATATGTTTATCAGCAAGAATTTTATTCAATTCGGTTGCTGATTTCAAATTCAATTCTTTTGCAATCTCTGTCATGGTGTAAGTCTTATTGACATGTGTCAGAATTGCATTTTTCTTTTCCGCTTCTACTCTAGCAGCACGTTCTTCTTTTAGTTTGGTCAAAAGCTCAATCCCAAAGTCTGGATTGTTTAGAATATTATCAATGACGTTATCTGTCGCATATATCCCATGTTTGCGAATTGAAGGAAGAACTTCATCAAATACCCATGATTCAAAACGTTCTGCTGATTCCAATTTACTGTGAGTAATTAGACGGTACATATCGCCCTCGTTTATGTATGAGATTGATTGAATACCACTAGATGTAGGGGTGTCGTGTTTCACGACTCCCTTGCAATGTCGGGAAATAGCATCTCTTGGATTACTATATCCAAGTGCATTTGCAACATCTTTCCCGACAAAATATGGTTTCCCATCAATTTCTACCATTCTTACTTGTCCAAATTCTTCATTTTCAAATAATTTTAATTCGTTCATTTGGCGTTCCTCCTTGATAGTTTTTGATAAACAAAAAAGGTTCACACCTATAAAAGATGTGAACCTCCCGAGTTCGTTTTCTCACCACCGGGAATTGGGTGGATTTGTGTATGAATTTTCTGTTATAATACTCCACAATTCCTATAAAGTCAATACATTTTTCTTGCTATTTTTACATGTGTTGAAAAGACTTGCTGTTGAATACCTAGAAACTGATAATTCACAAATCAACCGTTCTCTTGTCATTTCTGGATTTGACTTTCTAACATCTTCCAATAATTCATCTATTTTATCCATATTTCACCTCTCTTGACATTGCACTCATTAAATCATCCAGAAGATAAATCAAATCTTCTCCGTAAATGCTGATCCAATCCGCAAGAAATTCTTCCTGTTCAATCGGAATCGAAATATTATAGGACATCATAAAACAGTGGCATAATTCATGGCATAACACTTTTTTAAGAAATGCGCCGGATAGCAAATCGGATAAATATACGCAATTGTCATTTCCATCTGTAACACCTACAGTCAAAGAGCCATCACTTCTATGAAGTTTTTCACTTGAAGCATTTACAAATTCGATGTACCACATTCGATTATTGATTATAAACGTCATATTATCACCTACTTAAAAAGGGGTCTGATTCGACCCCTTAATTTTATACTACCTTTTGAGCAAGTACCTGTAACTTGTTTTTTAGAAGAGTTTTTTCTTCGTTTGACGCATCGGAAATCATTTCAGAAATATCACTTCCAAGTTCAGTCATGTATTTCTCAAGCTCTTTCATTTTTACTTGCTTGTCTTCTGCGGTATTTCCTTTGTGAAGTTCTTTGGTTTCTGTATAATTTCTTTTTGCCATCTCGTATCGGGTGCTTGTGCCATCATTGAAACGTGTTTTTCCGTATCCTCTGCGTCCACCTGCCATATCTCCGTAACTTCCACGGCTTTCAGAATTTGACATATTCCCTCTTCCGTCAGAGTAATACATGCGCCCCATTTCTCTGTCCATGTCACGATAGTATTCCATATCTTCTTCATTTCTCATGTGTGGTGGCATGTAATAGTAAGGTGTTGTATAATTACGTCTACCGTCACCCCTACTCATGAATCGACCGCTTGTTTTACTTCGTGGCTGTCCACGGTAAAATCTTCGTGCCTCTTCGTCTTCCATGCCGTATTCTTCTTTCAGCATTTTCAGAAAATACTTTTCAGATTCTTCCTCTTCTTTTTCTTCCTTGTCCATCGCTTCAATGATACGGTAATCTTTATCATAGCATACAATGTTTTTGATAATTTCAGACCACGCTTTTAATTCTTCCACTTCTGCCAAATTGAGATTGTCAATTCCTTTACCCTCTACTTTTGATTTTAAACATTCTGCTATCTGTTTTGCTAATTTATGCATTTTCTCCACCTCCTGTTGGCATTACCGCTGTTCCTTCACCATTGATTGCTCTCAAATTATTTGTTGTGCAACAAACTCTTTTACACAATCTAAATGTGCCGGAATCTGCGGACGTATGAACCACAGTTGCATAGCGTGTTCTGGTTTTAATACCGCACGCACTTACTGTTTCACATCCCGGCTGTGTAAGTGGGTATAAAACACTTCCTTCCCCGATTTGGATAAAAACTGGGGCGTTAATCACCGTTGTATCTGGAATCGCCTGCCCAACAACAATACAATATTTTTCCTTATCGTTATAAGAGCCTGCCGGTATTCTTATAACAAGACCTGTTCCGGCTGTGTATTCGACTGATTCTGAAATAATTAAGTTATCACAAAGCCGACAAGTATTTTTACAAGCCATAATATTTTCCTCCTTAAATCAATATGGGATAAGCCTTTAGACCTATCCCATAGAAATGTTATCAGCCTAAATCGGCGAGTTTATTCAGTTATGCACATCCACAACCGCTGTTGCATCCCGTATTGCAGAAATTCGGGAAAGTAACTGGCTGCGGAGGTTGTACAACGTAAGCCGGCTGCGGACAGTCAGCTCCAAGTCTGCGGATTAATTCCGCTGTCTGTGCGCTCTGGCTTGCAGTAATGTAAGCATTCTGCGCTGTCTGAGAAGCCTGGAACTTAAGGCTCTGATTTTCAGCCTGTAAAGATGCAATCTTGTCCTGTGTCAGGAAGTCAAGAATTGCTCTTGTGCCTGCATTCTGACCCTCGATAATATCTCTCGTACTGTTCTGAATCACATTTCTTGTATCACAAGCCTGTGTTGCCATGTCATAGCGTACCTGTGCGATTGCCTCTCTGTTGTCGCAGCAGCACTGTGCCAATTGTGCAGAAAGATTGCAGAATCCACGTTCTACTCCATTAAATCCCTGCATCATACCCATGTTTGTGTTGTTAAAACCATTGGTAATCGCATTGTTTAAAGCATAGGTACTATCGCAAACTCCCTGTTGCAAAGCGTTAATACCAGACTGCAAGTTATTCAGAGCGAATCCCTCGTTTATATCGGCGCGTGTAGCAAGCCCTTGTAATCCCGGTGAATTTGTTCCACCATTACCGCCGAAGCCAAAACCATTACCACCCCATCCAAAGATTAAGAGAATAATGATCCACCACGCCCAGCCGCCGTCTCCGAAGCCGTTTCCGTTGTTTCCGTTACCATCAATAGATGCTACCAATGGAACAGAACAATTACCTGTATTGAACATATTAGATGTCCTCCTTATTTTTTATTCATAAAGAGGAACTTAAGTATTATGCCGGCAACCTCTAATATGCTACATTCCTAATTCCTGTCTTACTTTTGCTATCGCTTCATCGGGATTAATTCCTTTTTCCTTGCACAAATTCCTTGCAAGTTCTTCAACCCCTTTTGAGTCTCCTTTTTGCGCCATTTCAAACGCATTTTTCATAATCGGATTATTCATTGCGGGATTATTCCCCATCATCTGTTGAAAAATCTGCTGTGGATTTCCGCCATTTTTCATCATTTGCCCTATCATTGTTAAAGGATTCATTATGCTTCACTCTCCTTTTTAGTTCTAGAAACCGTTGATTTAGTCATAGGTTTAGTCATAGACTTTTCCAATTCTTCTAACTTGGTTTTTAGTTCATCAAACCTTTGCATAAACACTTCTGTGACCTCGTTATCCATGCCTATTTTCATTTCTGTAGGCGTGGATATAGAATTGTTCTCTTGTGCTTCTAAAATAGGCTTAAAAACGACTGTAGCAATCGTTCCATTTGGTGTCCATGATTTTAAATAAATCTCCGACATATCTTTTTTCGGAAAAATCGCAACACTACCGTCCATCGGAACATCATTTGCTGTAATTTGCTCTACAGTATCTACCATTTTCCCATTCAAACCAATAGACTGATTTGGTAAGGACATTTGTGTCCCTACCATTTGCGGTTGTTGCAACGTCTGTTGGTATTGTTGCAACCCTGCCAATCTATCCATATAAGGTTGTTGCGGATTGTATTGCTGTCCGTAATTATTCATCTGAGGATAATATTGCGGATAAGTCTGCATAAGGATTTTCCTCCTTTATATCTTCTAAAACTTCTTGAAACGCTTTTACAACTATTGATTGTGTGCCAATAGGAATTTTTTGCATTTCTCCATTTGAAAAAATTCTTTCTAAAAATTCATCGGTAAACATATAGTATACCTCCTTATGCTTAAATTTTCTCACAAAAATAGAACGTGAATATATCACGTCCCATTCATGTTTATATCAAGGCTCTTTATAAAAAATTTCTACACATTTACTACACAATCACTACACAATTTTCATATAAAAATATATAGAATATTATAGATATATATTATATTAAAAACCACCAAAAACGCCGTAAATAAGCTGTTTTATTGATATTTATAAAGAAATATAGATATATATAATTTTCTTCAAAAAATTACAATACCTAATTTCATTTCTTCTATGTCCTCTTTCTTTCTTAATCTTCTTTTCTATTTATTTATCACGAGTCTCCATCAAGATCACGATTCCCGACAGGAAGCGGATGGAAACTTCATCCTCTGCAAACTGATTGCTTACGCACAAACTGTCATAGGGCGTTAATATGTGATTATCAAGAGGATACTTTGCCCCCTCAATACTAAGCCCGAAGATCTCCTGCGCCAGTGGGAACAGGGAAAAATACGGACCGTACGCCTCGTCTTTTTTCAGTATGATCTCTTCTTCAATCAGACGGATACAGTTCTGTTTATCCAGAATCCTGGCGTCGATCCCCGCTTTAAATGGTATATAAAGCGTCTGTACGTTCGCCCACAGGTGATCGATACGCCCCCCTGTTGCTCCCAGGATCAACAATTGTTCACATCCAAGAGTCGTCGCAAGGCGGACCGCAATCTCTGTATCCGACGCATCCTTGACCGGATTAAATTCGCGAACAGGTACATTTGTCTCACGACGGTAATAATCGACGATCTTTTCATCCACACTGTCAAAATCGCCCACGATATAGCTGGGTACGATCTGATGTCTGTACAGAAATTCCATACCTTTGTCTACACCGATGACATAATCCGTCTCCGCTTCACGTAAAATCGAAAGCGTAAAATCCTCATCCAATGTCCCGCCGCTTACAATTACAATTCTCTTACTCATATTCCTTTAATATCTCCATAAAAGCTTTTGTATTTTCTGCCGCATCTGTGCCAAATACCGCCGAACCTGCGACAATGATATTCGCTCCTGCATCCAGAACCTCTCTGACGTTGGTAAGGTAAATGCCTCCGTCCACCTGAATGTCAACCGAAAGCCCCTGCTCCGTGATCATACGGCGGATGGTGCGGATCTTATCCAGAGACTCTGGAATAAACTTCTGACCGCCAAACCCCGGATGAACGCTCATCACAAGCAGCATATCTATTTCACAGAGCAGCCCTTCTACCGCTTCCGCCTCTGTCTCCGGGCAAATAGAAAGTCCGACTTCCATACCGCATTCCCGGATCTTTGCAATCGTTCCTCTTACATCCTCGCAGGCTTCTAAGTGAACCGTCACCATATCCGCCCCTGCCTTTTGAAAATCCTCCACGTAACGGATCGGCTCCTGCACCATAAGGTGTGCATCCATCACCTGTCCGGTAGCTTCGCGAATGGATTTTAACACCGGCATTCCAAAAGAAATACTGGGTACAAACATTCCGTCCATCACGTCGAAATGCAGATATTTCGCACCATTCTCCTCTGTCTTCTTTATCTCTGCTCCAAGGTTTTTAAAATCTGCCGCTAAAATAGACGGCGCCAAAATGTACTCCATATCAATACCTCCTTTTATTTTTCAGTTCCTCATACATCGCTTTGTAATCCTCATAGCGTACACTGTGTATTTTTCCTTCCTCCACAGCCTCTTTCACGACGCACCCCGGCTCGTGTACATGGTCGCACCCATGAAATTTACACCTTCCCTCATAAGGCGCAAACTCTGGGAAATACCTTTTTAACTCTTCCTTTTCCAATGCATTCACATACAGCGAGCTGAAACCCGGCGTATCCATAATATAGGAATCCTCATCTATGGAAAACAACTCCGAATGTCTGGTCGTATGTTTTCCCCGCTCGATCTTTCTGCTCACCGCCCCGGTCTCCATATTGGCTTCGGGATGCAAAATATTAATGATCGACGACTTCCCTACCCCGGACGGTCCGGCAATAACCGTCGTCTTCCCCTTCAAAAGCTTTCTGATCTCCTCAATATTCTTCTCCTGAAGGGCGCTTACAAACAAGCACGGATAACCACATGCTTCGTATATTTCCTTCAATTCCTCAACCTGCCCCTCATTAGCAATATCCTCTTTGTTAAAACAAAGGATCGCCGGAATCTCCGCCTGCTCCATCGTGACAAGAAAACGGTCTAGAAGCTGAAAATGGGGACTCGGTTTTTTGATGGCAAATACTACCAAAGACTGATCTACATTTGCCACAGCCGGACGAATCAACGCATTCCTTCTGGGAAGAATGTCTATGATATTCCCGGTTTTCTCTTCTTCACTCAAAACCTCGATCTCTACATTATCTCCCACCAGAGGCTTGACTTTTTCTTTTCTGAATATTCCTTTTGCTTTACACTCATAAACACCGGATTCTACTACGTGAACGTAGTAGAATCCGGCAATTCCTTTTACAATCTTTCCTTGCATATACTATCCTGTCTTAAATTATTCAGCATCTTCTTCTCCATCCGCATCCCCTGGATCTGTCGGATTTGTAGGTTCTGTCGGGTTCTCCGGTTCCGGTTCTACAGGCTCTTTCGGTCCAAGGCTCAGCACATATTTGATGGTCTGTCCCTTTTTCACGCTTCCCGACGACGGTGTCATGGAGATGATCGTACCTTCCTCGTAAACACTGCTGTGCTCTGTCCTCTGCAAACTTGCATTCAAATCGTTCTGGTACACCCAATCCAGCAGTTCTTCTTCGAAACGTCCTTTAAAGTTCTTAACTTTTATCTTTTCTTCCGGTTTCTTTCCCTTACTCACTACAAGGTCTACCTTCGTACCAGGTTCGACCTTCTTGCTGCCGGACGGACTCTGGGATACAACCTTGCCTTTCGCCGCATCCTCGTCGTACTCATAAGTTACGGTTCCTACTTTCAGTCCTGCGGATTTGATCGCAGACTGCGCGCTTTCATCTTTTTTCCCCACAACGTTCGGAACCTTGATCTTCTCTGTCCCCTTGCTCACCTGCATTACAATCTCTGTGTCCTCAGTCACTTTAGAACCCGCGGACGGCGTAGTGCCTATAACTTCTCCTTCCGCATATTCCGAACTGTACACCGCTTCGGAGGTTCCTACCTTCAGTCCTTCTCCCTCCAGCTTTCTCTGCGCTTCGGATTCATCCATTCCCCTTACGTCGGGAACCGTGATCTCATCTCCCACGAGCTCAGAGCTGACAACAACCTCGATCTTAGTATTCTTTTTCACCTTTTCCCCGGCATCTACACTCTGCTCGGTAACCAGTCCTTCCTCATACCTCTCGGACTCTTCACGCGCCACAACCTTGAAGCCCAGACCTTCTTTGTTCAGGATTTCCTCTGCTTCTTTCTCTGATTTTCCCACTACGTTCGGAACTTCTACTTTACTGTCTGTCTTCTCCGCCTCTGTTCCTTTATCGATCGTCTTGAACAAACCAGCTGTTTTCCCGATGGTAAAAACCAAAATAAACAAAATGATCACTGCCACAACAACGGTCAGAATCTTCATCACCTTGTTCATTCTCGGATTTACTTCCTCTACGCCTTTACGGCCTCTGCCGGAGCGTGGTTCATATTCATCATCGTAACGGTCGTCATACGCATCCTCATATTCATCATCGTAACGGCCGTCACCATAACGGTCGTCCTCATATCTTCTGTCATATTCGTCCTCATAACGGTCATCCTCATACTCGCCGTCCTCTTCATAGCTGCTCCGTATGTTATCCAGCTCATCATCTGTAATGATCACGGTATCCGCAGTTCTAAGAGGATCGATCACAACAAAATCTCCCTCCGGGTCCACCAGAGAACGTTTCAGATCATGGATCAGTTCATTCGTGTTGCGGTATCTCCGCTCACTGTTTTTCATCGTACATTTCAAAATAATCTGCTCTAAACTGTACGGAATATCCGGTACAAGCTCGGATGGAAGCATGATTTCTTCCTGCAAATGTTTCAACGCAACAGTGACCGTAGAATCTCCGTCAAAAGGAACCTGTCCCGTCGCCATTTCGAACAGAGTAATACCTATGGAATAAATATCACTCTTTGCATCACTGAATCCGCCTCTTGCCTGCTCCGGCGACGAATAGTGAACAGAACCCATTGCATTCGAACTAATGGTATTGGAAGTTGTAGCTTTCGCAATACCAAAATCTGTCACCTTTACTTTGCCGTCTCTGGAAATAATAATATTCTGTGGCTTAATATCTCTGTGTATGATATTCGCCGCATGCGCCGCCCCGATACCGGTACACATCTGAATCGCGATACTGATGATCTCTTTGTGAGATAATCTCCCCTTTCTCGCAATATATTCCTTTAACGTAATTCCTTCCACCAGTTCCATGACCATATAGTAAAGACCTCTGTCCTCGCCTACGTCATATACGTTTACGATATTCGGATTCAGAAGCCCTGCCGCCGCCTGTGCCTCTGAACGGAACTTACGCACAAAATTCTCGTCTTCACGGTATTCCTTCTTCAACACCTTGATCGCCACATAACGGTTCAGCATCGTGTCTTTCCCCTTATACACATCTGCCATACCGCCTGCGCCGACTTTACTTAATACTTCATATCGATTTCCAAGAAAAATTCCATCCTTTACCATGCACTCACCTCATCTGCAAGTGGTTCTGCCATAACAACCCCTATGTTATCTCTCCCACCGTTACTATTTGCTTTTTCAATTAACATGAGCACCGCTTCCACAATATCTCTGGCTCCCTTCACGATGTCGAACATATCTTCATCTTCCACCATATTGCTCAGTCCGTCTGTGCACATCAAAATCAAATCGCCTTTTTTCAGACTGTATTCATAAATATCAGCCTCTACATCTTCTTTTACTCCCATTGCTCTCGTAATGATATTCTTATCCGGGTGGTTCTTCGCTTCCTCCGCTTTGATCCCTCCGAGACGTACCATCTCCTCCACAAGAGAATGGTCTTTGGACAACTGCCGTATCTTCTCGTTGATCAGATACAGACGACTGTCTCCCACGTTGGCAAAATACAGAGTACTGCCGATTATCGTTGCAACAACCAGCGTTGTACCCATCCCCTCCAGTTTGACGTCCGACTGCGCAGCCTTAATAAGCTCATGGTTTGCCGTCTTGATAACTGTCTTTAAAATATCCTCCGGTTTTTCAAGCTTTGTTCCCTCCAGCTCCTGATGGAGAATCTTAACGGTATATTTTGACGCAAAATCTCCTGCTTTATGGCCGCCCATCCCGTCTGCCACTACAAGAAGATTAGGAAAAGGTCCTACCGGCTTGTCTGTCACATATACAAAGTCCTGATTGACTTCTCTTTTTCTTCCGACATCTGTCATTGCATATAATTTCATCTAATTCTCCTTCTCGGCAGACGCATAACGTCGTCTCAACTGACCACAGGCTCCGTCAATATCAGAGCCTCTTTCCTTTCTAATAGTAACATTTATTCCGTTTTTTTCAAGTTTATTTTTGAAATCAAGCGCATTTTTATTGTCAGGCTTCTGAAAATCTCTTTCTTTGATCGGATTTACCGGTATCACATTCAGGTGACAATTCCGCTTTTTCAAAAGATCCGTCAACTCCCGGACGTCCTGTGGACTATCGTTGACATCTTTTACAAGGCTGTATTCAAACGTCACTCTTCTTCCGGTTTTTTCAAAATAATGATCGCAGGCTTGCAAGACTTCCCCCAGTTCGTATTTGTTCGCCACCGGCATCAACTTCCGTCTCTTCTCCTGATTCGAACCGTGCAGAGACAGCGCAAGTGTGATCTGTAGTCCTTCTTCCGCAAGCCTTTTTATATTCGGAACGATCCCGCAGGTGGACGCCGTAATATTCCTCTGGCTGATATGAAGCCCATGCTCGTCACTTAACATATGTATGAATTTCACAAAATTATCGTAATTATCAAGCGGCTCTCCGGTTCCCATAATGACCACATTGGATACCCGTTCTCCGGTCATCTTCTGGATCCTGTAAATCTGCCGCAGCATTTCCGATGGCCGCAGGTTTCTCTCCAGCCCGTCAATGGTGGAAGCACAGAACCGACACCCCATTCTACAGCCCACCTGAGAGGAAATGCAGACTGAATTTCCATAATTATATTTCATAAGTACACTCTCGATCATATTTCCGTCCGCCAACTCAAACAGAAACTTCTCCGTAGGATCCTCCTTTGAAATCTGTCTTGCAGCCAAAGACATCTTACAGATCTCATATTCCGAGGCGAGACGCTCTCTTAAGTTCTTTGACAGGTCGGTCATCTCGTCAAAACTGTCCGCCAGCTTCTCATGAAGCCAGCTATAGATCTGCTTTGCACGAAACGCCTTCTCACCCATTTGTTTTATTTCTTCCGTCAGTTCCTCATAACTATAGGACGCTATATCTTTCTTCTCCATCTTCTTCCTTCTTATATCTTCTTTTCAAACATTGCAATATAAAAACCGTCTCCGCCTCCTGCCCCCGGAAACATCTGCTGTTCCTTCAAGAGAGCAAATTCCGAATGCTGTTCCAGAAACCATTTTGTATTTTCTTCGTTTTCTCCCTTATGTACCGTGCAAGTGCTGTAAAGGAGCCTGCCGCCCGGTTTGACATAAGCATGTACCACAGACAAGATAGTCCTCTGTAATTCCACAAGTTCTTCCTGTGTCTTCGGAGTCATCTTGTATTTCAGATCCACTTTACGCCCCAGCACTCCAAGCCCGGAACACGGAAGATCCGCAATCACAAGATCTGCCTGTTCTTTTGCCGACGCATCAAACACCGCAGCGTCCCGTCGGACAGCCTCTATATTCGTAAGCCTGCTTCTTTCTATATTCTCCCGGATCAGCGACACCTTGTAGTCCGTCAGATCTCCGGCAACGACACTTCCCGTACCCTCCAGTTTCTCCGCCAGATGTATGGCTTTTCCTCCAGGCGCGGCGCACACATCCATGATATGATCTCCTTTTTTCGGATCCGCCCACTCTGCCACCTGCATGGAACTGATGTCCTGAATATAAAAATGTCCCTGCTGAAAGCTTTTCAGTTTTGCAAGATAATCATATCCCGAAATAGCAAAGGCATAGGGAAGCTCTGAAACCGCCTCTGCCGTAACTCCTTCTTCGTCAAGCTCCCGCAGCAGCTCTTCCCGGCTTAGGAGAGACAGATTACAGCGAATGGTCGTAGGCTTCTCTTCTAAAAACGCCGCCCCCATCTGTGCCGTCCTGTCTACTCCGTATTCCTTAATCCACTGCTCCACCAGCCACTCCGGCAGAGAATAGCGCACCGACAGGCTTTGTACCACGTCATCTTCCGACGGGTAGACGATGCTGTCCAGATTCTTACTGATACTGCGAAGCACACCATTTACAAATCCTTTCAGATTCACAAATCCTTTTTTCGCCGCAAGCTTCACCGCTTCATTACACACTGCACTCGCCGGAACACTGTCCATATATTTTAACTGGTAGACTCCGCTTCGCAAAATCGTGCGGATAACAGGCTTCATCTTGTTGACCTTCACCTTGGAAAACTGATTGATAATATAATCTATCTCTATCATGCGTTCCAGCGTACCGTTTACAATCCTCGTAATAAACGCCCGCTCCTTCTTATCCAGATACTGATACTGATCCAGAGTCTCCTTCAGCACAAGATGGCTGTATTCCCCGTCTTTTGTTATTTTCAACAATATCTCCAACGCCAGCCACCGGCTATTTACCGTCGATGCCATTACGAATCTCCCCTTCTGGAATCTGTGATCATAAGGATACGAAGAAGCTGCAAGATCGCAGAAGCCGCCCCTGCCACATACGTAAGAGCCGCGGCAGTCAGAACCTTTCTTGTATCTCTCACTTCGTCCGGGTATAACATTCCGGTATCTCCCAAGATCCGAAGCGCGCGCCCGGAAGCATTAAATTCCACCGGAAGCGTCACGATCTGGAACAATACGGCCGCCGAGAATGCAAGGATACCAAGATTCAAAAGAAGCGAAGCGCTTCCACTGTTCATAAACAGACCGATCACGATGAGCGGCCATGCAATGGTACTTCCGAAATTCGCAACAGGAACCAGCGCTCCCCGAATCTGAAGCGGCACGTAACCTCTTGCATGCTGGATGGCGTGTCCGCACTCATGCGCTGCGACCCCGATAGCCGCCACCGATGTACGGTTGTACGTTGCGTCGGAAAGCCTTAACACCTTGTTCCTCGGATCATAATGATCGGTCAGATTGCCGGATACATGCTCCACACGCACATCGTAGATACCTGCATTTTTTAACAGACGCTCCGCCGCCTCTCTTCCGGTGATCCCGGAATGGCTCGGCACCCCGGAATATCTCCGAAACGTGGAATTCATCTTGGCAGAAGCCAGCATACAAAGCACCACGCCAAGGATCACAAGCAAATACGTAGGATCAAAATACATTGGATAATACATTATTTTTCCTCCTTCACAAGAACCGTTCCTGTTTCCATCTCATAACCACGCAAAAATGCGTCCGCCTCCATACGTTTCTTCCCCGGGATCTGAAGACTTAACACCTTAAGAAGCCCGTCTCCTGTCTGTATATAGAATCCGTCCTTTGCCACCTCCACGATTGTTCCGGGCTGTGACATCTTCACGTTTAACTTCTCTTTTCCTTCCCGAGAAAGGACTTCCTCAGGACAGACTTTCGTCCTCCAGAGTTTCATGACCTTCCCGTTCCAATTGGTATATGCGCCGGGCCAAGGATCCAGCCCGCGGATCAGCCGTTCAATAGCTTCGGCAGACTGTGTCCAATCAATATTCCCAAGCTCTTTATCCAGCATTCTTGCGTAAGCGGTAGGACTCACCCCCTGTTTTTGCGCAGTGATGCTGCCTTCTTCCAGTCTCCTTAACGTCTCCACAAGAAGCTTTGCTCCTGCCTCTGACAGCTTATCGTGAAGGCTTCCGCCTGTCTCCTGCTCCTCTAACACAACCTCTGTTTTCAGAAGCATATCTCCCGTGTCTAATCCCTCGTCCATCTGCATCGTTGTCACGCCGGAAACCTGCTCTCCGTCAATGACCGCCCACTGGATAGGCGCTGCTCCACGGTATTTCGGAAGCAATGAAGCATGAACATTGATACATCCATAAGGCGTAAGCTCCAAGATCTCTTTGGGAAGAATCTGCCCGAAGGCAATAACCACCATTACATCCGCATGGTATTTCCGCAGCTCTTCCACACACTCCGGCTCTCTTACTTTTTTCGGCTGGAAGACCGGGATCCCGTGCTTTACGGCAGTCTCCTTCACCGGGGTAAACTGCATCTTACCGCCTCTGCCTTTCGGTTTATCCGGCTGAGTGACTGCAAGAACCACCTCATGTCCTGCCTCTATGAGCGCCTCTAACGTTCCCACCGAGAAATCCGGCGTTCCCATAAATATTACTTTCATCTATTCTTCCTCCTCGTAAGGCTCCACATCATGAACGCCGCCCTCTGCAAGTTCCATATACATCTTCCCGTCCAGATGGTCAATCTCATGACAAAACGCCCGTGCAAGAAGCCCTTCCCCTTCCAGCTCGATCTCTTCCATCTCCTCGTTAAACGCTCTCACCTTCACATAATTGGGGCGTGTAACCAGCCCGGATTTGCCCGGCAGACTTAAACATCCTTCCTCGCCGCACTGTTCTCCGTCTGTTTCCAAGATCACCGGATTGATAAGTATGATCGGCCCTTCTCCTACATCAATGGTAACGATTCTTTTTAAAACGCCTACCTGAGGAGCCGCCAGACCTACCCCCATCGCCTCATACATGGTATCCAGCATATCGTTGATCAAGATCTTCGTCCGAAGCGTCATCTTCGGCACTTCCTTACATGGTTTCGTTAATACTTCGTCTCCTACTTCACGGATTTTTCTGATTGCCATTTCACTGTCTCCTTTTTCTTACATTTTCTCCTGTTGCCGCCCTACATCATACTCATAGGGTTAAAATCAAACTGAATGTTCACACTGTTAAATCCTGCATTCATTTCTATATATTGCTCCATCAGATTCTTCGCTTCGATAAGGCTTACGGAATCCTCGCATTTCATATACAGAATCTGACGGTATCGGTCGTTTACTTTCGACACGTACGGAGCGGTTGGGCCGATCACCGCAATCTTCCCTCCCCGGTTGATACGTTTTACAAATTCTTTCAGATACCCCGCCGCTTTCAGAAGATGCGCCT
The DNA here is from genome assembly GCA_963559605.1 of uncultured Lachnospiraceae bacterium. Taxonomy (GTDB): domain Bacteria; phylum Bacillota; class Clostridia; order Lachnospirales; family Lachnospiraceae; genus Dorea_D. The sequence continues at coordinate 16,912 of CAUWLL010000043.1, forward strand.
CGTCGCTTCCTGTCATCCAGACCGCCGTAAGCTGCTGTGCCGGGGGATACCCCATAAGACTCCGGTAATTCATCTCTTCTTCATAGAATCCTTCGTAGTCCTGCCGGGCTGCCATCTGTATACTGTAGTGCTCCGGGCTGTAGGTCTGTATGACAACCTCTCCCTTTTCTCTCCCTCTCCCGGCTCTGCCGGAAGCCTGAGACAACAACTGAAAGGTCCGCTCTGCCGATTGATAATCGTTGGAATATAAAGACAAGTCTGCCGCCAGCACACCTACCAACGTTACTCCGGGGAAATCATGTCCTTTTACGATCATCTGTGTCCCGATCAGAATATCTGCCTCCCCACCGGCAAATGCCGACAGGATTTTTTCGTGCCCTTCCTTCGCTCTGGTCGTATCCATATCCATTCGCAGAACTCTTGCCTGCGGAAATGTTTTCTTTACCAGCTCCTCTATCTGCTGTGTTCCTGCTTTAAAGCCACTGATATACTCAGAACCACACGCAGGACATTCGGTCACCGCCTCTTCCTCGTATCCGCAGTAGTGGCAGACCATCCTGCCCCCTTTATGCGCTGATAAAGAAACATCGCAATGAGGACATTTTACTACATATCCGCAAGACCTGCAAGAAACGAAACCCGCATAGCCCCGCCGGTTCAAAAATAACAAGATCTGCTGCCGTTTCTCCAGTCTGTCTTTTATCATTTCCTGTAATCGGTCACTTAAAATCGAACGGTTTCCATGTTTTAATTCTTCCCGCATATCCGCAATGTATACTTCCGGGAGCTCCTGTCCTGCCGCTCTGTTCTTGAGCTCCAGCAACGTAAATTCTCCGCTTTTGCAGCGGTAATAGGCTTCCAGAGAAGGCGTCGCAGAGCCTAAGACTACGCCGGCACCCACCATCTGCGCCCTCTGAATGGCAGTTTCTCTCGCATGATACCTTGGAATCTGCTCACTTTTATAAGTTCGCTCATGCTCTTCATCGATAACGATAAGACCAAGGTCAGAAAACGGAGTAAAAAGCGCCGATCTGGGACCGATCATCACATCTACTTCTCCCCGTTTCACCCGTTCCATCTGATCCGAACGCTCTCCCGCAGACAATCTGGAGTTTAAGACAGACACCCTGTCTCCGAATTTTCCATAAAATCTGAGAACCGTCTGGTAGGTAAGGGCAATTTCAGGAATCAACACGATCGCCTGCTTTCCTTGCCGAACCACATAGTCGATCATCTCCATATATACTTCCGTCTTTCCGCTTCCCGTCACACCGTGGAGCAGATAAGTGGCACGTACGCCCCTGTCATAGTCTGCCCGGAACCTTTCTACCGCTTTTTTCTGTTCTTCGTTAAACGCAACGCCCTGCCGCCTGTCCTGTCTGTATTTGACCGGATTACGAAACTGCTCTTCTGTATCCACGGCAAGCACCTGCTGTTCTTCCAGCGCACGAAGTACCGCCCCCGTTACGTTCAGCTTCTTCGTGAGCTGCTCATAGTCCTGCCGGGGCTGTTCTAAAAGCCCTGCCAGCACTCTGGCTCTCGCTTTCTGGTTCTTGTGAAGATAAACGTCCAGCTTTCGCTTTCCTTCCTCCTCGGAAAGAAGCAGCCGTACCGTCCGTTTCCTCCGAAGCGTTTCCTTGCGCTTAATCGGAAGTACCGTTTTCAAAGACTGGATCATGGTGCCTCCGTAGTTTTCTTTGATCCATGCGGCAAGGGCAACCAGCTCCGACTCGATCGCCCGGCTCTTTTCGGCGCGCCCGAGAATCGGCTTCATCTTCGTCTCGTCGTAGTCTGCCTTTTCAGAGAATCCGATAATATATCCTTTTGTCTTTTTATTGCTCCTCCCGAAAGGCACCACAACTTCTGTCCCAACCTCAAGTATCCCTTCAAGCGTTGAAGGGATACTGTATTGAAATACTTTATCCAATTTCTCATGTGTAATATCGATGATAATATCAGCGTACATGACTCTCCTTAATGACTATGCTTTCCGTTCTTCCAATACCTCTTGAATGAGCACACGGTCGTCCATATCGTATTTGACGCCCCGGATCTCCTGATACGTCTCATGACCTTTTCCTGCCAGAATAATAACATCTCCCGGTTTTCCGTGTTCAATGGCATAACGGATAGCTTCTTTTCTGTCGCAAATGTCTATATATTTTCCGTTCGTCTTTTGTATCCCTGTGATAATATCATTGATGATCTCCTGCGGTTCCTCGTATCTCGGATTGTCCGAAGTAATGATCGTGAAGTCCGCAAGTCTGCCGGATACTTCACCCATCTCAAATCTTCTCGTCTTAGAACGGTTTCCGCCACATCCGAATACCGTTACCAGTCTGCCCGGACGATAATCCCTCAAAGTATGCAAAAGACTCTCAAGACTCATGGCATTGTGCGCATAGTCGATCATTAACGTAAAATCATCGGACACCTTCACCATCTCAATGCGTCCTTTCACCTTTGCTTCTTTCAGCGCCTTTTTGATATTCTCTTCCGGCACATCAAAATGTCTGCACACCGCAATTGCCGTCAGAGAATTATATACGCTGAACTCTCCCGGAATATCTATCTCCACATCAAAATCCATAAGTCCCGTCACCTTGAACTTCATGCCCAAGTATCCCGGTCTTGACACATGCTCTACCTCTGTCGCACGAAGGTCTGCCTTCTCGGAAAAACCAAAGGTCTCCTTCTCGCAGGTTGCATATCGGAACACATCCTCATACCACTTGTCGTCCACATTGGCGATTCCCAGCTTACACTGTGTAAACAAAATCCCTTTACAGCGTTTGTAATCCTCAAAATCTTTATGCTCGTTGGGACCGATATGATCCTCTCCCAGATTGGTAAAAATACCGATCTCAAATAAGATCCCTGCCGTCCGGTGGAGCATAAGCCCCTGAGAGGACACTTCCATAACAACACTGTCACATCCTTCCTTTACCATTTCCGCAAAATATTGATGAATGGTATAGGACTCCGGCGTTGTGTTGCTTGCGGGAATCGTCCGGTCCCCGATGATCGTCTCGATCGTTCCGATGAGTCCGACTTTGTGTCCCACGCCTTCCAGAATAGATTTCACCATGTAGGTCGTCGTTGTCTTCCCTTTCGTTCCGGTGATACCGATGACCTTCAGCTTCTCCGCCGGATAGCCGAAATACGCCGCAGACATCAGCGCCAGCGCATATCTGGTGTCATCCACATGTATAACGGTAAGCCCCTCGGGCGCTTCCACCGGACGCTCTACAACAACTGCCGCCGCCCCTTTTTCCGCCACTTCCTCAATATACGCATGCCCGTCAGACACAGCTCCCGAAATACAGACAAAAACACTTCCTTCTGTCACCTTACGCGAATCATGGATAAGCTCTGTAATCTCGATCTCATCACTGCCTCGCTGCACTTCATATTCCAAACGTTCCAATAAACCGATCAACTTCATCTTTTTCTACGCCTCCGTATCAGTATTCCTTTTAATAGTATAACATTTTTTCGTATACATCAACGGGCAATTTGTGTTATAATCTTTTGCAGAGATTATTTTTCAGAAAAGGGGATTATTCGAATGAAAGCATATGAAAGACTTTTAAAGTATGTCGTTGTACGTACACCAAGCGATGAGAACAGCGATACTGTTCCCGGGAGTTTGACACATCAAAATTAAAAAGGATACTGCAAAGCCTTGAAACAGG
>CAUWLL010000044.1:0-19907 GCA_963559605.1 uncultured Lachnospiraceae bacterium
TAAACTCCCTCCTTTATGTTTTCTTATCTTTTGTAAATATTACAGAATTGTTACATGTATTACGCGATTATTATATATACATTTTCCCCTTAAGTCAAGTGCATTTATACATATTTCCATCTCCATTTTTCTTGTTTTTACGGTAAATTTTTACATTTATTTCATTTTAATTTATTACAAATTGTTACATACTATAAATAGATGTTGACAGATGGTGCTTTCTGACTTATACTAATTATAATAATTATTACTACTATTATTATTGAAAGGAGTGTGACGATGGCCACCTTAAAATACAGCAGGCAGAGAGCTTCCATTAAAGAATATCTTATGAGCACGAAAGAGCACCCTACCGCTGATATGGTATATCTGCACGTAAGAAAACAGTTCCCTCATATCAGTCTCGGAACTGTATATCGTAACCTGAACCTTTTGGCGGATACGGGAGAAGCGCAAAAGATTACCACACCTTTTGGCGGCGACCGATTTGACGGATGTACGGAACCACATTATCACATTGTATGTAATACATGTGGCAAAGTTTTTGATCTTGAACTCGGAGAAGAGCATTTTAACCGGCTTAATCTATTGGCAGGACAACACTTTAACGGCACAATCGATTCCCATACGGTATTGTTCACGGGAACCTGTCCGCAGTGCTTAACACACGAAAAAAAGGTTTCAACAGCCGGATAGTTACTTAAAATAAAAAAATAGCAATAAACAATTGACATTCTTTTAAAATTATGTTAGTTTAATATCAGTAATAATTACTAATATTGAGATTGTAAAAAAATTATATGAAAAAGGAGATTATGACTATGAAAAAATTTGTATGTACAGTATGTGGTTATGTTCACGAAGGAGATTCTGCACCGGAGAAATGTCCACAGTGCGGAGTTCCGGCAGAGAAATTCAAAGAGCAGACAGGTGACAGAGAGTGGGCTGCTGAGCACGTTGTAGGTGTTGCAAAAGGTGTTAGCGAAGACATCCTCGCAGATTTAAGAGCTAACTTCGAAGGCGAGTGTTCTGAGGTTGGTATGTACCTTGCAATGGCAAGAGTTGCTCACAGAGAAGGTTATCCGGAAATCGGATTATACTGGGAGAAAGCTGCTTGGGAAGAGGCTGAGCATGCTGCTAAATTCGCAGAGTTACTTGGTGAAGTTGTAACAGACAGCACAAAGAAAAACCTTGAGATGCGTGTAGACGCTGAGAACGGAGCAACAGCCGGCAAATTTGATCTGGCAAAACGCGCAAAAGCTGCTAACCTTGACGCTATCCATGACACTGTACACGAGATGGCTAGAGACGAAGCTCGCCACGGAAAAGCATTCGAAGGATTACTTGCTCGTTACTTCGGTTAATTTACAGATTATGCAATCGCATTAAAATATCGCCGCTACAAGTTTACTTGTAAGCGGCGTATATTTTATATAACTCTATAACGTATATTCAATATAAGGAGGCGCTATAAATGTCTAAATATGCAGGAACTAAAACAGAAAAAAACTTAATGGAAGCATTTGCCGGAGAATCTCAGGCGCGTAACAAATATACCTACTACGCTTCCGCTGCAAAAAAAGCCGGCTTCGTGCAGATGGCTAATATCTTCGAAGAGACTGCCAACCAAGAAAAAGAGCATGCAAAAATGTGGTTCAAAGAGTTTCATGGAATCGGCTCTGTAGAGGAAAACTTAATTGATGCCGCCGCAGGCGAGAACTTTGAGTGGACAGATATGTACAAACGTATGGCTGAAGAAGCAAGAGAAGAAGGATTTGAAGAGCTGGCAGTAAAGTTTGAAGGCGTTGCTTCTGTAGAAGCCGCTCACGAGGCTCGCTACAACAAGTTACTGGAAAGCTACAAAGCAGGAAAGACTTTCAAAGACAATGCACCTCTTGGATGGAAATGCAACAACTGTGGTTACATCCACATGGGAAACGAAGCGCCGAAAGAGTGCCCTGTATGTGCTCACCCACGCGCATACTTTGAAAGAAAGGTTGAGAATTACTAAAATTTGTTCAAATTATCTGGTGATAAATGGGGCTATCGATTTCTGATATGCCCCTTGATATTTGCTTGCAAGTCCACTCAACTGCCAAAAAATTTTATCTTTTTATGTAGATTAAATCTGTCATGCCATTATACGACTGTGTTTTTAGCAGTCTCAACTTAATTTCATGATCAACTTTTTCAAAAAGTCGAACACCTGAACCTAAAATTGTTGGTATAACAGTAATATAATAACAATCAATTATATCTTCTCTAACTAACTGTTGGATTAAGTTTGCACCACCACATATCCAAATACCTTTTCCATTTTCTTCTTGCAGTTTTTTTACCAGCTCAACAGGACATTCATTAGTAAAATGGATTTTTTCAGAAGATGTTTTTTGCTTGTGTGTTACAACATAGGTGGTAAAATCATTATAAATCCAATCGTCAGGTGAAAGTTCCGTAGCAATTTGATGATAAGTATTCCACCCCATTATCACAGTATCAATATCCTTCACAAATTCAGAATATGCGTCGATGTTATCAGCATCATTTCCTTGTCCGCTCAACCAGCCCACACTACCGTTACTGTCCGCAATATATCCGTCAAGACTCATTGCTATAAACAAACTAATTTTTTTCATAAGGTCTCCTTCCGACTCATAAAATGGAATTTATCTATGAAGATACATTCTTATCATATCAGGCTCATTATCCCCTTGAACCATACACAGAAATTCCCACCCATATCTTTCATAAAAACTAGTGTGGTCTGTAATCAAATAGATCGGAGTAATTCCTTTAGATTTCATATCCTTCACAACAATATCAAGTAATTGCCCCACAATTCCTTGGCAGCGATATTCTTGTTCCGTATATACTGCGCATACATTCGGAGCAAGGTCTTTCCTGTCATGAAAATCATTTTCAATCACACCAAGACCACCTACAATCCGTTCTTTATCTAAGCAAAGATACCAACCATATTCTGTTTCCTGATTAAGATAGGCTTCCATACATTCAAGATATGCTTCTTGTGGCACTTCCCATTTATCATGAAACCATTTGGCAGCTTCTTCTTTTAATTCTGGTTTTTCTCTTAAAGTAATATAGGTATATTCTTTCATATTTGCCTCTCAAATTCAAATTCTCAAGTGGTCCCAATTTCACTTTATTTATCCATGATTCCTTATCCATTTTTCTGCTTAATAAAGTTTCCATCTCGTATTAGTACTTAACCCTACTGAAACCCTCTAAGAAAGCCTCATGCATACATTTAGTCGTTGTATCTGTCAACGAACGATATTCCATGTAATTACCTTTTTACTCAAAAATTTGTTCCTAATACACCTTTAGATTCAATTCTCCCTATCAAATGCTAAATATCTTTTGCCTTGAAATGTCAGCTTTCCTTCATCTCCCTCTGCAAGTATTCCGTACTCTGAGCCAGATACAGACAGCTCCATTCTATCACCACTATCTACTTGAAAAGTGACATAATACGAAGTACTTGAAATTGTATGAAATCCATGTGCTCCTGTTGTATCGCCAGCGTTTGGTTGATTGTTATACGTAGTATTCTGGCGTTTTGCTACTATTCTTGCTGGCACGGTTAAACGCGGAGAATTATTGTTTTTACTCCAAGTAGCTATTCCTTTTACAAAAGTGAAAATAATCATTATTAAAACCAGTATAAACATTATAGGAAATACTATTTCTATTATATTGAACATTTTCCTTTCCCTCCTTAATGAAATTTTCTTTTAATTGTATCATATTCTTTTAAGCATTGTCATTTCTTTTCTGCTTTTAAAAAGTTACAATGGATCAAAACAGAATTATGGTGCCCCTAAAATCATTAACTTGATTTAATTCTATCACATGACTTAAAACTATAAAAAATCTTTGTCAACCAGTGGTTGCTTTTTGTCCGCACGCTTTAATTGACAGGGTGCAACCACTGGTTGCTTACATTTTTCTTCGTTTTCTGATATGTTGAATTCAACACTTATTCCACGATTTACTAAAATTTTCTAGAAAGAAGCGGGGGAAACAATTATATGATATTTACTTGGTAGCTATCATGGAATACGTGAAAATGAAAGAAAAATAAAAGCGAAAACGAAAGGAATGAGTATAAAATGTGAAGAAACAAGTAATATCTTTACTTTTAATTGCCACCATGTTCACGTATCCTGCGTGATTGAAATAATAAACAAAGCCAAAGCAAAACGTAACATTGATGAACCTTTGATTCTACACAGCAATCGTGGAAGCCAATATGTATCGAAAGAATACAAACGTGTAACCGCAACCATGTAGTATGGTTATTCTAAAAAAGCATATCCATGGGATAATGCATGTATTGAATCATTTCATCCGCTAATTAAGAGAGAATAGTTGAATCGATTTAAAATCAGAGATTATGAGCATGCATATCGTTTGGTTTTCGAATATTTAAAAGCATTCTACAACACAAAACAAATTCACAAGCACTGTGATTATATGTCACCAAATGATTATGAACAGCTGCATCATAGGCTTCACAAGACGAATTGCAGTCGGCGAGTTAATATGAGGAAAATCTCATTTTAACTTGTACTAAATCTTGACACAGAATCACTATTTCCATCTTTTGTCTATATAGATTAAAAATATACTGTTGACTTCGAGTGATTATTAACCTATAATATTTTTACATGGTTAGTATCGATACAATACATCTTTTAAAAAGGAGAATAATTTAATGAAGAAATATAAAACTTTTATCATTCTGATTTTAACCACAATAATAACACTCACCTTAAATACACCTGTTTCTGCCGCAGAACCCATCCCGGTTCTCGATGACACAAAAGATTTTTCAAACCTAGGAACACCCACTTATTATTACGAGGGTGATTATATAATTGAATCCCACAACTTAACAAACGAAGAAGTTCAATTGGGAAAAGATTTGCAAGAATTTCACATCCATTCTACCAAACTAAGACACGCCAGTGTAACTGCACACCGACATTCTATAAAAAATATAAAAAACGGAAAACCACGTTCTTTTACCTGGCATCCAGACAAAATATGGACAGCAAATAATTCTAAAAAGAACGGGAAATGTCCTACTGTTTCCTGGACAAGGTCGAACTCCAAAAGTGTCTCTGCCTCGATAAGCACTTCTGTAGGTGTCACAAATAGTGTAGTTTCAGCTTCTTTAGAAAGTAGCTATAGCAAATCACATACCGTTTCAACTTCAGTAACCCGCACTTTTGAAATTCCCTATAAAAAACAGGGACGAATAAAAGTAACCTATTCTCGACCATGCAAAACCTTCACCTGTGTAACCACTTATATCCAACCCGGACCGCCAAAGCACACTTGGTCCAAAACAGGGAACGGCAGTGCATTGGGCAAACCTTACAATATTGTATGTGCTCTGGAAACAAGAAAAAATTAGTGCATTTATAAACCATAAAAGGAGCTAAAATTTATGAAAAAGACATTTACAATCATTACCCTTATATTATTCCTTGGCATCATTAGTTTCATCTCTTTCAACTCCAAAGAGAAACCTGTTTCTAATAGCCCTAGCCCTGAAAAACGTCGTCTTGATGTTTCCAAGTTGAAAATCGATCAGGAAAACGCTTATATTTCCTTAAGTTCAAATGACATGGAAGGATATAATCGTTGGATCCCTTTCTATTTCACCTTTAAAGAAAATTTTGACGTAGACGCTTCAAAAATAGACGACATGTTAACTAAGAAAATTACAAGCGCTTCCTTATATGCAGATGGTAAAAATATTTATCAAACAACCGCATTAAAGTGGAGTGCAGTCAAATTAAATAACAGAAAATACAATCTGACCTTAGTGCTGAATCCTGAGTTGTCTGATTTTAAATTTGACGGAGTTAAAACAATAACACATATAGAATTAAGTTTTGATTCCGGATCCTCTAAAAAATATGAGCTTCCGACCTACTTAATCGAACAGCGTCCTACCGTCCCCGAAAAACTTCTTTCTGTTTGTCTTTCTAGCACAGAAACCGAAATTGCAGAAGACTTGACCGCAAATGCAGTATACGGTATAGAAAAAAATGAAAATGAAATCAATGATTTTGCTTTAGATTTTCCGAAGTCATTTTCAAATATTAAGAGTTATAAAATTGTTAAAACAGAGCAAACAGATGATAACACCATGGAATATTCAATCACTTACCAATTAGATAAAAATTGTCCAAAAACAGTTTTCAGACCATTTTTAAAAGTCAAATACAATAATGATGAATCCGGTTGGTTAGTTCCTTCTGTTCCTGTGTACTTTAATGAAAACACACTTTCAGAATAGATCTTTCTAAGCGTTCTAAAGAAGAGGCAGATGTGACCTACATAAGTCACACCTGCCTCCTCTTTTTAACAACCGGCATTTTTCTCATTCTCATATCTGTCTGCCGCTATACAACTGATTTTACTTATAGTCTTTTGCTTTTACTCTGCTGCCGTCTTTTCCTTCATAAACACGTCCCCATCCTGAAAATACTGCGAACATAAATACAACAAAGAGAGCGATACAATGGAACGCAGAGCCTGCCAGAGCCATCGGATTAATTGACTGTATAAAGTCATATTCTTCCATCAATCCATTTACGCAGCTGATCACAATAAAAATGAAGGAGCTTGTAAACGGGATAATAACGGGTATCGTACTTGCAAATCCATCTAACAGATTCGCTCTTCTGTACGGATGCAGTTCCTTATCTTGTCCGATTTGATCCGCGATTGGTCCAAACATGATGATCGCAGGTCCATTTGCCGAACCTAGACAAATGGATGTCAAAATCATACCGATTCCCATGATCAATTCAGACCCTACAACTGTCTGGTTCATCTTGCTCTTCATCAACGCATCGATCATCTTCTGCATCATTCCGCTTTCATTTAAAATACCTATAATTCCCGCTGTCGCATACAAATAGCCAACTGTTCCGATCATATTTTTAATTCCATCGATCGCGAAGCCTGCAAGTGCTCCATCTTGTACAGCAATAATATCTGCCGGCACTAAAATGCCTGAAACAAGACCAATGATCGTTCCCGACACGATTCCCCATGTGGCTGCAATAAAAATATCCTGCTTAATAATCGCCACTGCCAGAAGGATTACAACCGGAATTAACATAATAAGTCCTTTTGGATTCATATAAGCACTTAAGATCTCTTCTCCTGCTGGATCTCCGGCGCCTGCTCCGCCTACGATAAAATAACCCACACAGGCAATCAGCATTGCGACTAACGCATATCTCATACGGCTCGCAACTACACCGCCAATATCCGCCGTTCCCGGTTTATTTCTATATCTCTGGGATGCAGCAGATGCAATCGTCGTATCAGAAATAGGCGCCACATTATCTCCAAAAATCGCCCCTGAGAGAATGGCTCCTGCCAAAAACAACGGATGCGCCCCTAACAGGATTCCAGAGGGATATAAAATCGGAAATCCCGAAAATAAAGTACCTATAGAGGTTCCTGTTGACATGGAAATAATACTGGTAGCAATGAATGCAAATACTACAAACGCACTGCCATGAAGCCCCATCGTATCACCCAGCCAGACAAAACCTTCTGCCACTCCGCCACGAGACATTAACTTCCCGAAAATACCTACAACAAGCAGAATCAATGCCAGCGTATTCATCATGTCAGACGTCATTCCTTTTACTACCGCACGCCAATAATGCGACCAGTCTTTGGAAAAGAAGCTTCCGATAATAATCGCAATAATTCCACCCATGCAGAGACCTTCCATCTCAAATACTTTGAATACAACAAACAACATGATACACATAAATACAAAGATAACTAGTGGAACTAATGAAAAGAAGCTCCCTCCTCTAAATTCTAACCGTTTATTTTTATTTTCTTCCATGAGCAAACCCTCCTTTTTTTGTATTCTCTCCGTTTTCATAATAATTTGCACCCCATACGCTCAATATTATGAGAACTCCTCCGATAATCTGGTACCAATACAGCTTCTCTTTCATGATCACAATACCTGCAATAATAGAAATAACTGTTGCCAGATTTGTAAATAATGATGCATTTGCTGCTTTTAACCTTGAAAGCATGTAATTCATACAAAAAAACGCAATTACAGATGTTCCGACACTCAATTCCAATACAGTAAAAAATGTTTTTAATGAACAAAACGGAGCCTTGTATGCTGATAAAATCTGTAGATCGCTCAACCCTTGCCCTATTGCAATACAAGTAAATATGACTGCTCCGATCCAGATCATCATATATGTAATTTCGATAGGTGTAAAATATTGAGAATATTTCCTGGACAAAACATTATTAAGCGCCCCGCCAAGCAACGAAATCAACATCAGTAATATTCCGATAAATGTACCTTCATCACCTTTACTTTTTGCAAAAACTACGGTAATCGCAACACCAATCACTGATGCCACGATGAAGAATAATTGAATCTTTTTTGGACGTTCTTTCAATATCAATACTCCAAATGCCGTAACAAAAAGCGGCATAATAGATACGAGAATTCCTGCCTGCGAAGATGATACATACTGTAAACTAAGCGTTTCAAAGAAAAATGAAATCCCCGGATAAAATACTGACAGTAATATAACACCTCTGACAGGCTTATTCTTATAATTTATCCGAATCACATGCAAGCCTCTTAATATCGTAAGTACAATTGCAGCCACACCAAATCTGTAACTCATAAGAACCATGGGCGGCATCTCTTGTAACGCACTTTGCGTCATAAGAAAAGAAATCCCAAAAAATACCGCCATAACCAGTCCTGATAAATATGGTAACACTTTCGATCTTCCCATCATCCACCTATGATTTTACTTTCATTAATGCATCTACACCCTTAGCCCCTTTTCCTTTTTCATAAAGAAACAGTGGATTAATATCAATCTCTTCAATATTCTCCTCGTTCATAACCAATGAAGAAATCTGAAGTAAGGTTTCAATTAACACCTCTTCATCATACTGAATCCCTCTGGCGCCGCGAATGATTCTACATAATTTTGTCTCCTCTAGCATTCTGCCGATTTCCGCTCTGTTAACCGGAAGTAATCGAATCGCAACATCTTTGAATATCTCTACATAGATTCCTCCAAGCCCTACCATGATGATCGGTCCAAACTGCGGATCTTTCTTCATTCCAACAATTACTTCCAGCCCTTTTTCTGCCATTTCTTGTAGAAGAATACCGTCAACAACCGCATCCGGTGCGTAGTTTTTCGCATTCATACAGATTTTGTCATAAACTTCTTCTACTTGCTCTTTCTCTACTCCCAGAAATACACATCCTGCTTCTGTCTTGTGCTGAATATCAGAAGACAATACTTTCATAACAATAGGAAATTCCCATGTCTCTGTTATATTGTTCATTTCTTCCTTTGTTGTAACAACACAGCTTTTTGCCATTGGAACACCATATTCAGACAGAAGATTCTTCGCTTCTAATTCATTTAAAAATCTACTCATAAATTTCCTCCTTCTGTCTTAATAAAAAATCATGATACGCAGCCATATGTCCCGCTGCTGTTACACAATGTGCCGGTGTATCAAACGTACGTATTCCTTCCCGTTCTAAAAGTTCTCTGCACTCTCGCACATAACCTCCTGCCATAATACACAGGTATACAGGCTTTTTCTTACCATATCCTTCTTCATTCAAAAGCTTGATAAATCCTTCTGCCAACTCTTTTCTTGGAAGAAATGTCGGTACTACAGTCACTAAAATGACACTGTCAACATGATCGTCATCCATGACAGCTCTTAAGCTCTCCACATGATGCTCAACCGTTGCCGCTGCCGTAATATCCGCATAGCCTTCCGGCGAGCATACATTTGCCATCGGCGGAAGTACACTTACCATTTTATCTTTCGTGGCATCTGATACCAGAGGAAATTTCAGGATATTTTCTTCCACATAGGCATCCGTACAATAAATTCCCGGCCCGCCTGCCTGTGTTAAAAGGAAGCATCTGTTTCCTTTCGGCAAGATCATCGCGTCAAATGCTTGAAGCGTATCCATCATTTCTTCAATTGTGTAAACACGGATAATTCCATATTGTTTAAATGCCGCGTCATATACATTATCAGCCCCAGCCAAGGACCCTGTATGAGAATTGGCGGCTTCTGCGCCAATGCTGCTTCTTCCTACTTTCAACACCACAATTGGCTTTTTCTTAGCAATCCTTGCCATCGTATCAATGAGAAGTCTTCCATCCGGGTACCCTTCCAGATACAGACCGATAACCTTAGTGTCTTCATCCTGCTCGAAATATTCTAACAGATCAATAAAATCCACATCCGCCATATTTCCGATAGATATAAATTTATTCATAGAAAACGGAGCCGGTTGCGAAGCGCCTATCATCAAAATAGACGCAGCCATTGCACCACTTTGCGAAATAAAACTGATTCCGCCTTTCCTTCCCCTCATTTCTTTGGGTATCATTGTTTCTACGAAAGTAGTATCTACGCGATTAATATTGTCAATAATTCCGATACAGTTAGGCCCCACCACCCGGATACCATATTTCTTTGCAGTATCCATTAAGCATGCCTGACGTCGTAATCCTTCTTCCGTCTTGGTCTCCCCATAATCTGCCGCAATACATACGATTACTTTTACATCGTTTTTAGCCTGCATACGCACATCCAAGTCTTCCATAATGTCATAAATAAGCCTTGCAGGCGTTCCAAGAACAACTAACTCCACAGCATCTTCAATCTGAGATAACTTCTGGTAGCAAACTCTTCCAAGAATTTCTTTTTCAGATACCGTAACCGGAAAAACTTTTTTCGGATAGCCGATCTGATTCAGGTTCTGGATCACCGTATATCCTGCTTTTAATGGATTGTTGCTCGCTCCGATTACCGCTATATTTTCCGGATTAAAAAGTGCATTTAATTTCTGATCCATTCAGCACCTCCAAACTCTACAACTGTTCCAGCTGAAGAAGTCTCTGCCATTTTCTATCCACCATCTGCTGAATATCTGCAATCTCATCATCATTCAGATGACGGAATTTTTTCATACGTCCCAGATAGTCTTTTAATGATTTTGGCTCTTTAAACTTTTTGTTAATTGTAAATTTTCCATCTTCCACTTCATACAACGGGAAGAAATTTGTCTCTACCGCAAGTCTGGACACTTCAATACTTGTATCCGGTTTGATTCCCCATCCTGTCAGACAAGGATTAAATACATGCAAATATGCCAACCCTCTCTTAGATGCCTCCATTGCCTTTTCCAGCTTACGGACCATATCCGGTATATAAGCAGGAGAACAAGTTGCCATATAGGGAATATCATGCATTGCCATAACCATTGGGAAATCCTTTTTATGCTGTTTCTTTCCACCACGTCCCTCTGTACTTACAGGTGTTGTGGTTGTCCATGAATATTTTGTTGTCGCACTGCTCCTCTGGTATCCTGTATTCATATATCCTTCGTTGTCATAGCAAATATAAATTAACTTATCCCCGCGTTCTGCCGCTCCTGACAAACACTGCATACCGGCATCTGTAGAAGCGCCGTCACCTGCAAACGCTACGACATTCACATCTCTTCCCTGTTTTTCATAGTGCATTTTAATACCCGCGAGCATAGATGCTACATTATCAAGCAGAGGGAAAAACACCGGAATTTTAGAGCCGGACTTTGTATCCCATCCGACAACGCCAACTCCACCCATACATCCCGGTGGTACCGCATAAATTGTATTGGGTCCTAGAACTTTCATACAGGTACGTAAGGTAAGCTCAACATTACATCCCACACAAGCTGAAATACCCGGAGAAACCATATCTTCTCTTTCATTTAATTTATCTACAATATTCATCTTCTCCACCTACCCTTCATCGACCATAAGCCACATCGTTTCTCTATCTTTTTTCTGTGAAGCAGCCTCTACGATTGCATCGATCACTTCTCCCATCATTTTAAGGGAAATATCTTCGCCTCCCAGACCACCGATAACCGGAACCGAAGGAACCGCATTGCCGCCATACATTGCCGCCTTCACTTCCTGATATACAATGCCGGTATCACATCCAAAAGAAACATTTTTATCTACTACGCCAAATGCTTTTACCTTCTTTAACGCTTCCTGCACTTTCTGCTTTGGAAATGGACGGATCATACGCATTCTTACAAGTCCTACTTTCAGACCTTCTGCTCGTTTTTGATCTACCATATCTTTTGCCGCGCCTGACATAGAGCCTGTCGTAACCAATGCATATTCTGCATCTTCCATGCGATATTCCTCGATTGCTCCGCCATAACTTCTTCCGAACAATTCCCCGTATTCTTTATCCACTTCATCAAATACTTCAAGAGCTGCCTGCTGTGCTTTCAAGTGTTTATAACGGTATTCCATCAACAGTCCGCCATTCGTAAGCGGATCAACTGCCATTGGACGTTCTGGATCCAAAAGAATATGCTCTGCACGATACCTGCCCAAAAAAGCATCTACTTTTTCTTGTTCCGGCACTAATACCCGCTCTGTCATATGAGATAAATAAAATCCGTCAAAACAAATATTGATCGGAAGTAATACTCTCTTGTCTTCGGCAATCTTAAATGCCTGTACCACGAGATCCAGAATTTCCTGATTATCTTCTGCATAGATCTGAAGCCATCCCGCATCTCTTACACTCATGGAATCTTGCTGACCGCCCCATACGCTCTGTGGTGAAATCATCTCACGGTTAACAATTGCCATAACAATGGGAAGCCTTAAAGTAGATGCCCGAAAATAAGGTTCATACATAAGAGCCAATCCCTGTGAAGCTGTCGCAGTAAATGTTCTTGAACCTGCAAGTGATGCTCCCGTTACTACACTCATTGCCGAAAGTTCTGATTCCACCTCACTCATTGCTGTATCGATTTTTCCGTCCGCCCTGAACTGGGTCAGATATTCTACAACCGGAGTCTGCGGAGTGATGGGATAAGCCGCAATGACGTCTGGTTTTGCAAGTGCCGCCCCTATTGCCGCAGCCATATTGCCATTTACAACATCTAATTTCTGCATTTATTTTCCCTCCTCCGCTTTCATTGTAATTACCTGTTTTGGACATTCATGGGCACAGATCCCGCACCCTTTACAATAGTCGTAATTAATAACAAACTCACCGTCTACTTTGTGTATTGAATTTACCGGACAATATAGAAGGCAGGTTCCACATTTAATGCAGGTTTCCTGATCAATTACCGGTCTTTGTGTTCTCCAGTCCCCGGTATTTAAGATATGTATGCCGTCTGCACCTACCGGCACGATATATTTACTCTTAAACTCCATAACTACCTTCCTCCTTCCCGATGGATTTCTTTTACTACAACAGACTCATATCCCTCATACAGAGCTTCTTTATTTTTCGCTCCCCAGAGTTCTTCCACTTTCTTTGCCACTTCCTCAACGGATACCAGGCCGGTTGCCTTACAAAAAGCTCCAAGCATAACAGTATTTGTAATCGGTCTTCCGATTTTTTCTAATGCAATTTTCGTAGCATCCACAACAGCTACTTTTGTGATCTGCTGCGGAAGTTCTAATTCTTCAGGGCTGTGCGTCGTATTTAAGATCAGTACACCCTCTTCTTTAACACCGTCAAAGACATCCACTGCATTCATAATTGTCGGATCCAGTACGATCAGAATATCTGGATGATATACCCGGTTCTTTGGACGAATCGGCTCTTCACTGATTCTCACAAATGCAGTTACCGGTGCCCCCTGTCTTTCAAACCCGAAAAATGGAATCGAATTCCCATATTTGTTATCCATTACAGCGGCATAGACAAGCGCTTCTGCTGCTTTTACTGCTCCCATACCACCTCTGCCATGTATTCTTATTTCTTTCAAGTCTATCTCCTCCTATCGTTTTAACATCTTTCCTGTCGGAACTGCTTCTGTTAATATGCCGTTTTCCATCACGACTTTCCCGCCTTTAATCGTAGCGCATGGCCATCCTTTTAAACGTCTGCCTTCATAAATCGTGAAATCCGAACGAGAACTCAAGTCCACAGCACGTACCTCCCGCTCCTGACTCATATCGATCAAAACAATATCTGCATCACTTCCGGGAAGAAGAGAACCTTTTTGAGGGTAAATCCCAAACGTTTGTGCCGGTTTCTTTGTCATATGTGTAATAATTTTTTCTATATCGATTCCTCTTTTTACAACTCCTTCTGTCATTACAGAAGCAAGATGCGTCTCTAATACCGAATATCCCGGTACTACTTCCCAGATTGGTAATTCCGGCTGCTTTTCACCTTTTGTCTCACATACATTGTCTGTTCCGATGGTATCTACGATCCCGTCTGCTACAGCTTTCCACAACGCATCCTTATCTTCCTGTTCCCTGAGAGGCGGCTCCATTTTGTACAAAGCGTCTTTTCTCTCCGTTCCTGCCACAGACAAATACGGACTCGTCGTTTCAATGTTCAAATATTGGTTATACGGTTTCAGTTGCCGTAAACGTTCTACACTCTCTTTTGTTCCAATGTGAACCAGATAAACCGGGACTTTTGCTTTTTCTGCAAGATAAGCAATTCTTATCACCGCTTCTTCTTCGGCTATTGCCGGATGTGTCTCCGGCCACTGCTCAATATCGCCTGTTCCTGCATATTTTTCTTTCGCATTTCTAAGCGCTCTTGCAACCAGATGTGTATTTTCTGTATGACAACATAAAATACACTCCTTTCCCGTCTGTTTCATCTCTGCAAACACATCCATGATAAATCCGTCGTCCACACTTGGGATCATCCCCGGTATACCGTTCATATATACCTTGAAAGAAGTAACGCCCAAATATCTTGCATAATCTTTTAGTTCTCGTTTTTGTTCCTCATTGGAGATCACCAGATGGGGAACAATATCTGTATAAGAGAAACGTGATGCCTGCTCTTCTATTTCCGGGAAAGATGTAAAATGAGATTGTCCGCCTCCGCAAAACATTCCTATCGTTGTAACACCACCCATGATCGCTGCCTTTGTTTCCGAGACCATATCTGTTTCCATCGGTGCAAACAATCCAAGATGCACGTGTGGATCAATGATCCCCGGGCATACATATTTCCCTGATGCGTCCATCGTTCGTTTGGCATGTATTCTATCTTGCTTTCCTATGGTGCAGATTTTTCCGCCCTTTATATAAAGATCCATTGGAAAGACTCCACAATCCGGCATAACTACCATACCGCCCACAATTGCCAGATCTACATCCTCATCGAAATTATAAGATGGTGTTCTTCCCTGTATCCCATCCAGCTTCTGGCTGATTTCTTTTAATACAGCAAGTGTATGCGCAGACTCCGGCTGATCTTGAACTTCTTTGACTTCCGGTTTCTTATAAGGCAGTGAAGATAATCTCTCTGACTGTATATTTTTTATATATTCCGCAAAAATGTCTTTTTCCATAGACTATGCTCTTCCTTCCATACCTTCTATTGCTGCGATTGCCGCATCTCTGGCGCTTCTTACTTCTGACTGGGTACCGGATACATAAAGTCGTCCATATCTTCCCACCGGATCAAAAGTAACTACCTTAATATCTGCATTTTTTTCCGCTTCATTTACTGCAACTGATATGTACGCCGCAGGTTCTACTTCCATAATGAAAACGCTTTCTCCTGGAACCAGCACGGAGCCGTGACGGCTGTCTCTGTTAATGAGCTGTGCCTGGTACGCATCTGTATTAGAAATAATCTGTTCGGATACGATTCTCGGTTTCCTGCGATCTGTTACAGATAAACCACACGCTTCTAAAATCGCCTCTCCTGCCTGTTTCACTTCTTCCGGTGAAAAGGAATGTAGTTCGATCTCTCCGTACTCACGCTCTACAATCTGAAAAGCAGGTTTGGCATTCGATGTTTTCAGCGCCACATTCAGCAATTCATATACTCCGCTTCCAGGAGCCAGTTCTATATAAAGTTCACTCATTCCGGCAAGCGGAATATCCCCTTTGGAAACAGTGCCTGTAATTGCCGCGTACTGCGGCTGCATATTATCTACAATTGCAAATGTTCTCAAATCAATATTTTCTTTCATAACATCACCTTAATTATGCGAGAAATTCCTCTATTTCTTCATCCGGTCTTGCAATCACATGTACGCTAATCAGTTCCCCTACTTTCTGAGCTGCCGCAGCTCCTGCATCTACAGCTGCTTTTACAGCTCCGACATCTCCTTCGATCATGACAGTTACTAATCCGCCTCCTATTATTTTCTTTCCGACCAAGCTTACATTTGCTGCTTTAACCATGGCATCTGCTGCCTCGATTGCTGCTACTAATCCTTTTGTTTCAATAAATCCTTTTGATTTCATATCTTATTTCCTCCTTATTTTTCATTACAGTCATAAGTATCTACAATTCCGATTACTGCCATATCTGCCGGACTGTTCTGCCCAAGTACTGCTTTTATACTGTTGCCCCTTGAAACAAGCACATGTTCTCCCACACTACATCCGATAGTGTCTACTGCCACCAATATTTCTCCTGTGGGATTACCCGATTTATTTAGACGCTGCATCGTAATCAGACTATAGCCTACTAAATTTTTATCTTTTATTGTGGAAACACATTTTCCCTGTACCCTGCAGATATACATGCCTGCACCTACCTTCCTTCCAGAATATCTTTGATGCAATCCAATGCGTAATCGATTTCTTCCGGTTTTGTGTAGAAATGAGGCGCGATACGGATCACCTCTCCTCTTCCCGATCCGATAACGTTACGATCACGAAGTAATTTCTCCATTGTATGAGAATCCACCTTATCACCGACAACAATTGCTGTTGTGCCGCCTTTTTTGCTGACGTCAAATGGACTGATCGTCTTGAGTCCCCGCTTGATGACTCCGTTAAGTGCATATGCGCTCAGCATATCGATCCGGTCTTTAATCTTTGGTACGGTGACTTCATTAATGATTTCAAGACCTGCCCTTACTGCATAGGCATTTAATACCGGCGGTGTTCCTGTATCAAATCTGCTTGTCTGATTTGCCCAGTCTAAATACCTTGTCTGGAACAAGAACGGATTCGTCTGTCCAAACCAGCCTGTCACGGATGGCTTAAGATCTTGGATCAGCTTTGGATTTACATACATAAATGCCACACCCGGAATTCCAAACAAATATTTCAGACAGCCAGATACCAAAATATCGATATTCATTTCTTTTACATCCATCGGCTCTGTGCCCAGGCACTGGTATGCATCTACCAGGATCAGCGAGCCCTTACTATGGGCAATATCTGCGATTTTCTTTACATCTTGTTTGAATCCATTCAGGTAATATACTTGTGTGATCGATGTAAGAAGCGTATCCTCATCTATATAACGTTCATACTCGCTCAGCTCTATTTCATGATTCTCATTTACAGAAACAAAGTCTACTTTTGCACCATGTCTCTGATTTGCCAGCCAGATATAATCTACAGTTGGAAATTCCATATCTGTCACAACAATTTTCTTTCTTTTTCCTGTATAATCCAAAGAGTTGGCAATGGAGCTTACCAGATCTGATACCGATGACGCAATTGCAATCTCCTCCGGTTTAGCGTTGATTAATTTTGCAAACTCTGCTTTTGCCAGATCAATTTCCTGCATCCAGGAATCCCAGTCCATTCCTACACCGCCCCAGTTATCCAAATATCTCTGGATTCCTGCCAGAACACGTTTGGACTGTGCGCTTTGTGAACAATTCCCCAGATGTGCTACGTTCTTTAAAATCGGGAATTCTTCTCTCCAGCGGTCCACCTCTGCTTCACTTAAAAGTCCTTTATAAGGAAGCGCTTTCACTGCCGGATAATTTATCGGAGCCTGATATGTCGACGCTTGATATGTCGGTGCCTGATATGTTGGCGCTGACGGCGCCGGAGCCGGATACGCTGCTTCTGGCTGAACCGGTACCGAAACCGCAGGTGTCGGCTGACTGCCGGATAGTTCGAAACGGATTCCTTTCTTCGCAGCTTCTTCTTTTGCCACAGACGTGATCACATCCCCCGGCTGGATCTGTATTACATTCTCACCTTTTGAAGCATAAAAATTAACGTCCGATGCTGTATAAAATTTCTTCAATTGTTACAACTCCTTTCTCTCAAAACTGTCTCTTATCTTTTATTTTTCGTCCTTATCCGCAAGAAACAGTTCCAGAAGTCCCTCATTTGGTCTCGGAATCACATGCGCGCTTACCAGCTCTCCGATTCTCTGTGCCGCTTCTGCGCCTGCATCAACAGCTGCTTTTACCGCGCCTACATCGCCTTTGATCATTACCGTTACATATCCCCCGCCGATCTCTACTTTTCCTGCCATTTCTACATTGGCTGCTTTTACCATTGCATCTGCTGCTTCGATACATCCTACATAACCTTTTGTTTCAATAAATCCATATGAATTCATAATCACGTTCTCCTTTTCATTTTCTACTAATTACTGCCTTTTTCTATCGGCCACCCACCGTTCGGAAAAAGGACTCTTGTTACCGGATCCATTGCGCTGGCTTCTTTTCTCATTTTAGGAACGACATTTTCAGCTCCTTCCCCCCAGATGATCCCGTAGCTTAAAAGTTCTTTAAAGTCTCCAAAATCCCATGCCGGATTCTTTCCACTGCTGCGAAGTTTTAAATAGGTTTCCAACTCTTCTGAAAACTTATAGAGTACCCACCAGTAGACTCTCCTGTCTTCATCCATATCTTCATTTTTTTCAAGATAATATTGAAGACCTTGTTCTTCGCATATTTGCATAATTTCCGGTAGAAGCTCCTCCTCATAGGTCGGGAAGACCGGCGGACTAAATGCCAGCCTTTTTGCTTCATTTGCAACACATTCGCCGAACGCTGTGACCATTCCCAACACAAATGATTTTTTGTCAATTTCCACGCTATTCCCTCCTTTCCACTATATTCCAGCAATTTTCCATAAATTTTATCTGTTTTTATTGACAATTATAGTCATTTTGCTGTATTCTTTCTGTAAACTGGTTTACATATCGCGTAAATAATCGCACTTTTTTTGATATGTTAATAAAATATCAGACCATTTTCACAGCTTTATATTTTGAAAGGAGGAAACGAAAATGCCAGATGATTCTTTCCAAGAAATGTTTTCTTCTTATATGTCTCCATGGATTCGCATGGACGACAAAGCTTGGAACACTCTGGTGCACGATGTGCCTATTGAAGTTTATGAAAAAGAAACCGTCATCTACCATCAGGGAGATACCCCTTCTCGGCTCTATCTTGTAAAAGAAGGTCGTGTCTGCCTTGATTTATACTCAAAAAACGGTAAAAAACGCAGCATCTACATTGCAGACAAAGGAACTTGTTTCGGAGAGCTTTCTTGCCTTGACGGACTTCCAAACTATTGCACGGCTACTACCCGAACAGCCACTACTTTGTATTTGATCTCCAGAAAAAAATTTATAGAGGAAGTCCAGAAAAACCCTCAGTTTACCTTAAGTCTGTTAAAAGCCTTATCTTTAAAAACACGACTTATCACCGGACTTTTAGAACAATTAAATTTTGATGACTCTCACCAGCGTTTATATTACTCCCTTATCGGATTAATCGAGCGCTACAGCATACAGACCAAAGAAGGATATTACCGGTTGAACATTAAGTTTACACATCAGGAAATGGCTCATCAGACCGGGTTATCCCGCGTATGTATTTCTAACATATTTCTTTCCTTGACCAATAAGGGATATATCGAAAAGAAAGATGGATATTTAATAATCAAAGACATGAATGCTTTACGAGATTATCTTATGTATGAAGATCTTAAAGAATAAAACAATTCGCACTAGTCCCATAGTGACAGAGGTAAAAAAGTGTCTCCGACACTTCAACTCCCCTTCCCCTCATTCTTGAGGGGTTA
>CAUWLL010000045.1:0-19677 GCA_963559605.1 uncultured Lachnospiraceae bacterium
TAAGATGTGGTACTGCCGCCTGTATCACATCCTCATGCTTCAGCATTTGGATGCTTGGGATTTGACCTTTGAATCCACCCTGAGAAAGTTGATTTTAAATGCGGCATAATCCTTTGATTATTATACACCATTTTTCAGGCATAGCGACAGTTATGTCTGTTTTCTGCGTTCTTTTTTCTATTCCGAACTATATTTGCTTTTCAAAGTACAAGCTTCGGCAGCCACCGATAAATAATCACTCAAGATTCCGAGAGATCATTGTCTATTTGCTACGAAATAAATCCCTCTTTCCACATACTGCTTTCTTCATTTAATTTATAATCCACAATAAAAAACGCTTCTTCCTTACCTTTAAATCTCGGAGTCTGCAAATATTTTTCCATAGCTTTTTCCGCTAACTCATAGGAAGAATATACTCCTAACACTTCTTCATCATCATTTAATGGATTATCGTCCCAATAAAAATACTCTAAACTATATAACATCCCTAATTTTATAATCTTTTTGATTCCTTAAAACCAAACAATTATTCTCCTTTCTGATTATTCTAAGTCTTTCCGAGCAAATAGACACCTATATATCCCTTCATATTTTCTTTCGTATTTTCCTCAGCAGTATAAGACACAACCCCTTCTTGGTAGTAGTAATTCGTAATCTCAGAACCTTCTTAATACAATCCTTCTGATTTTCTACGGATGCTCCCTTGTCTGCGCATACTCATTTAGTATGAACTCCCCATATCTGACAGCTTGACGTTCTTCGCCGATCGGAGTAAGTTCAATGTCATTCAGCCATTGATAATAGTGAGTCAATTCATGAGCAATAGAACAAAGATACCCCGCTAAAATATTATCCTTATCTTCTGGATTTAATAATAACAATTCTTGATAATCCCCTACCGCAATTCTTATATGCGGTTCGTGGTATTTATTATATGGTCCACAAAAAATTGCTGTTACCAATTCTCCATCTTTTGCTCTGATTCTATCTTGATTTTTAAGGTAAATGGGGACTCTTACCGGAAATTTATATTCTTTCCTGAGCCAGTAACAAAATTCTTTACACGCCCTTCTAACTTCACAATCTATGCCGGAGTCACACCTCAATCTTAAACCTCCTCTTATTCTTGTCATGTCGTATTTTTCTCTCCATTTTTCCGTTTTCCATAAATTCATTGTTTTCTATTCCTTCCTTCTGTAAAAACCAAAAATGTATTTCTATTTCTTTTGTTTTTTTCTATGTGATTTTGCCGGAGTATGTTTTTTGGGTTTCGCAGGTTTTCCATCTCTCTTATTATTTTTAGACGTCCAACTACTATTTTTCCGTTTTTTTTCTTTAACCTCTCTATTCTGCTTTTTTTGATTTGGTCTTGCATAAGGATCGACCTCTTTTTTCTTCTTTTTTGTCTTACTCTTATATACATAGATTGTTTTTCCTTTTGAACGGTATAAATAAGAATAATATACTAAACACCCATATGCATATATTACTGCCCCTGCATAAACAGCCACTGACACAGATATTGCTACGTGTCCGCTTGGATCCACATAATTAATCGGATCATTCTTACAGTACGCATACAAATGTAATGTATCCGGCTCATTCAGTTCACCTCTGTAAGTATCCTGACTCAGGAATCTTCCGTTTTCCGGATCATAATATCTGGCATTCAGGTAATAAAGACCGGTATTCTTATCATAGCTTCCTCCTGTGTAACAGATTTCATTCTTAAGAATGCTTTCTCCGTGCGTCTGCGTCTCACCGAAATCATCGTATTCATAGGAAAGCTCACCTGTACCGCCTTTATTCAGAATACTTGTCGTACTGCCCTGTATATCTTTATTATACAGGAAATAATTATAAGAATTAGCAGAGTTATTCTTAAGTTTTTCTGAATTATTGTCTTTTTGTTCTGCACTTATGATATTGCCTTCCAGCCCCAGGAGATTCTGGATGGATTTTTCTTCCGTATTTTCTTCGGTAGTATAAGATACAACTCCATCTTGATAGAAGTAATTCGTAATCTCAGAACCTTCTTTCTTCTGAATCCGCTGTCCGTCTCCATTGTACAGGTTCTCTTGTACAAGAGTATTTCCCTGCCCGCTGACTGTCGCTTTACTCAGCCGGTTCTCTGTATCATATTCGTTTACAACAACCGTACCTGTTTCGGCGTCTGTTTCCTTTATCTGATTTCCATTCATATCGTACTCATAGGAAATCTGATGTTTTGTCTTTTCTTCCGGTTTCGTAACCACTGTCAATAACTGATCCAGTCCGTTGTATGTATAATTTGTCTCGTCTCCTCCGTCAGTTTTTTTAATACGGTTTCCTGCTTTATCGTATTGGTAGGCAATTGTTGACTTGGTGTCATTATTTTTATGGTCTGTTTTTTCTGTCTTTACAAGCTGACCTAATGCATTGTAAGTATATTCCTTTGTAAAATGTTTCTGAGCGTTCTTTTCTTTCAGAGTAAGATTTTTCTCCTCTTTTTTGATAATATTTCCGTTTTTATCATATTCATAAGTATATTCTTCTAACAGGGCATCTCCTTTTTTGTACACCATGGAACTTACCAAGTCTTGCTCATTATAGCTATAGGTTTTGGCGATACAAGTATCGGAACCTGCCGCAAAATCCGGGTACTCTTTGACAACAGCCACTTTTCCAAGTTTGTCATACTCATAAGTACGTACCGCTTTCTTCTCATCTTCTCCTTTTAATTTTGCGTGTACTGATTTCAGCCAACGATTGGAGTCATAGGAGAAATGTAAACTCTCCACTGCACCTTTCTCAGTCAGTGCATAAAAAACTGCTGTCACCTTGTCTTCTGCATCATAGGAAAACCGAATCTTATGTGCTTCGATTTCCTCCTTGGACGGCTCGCTGCTTTTACTTACTTCTGATACCCATGCCGTTCTTCCGAAGCCGTCATATCCCGTATAACTATAACGGTATGGTGTAATTACGCCGTCTTTTTCCTTTGCATCAACCATTTTAATCTGACGATATTGGTCGTCATATGTATACTCTGTCTGTAAGGTCTGCTTGTCATTGGTATCAAATCCTTTAGATACTGTCCGAAGATTTCTTTCATCATATACATCTACCCGATAATCTCCGCTTTCATAGATTGTCTTAGTCTGATTTCCTCTACTGTCATATTCATAAGAAGTTGCAATGCTCTCCTCTGCCTTGTCTCCCAAATCTTCTGTTTTCTTCGTCAGTCCGGCTGCGTCGGTTACTTCCACACTTTTATGTCCTGCCGCATCGGTAATGACTGTCGTATTTTCCTGCGAGTTTTCATCGGTTTTATATTCTGCTTTTGTGACAATATCTTCTTTTCCGTCAGTTTGTATAACCGCTGTAATCCTTGCGGAATCATCATAGGTATACTTCGTCACATTCCCAAGACCATCTGTCTCTTTGGAAAGATTGTCTTTTTCGTCATATTCTTTGGATAATACAATCGTCTTTTTCTCATCTACAACCAGCTCTTTCCCATTTACCACAGGATTTACAATCGTGTGCGTCTGTCTTCCTTTTTCGTCATAAAGTGTGAGGATTCGTTTGCCTGCCTTCTCACTTGCCTTTGTGCCGTTTGTATAAGCGCCGATTTGGTTTCCGCTCTTATCATAACTGTAATCTGTATAGATACCGTTTGCCTTTTCTCTGACAATCTTTCCGTTGGTGTCATAATATTTTTCAGAAGACGTACTGCCATCCGGATAACTTTCTTTCTCTACATACGCATTTTTGATTATTTTTTCTCCGGCTATATCCTGTACTGTAATATCTTCATATCCATAGGAGGTCAGATAGGTCACAGTTTCACCTTTACTTACTGTTTTCTCAATTACCCTATTTAGAACATCGTACTTATAAGTAGTCTTAATACCTTCTGTGTCCGTCTCGGAAATCAATGTTCCGTTAGCGTCATAAGCAGATGTACTTGTCTGTGTTTTCCCGTTCAACGTAACGGTTTTCTGAATCTCTCTGCCACGGTAGTCATACTGATACTCCGTTACTTCCCCAGTCTTTTCATCCGTGCTTTTTAACACGCGTCCCATAGCGTCATAGACACTTGTATCCTCTGTTTTCACATCTGCGCTCTGTGTTTTTTCATTTAACACATTGCCATCAGAATCGTAAGTATACTGTTCCTCAGACGTAGTAATTCCGTTTTCCTTAGTTACAGCAGCCGTCACATTTCCTTCTGTATCGTATGCATTTTTTGTAATAGATACATTCTTTTTATCTGTATTGTCTGTTTCTGTCAATACATTGCCGTCACCGTCATAAGTAGTCTTTTCAGAATGCGTCACGGAACCGTCTGCCAAAAATTCTACTTGCGTAGGCTGGTCACAGTTCCATTCTGTCGCCTGTTCTGCTTTTGGATATGTATACTCTGTTTTAGTTCCGTCTTCCTCCACTTCTTTTGTTATATTCTCACTGTCATCATAAGTAGTGACTGTTTTTTGTTCCTGCTCTTTGAAAATAACCTTGCCGTCAACCAGTGTTTCATACTCTGTTTTCTTTGTTGTTCCTGTTACGAGAAACGGATTCTTATCATATTCATACTTATATTCGGTTACATTTCCGTCTGCATCCGTTTCCTTTAGCTTCTTTCCACTCTTAGTGTCATAAGACACTGTTGTCGTATAGATGTCTGCGCCTTGTTCATTCTTCTTCGTGACAGAAGTCGTTCCCACTTGATAATTCAGATGGTAGGATTCCTTGTTTGGATACGTCACTTTTACAACCTTCTCTTTATCATAGGTCATTTCATACTTCTGACCTTTTCCATCGGTAACACTTGTAAGAACATCTCCGGCATATGTATATGCGTAAGACACACTGTCTTTTCCGTCTGCTGAACAGTGCTTCATCTCAGTGAGTTTCCCGTCTTTATAACTATAGATAAGTTTTGTTTTATCCGGCAGGGATATAGTCTCTGCTGTTCCCTCTTTATTATAGGTAAAAACAATCTCCTTTCCCACATTGTTTTTCACAATTTCTAACCGACCGTCTTTACGATACTCATAGACCAGAAACGTTCCGTTCGGTTCAACAGTTGCCACTAACTGTCCGTCCTGATTAAATCGGTAAAGGAAGCCATCTTTGGATTTGACCGTATATTCGTGTTCATATTCCAAAATTTCTTCTTCGCCTTCAATAACATACTCATCTGTTCCTATGAACGTACTGGATAAATCATGCTCTTCATAATCAAGATTATCTCCTTTCACAGTGTCTTCAGACTGTAATGTGTAATCTTTGCTCTCTTTACATATATAGGCATCCCCGCTTTTCTCAAAAGTATACAAACTGCCATCACTTTCCTGATAATAGATTTCTCCGCTTGTTCCTTTCGATAATTCCTTGTGAAGCGAATCACTCCAACCCTGCCCGAATATTCCTGACTGTTTCCACTGACTGTTATAAGTCCTCGTTACTTCAAATGGTAATTGACTGGAGGGAAGGATTGCATCCTCCTGTGTATAAGTCATATTTCCGCTGCTGCTTTCTACTGTTCCGTTTCCTGTCGGCGTAGCATAATTATAATATCCTAGATATTCCTTAACTCCAAACTTCTCTTTTTGACCGGGCAACGCCAAATCTTTCACTGTCAACACTTGCTCTACAGGTACTTGATACTCTGTCTTTCCTGCCGAATCCGTCTTAATAAGTTCTAATTTATAATAACAGTCTTTTCCTATTCCGGTTTTCATATCTGTCCAATGTCCTTCTGTTGCCTTCGGACATACAACGGTACTCTCCGATATTTTGAAATCCTTTGTATTACCACAATGTATCCGATAATAAACAGAATCACTGAGAGGTTTTGTGTTTTCCCAGCTAATCACTGTTTTCCCATAATCCTTTCTGATGGATAATGTGTTTGCTTTTGGAAGATAATCCCCAAATCCTTTCCATTCTTCTTTATAATAATAATTCAACTTATGTTCTTTCACATTCCCGGCTTTGTCCAACGCCTGTACGGTAATGGTGTGCATTCCGTCTCCACGGATCGCTCCTGCTGGCACAGTATATGTCCCACTGGCTGATGTTCCCATAGATACATAGTTCCCATTGTCCACTTTGCACTGTATCCGGGATAAATTCTTGTCAGAAGCACCGGTCCACTTAATCTTAGGTGTTGTAGAGGATGCCGGTTTCTCTGCACTACTTACCGGTTCTATAACAGGTTGATTAAGTGCCGGAGGTGTTCCGTCAATATAGAATACTGTTCCTTTTTCTGCACCTGCAAGTCCTCCGCTGTCCACACCTCTGACATAGATTCTCCATGCTCCGTCTACCCATGACGCACTGGCTGGAATAGCCATAGAACCACTGGCAGTATTTTTAAGTTTTGTATTTGCGGAATATGCCACAGCCGTCCTTGTATCTTTCTTGGTAGCCGGATCATAAGCCGCAATACGGTATTGCGTATATGCTAAAGATTTAGAACTGATCCCCGCCCAGTTTACAGTAAGTTTTCCACCTTTCTTCATGTATTGCGGAGAAACACTTACTGACGACGGCGCTGTCGGTTTATCATAATATACTACCGATAACTTAGGACGTAAAGATGTAGCCGTGTGCCTTGAGCCTACAAACTCACAATAGTGTCCTTTCTCGTCCGATCCCTTTAACATAATTCCATAGTTTTTAATAGAACCTTTTGCAAGACCTCTCACAAAGGATGTAAGATTCAGGCTACGGGCTGTTTTGTATTTTCCGGTAGACTTCACACTGCTGTAAAGAGTATCGTATCCCGGTCGATTATTCCAATTGATTTCATTACACTTCCAACTTTCCTTTACACGATACGCCTGCACAGTCTGTCCGCTGTTACTGTTTCCGGTTTCGTAAAGTTTCAAAACTGCACTGTCTACATAGTATCCCTTTACTTTGGCTATAAGATCTATAAACTTCATATAAGTACGGTATACACCCTACCTGCATTCACGATAATAGAATTAGCGTAAAAATTATAGTTTTTATAGGCAGATCCACTCAATACGTAAGTATCTCCAATGTCAGATCTTCCTACCCATGTTGCAGTAGGATCGATGGTAATGGGATATTTTCTTTCCGGTGCGTCCAGATATTCTCTGTCTGCTGTGATTGTTACATGATAAATCCCATCCACCTTATCATCTTTCGTAATCTCGCTTGTCAGTTTCTCACTATATGCTTCCATAGATGCATCGTTCATATTGGGTGGCGCAATAATACCTACAATTTCTCCAGTATTCTCATCATACAAAGTAATGCCTTCGTCGGCATCATTTTTTCTGGCTGTCATTCCTTTTAATTGCAAATCATAAGTAAAAGTATTTTGTTCTGGTCGTTCATTTAAAATAATCTCTTCTTTGACCCCAGATTCACTGGAAGTATAGGTATAAGTTGTCTTTGACTCAGAGGAGTTATAGACTGCTTTTAACAGAGCCTTTTCTGATTCTTCATATCCATTTGTATACTCCTCTTTTTTCGCAGCTACTTCTGTCACTTCTTCCGTCGGATTCATCTTAATTGAGTAATCTTCGTTTTCCAGAATAACCGGCGTTTCTTTCGACAATTCTTCTGGGAAATAATGTTTCTTATCTCCTTGTGTATTTTCGTACACATATCCCGTCAAATCTTCGTTATTCATTGTCTCGTCACTTTGTATTTTGGTAAGAGACGGATCATAATCTGTCAGTTCTCCGTTTTCATCTTCATAACGAACCGGTTCTTCATAAAATACAGTCATCTTCTTATCATCTCCCACATCAAAAGTGGTAGACGTCTCTGTATTTTCTTCAAGCATAGCGTCCGACTTATCTACCTCGTATTCTTCAGCGCTTACTTTTCCGGTGTTTATCGGTTCTTCTACATCATCTTCCTGTTTAACATTTTCTGTCTGTGCTGTCTCTTCTGCATACACTGTCAATTTTTCCAAAGATACAGACGTAAGCGTGACTGTCAAAATCAAAACCCAAGATGTTATCTTCTTCCACAAAATTCCCATTACTCAGCCCTCCTTAATATACTGCACTTTGACTATATTTTGTAATCGTATCGCTGTCGCTCTTAATTGTTGCCTTTACCCGGTACTTTCCCTTGGATACGGTCACAGTTTTAGAAAGGGAATAACTTACCCCTGTTTTACTACCACTCCATGATTCTATTGTTTTCCATTTTCCAGATAAATATTTTTGCAAATACATATTTACTTTAATCAACTTAGAACTTCTTGCTATCACTTTTGTTCCACATACAGCTTTTCCTTTAGAGATACTCAACGTCACAGTGTTTTTTCTCGTATCCACACTCATCAACTGAATTCCACCGATTTCTGCTTCTTGTGGTTCAGATGCCGAAACCGGCAATGTTATCACGCTCGCACATAACACCACAGCTACTATTACATTTTTTACTCTTTTGTACATAAAAATACCCTCCATGCTTTGTTTACCTATAGTAACAACCATGAAAGGTATTTGTGACACCGGATTATGGAATATTTTTATTTTTTTCAAAAATTTCTGTCAATGTTTGAATGTTTTCTTCTGCGCCCAGTGTATAGACATAGTCTCCGTTTACATATATTATTGTATTCCATCCATGCTCATCCTTGATCCAAAATGCTTCTTTTCCTTTAAGCGTTAAGATCTGAGCTTTCTTCCCATCTGATGTAATTGCTGCATCTGAATATTTGATCGCAGTCTGCCCATACCACAGGGTATTTCCCTCTTCATTTATATATACACAATCGTATATGTAGAATGTCTCGTCAAAGTTTTCTTCCAAAAACTTATAATTCTCCGGCACGTAAGTTAGTTTGTGTATCTCCATCTTATCCGGCAATTCGTAGTCCTTCGCCTCTTTCCCTGTAAGATCCTGAAAACTGACTTCTGTATATTCCGGGAAACACTTTTCTATCAACTGTATAACTTTTTCCCGAATCGGCTCTACTGCCATAGCTGTCATAGATACCATCATAATGATAATGGCTGCGATCAGAAGATAACGTTTCTTAGGTACTCCATAGCTTATAGGGTACGGTTCATGCTTCTGTTCGAATTGTGACGCATATGCCATCAGCTTTTTCATCTTCTTTTTATACTTTCTTGAAAATAGATGCGTACAGGTATTTATCTCTTTTTCATAAAGGGAATCTTCCTTATGGCAGGCGATTTTTACTGCGTCTTTTAAAATTTCTTCTGTCAATATCATCTTATCCATGCGTAATCCCCCTTTCCCGTAATTGTTTTTCCAGAAGTCTCCTTGCCCTGCTTGCGATCTGTCTTGCATTGGCTTCTGTAATCTCAAGTGTCTTTGCAATTTCTGCAAAAGAAAGCTCATTATAATAATACAGATATATTACATAGCGGTACTGTTCCGGAAGTTCAAGAATCAGATCCGCCGTTATTCTTGCAATCTCCTGTTTCTCCACGTACTCATAAACCGGTGAGAGGGGCGGACTTTTCTCCTCCCACTCCTCCTCATGAAGTTCCCCGGATCTATGCTTTTTCTTTTTATGATAACGGGTAATTGCCTTGTTCTTAACTATAGTAACTATGTAGTTCCATGTTTTGTGACAGTGAATCTCCTGAATTTTTTCCAGATTTTCTATGATTGCCTGAAAGCTGTCGTGTACTATATCTTCAGCATCTTCGGGATTTTTCAAGATCTTAAATGCCACGGCATACATTTTGCGTTCATAAGCATAATATAACTGTTCAAATTTTGTTTTTTCTTCCTGAGTATTTATGGTACTCAGATACATCATCAACATAAGCGGATTCCCTCAATTTTCCTTTGTTCCCCGGATTTTCTTTATTATAACACAAAAGCAGCCATTTCTGACTGCTTAAATCATCTGTATCTATATCGAATACCGGAACTCTTTATCCGTCAGTATCCTTGCGAATATTAAGCCCAGCGGAAGGGCTGCCATAATGAGCACTGCCTCTGTAAACCAGTGGGACGCATCTAGGATCACACCGGTTCCCATATTATAAATGGCTTTGTATAAATACATTCCCGGAACCATAATGACAATCGACGGTACGGTAATACAAATTCTCGGATAACCGTAAGACGGTTTTAATAGGGACGCAAGAAGCCCTGCTAAAAATGCACAGCCAAAAGCTACCGCCGCCGGAGGGATTCCCACCAGCTCGATCAGTTCCAGTCTTAAGGTGTTCGCCACAGCTCCGATCATTCCTGCCATCGCCGCCATTTTGTAAGGGCTGCTGAACATAATAGAGAATCCAAATACTCCGCAGAAGCTTGCCAAGAACCGGAGCGCTGCCAACACACCTACGCTCAGTCCAAGTGGTTCAAAGTCTCCCGGCTTTAACCGGAGCGTCACCGCCATGATCCACGCTGTCAGCGTAGATACCAGAATGATCAGTGCTGCATAGGTAAATCGTTCTATCCCCGAGCGCAGATCCAGCTTTGCCAGATCGATTCCACTGGTAATAAATGGGAATCCGGGAATGATAAACAGCATGGCGCAGATATATCCGGCTTCATGGTTTGCAGAAATACCAAATGCCAGTTCCAGTGACCGAAGCAGCGCCGTATAGACGAGACACGCAGCCGCCACCCCTGCCACCACCTGTAATGCCAGTGTGAATTTCCGGTGGATCAACTGCACCCGGAGATAATTCCCGATACCCGCGCCAAAGAAGGCACAGAGCATTTCAATAGGACCGCCGCCCAGAAGCAGGGTAAACCCACAGCAGGCAAATCCTGCCGCAAGTCCTAATGTCAATGGTTTGTATCCCGATTTTATTCTATCCTGTTCGTCCAGCTTCCGGTGGATCTCTTCAACCGTCAGATGACTGTATTTCTCAGGAAAATCACAGACAAACTTCTCTAATCTCGCAAGCTTCGCTGTATTTACCCCGGTATTGGTAAGGGTCATAACCTGTGTACGGCTCTTTCCCTCATCCATGCACGTACACTCCATAGATACCAGCCCAATATCCGCAGCACAGGTCACGCCCAATGCTTTTGCAATCTGATTCATGGAACTTCTCACCCGGAACGCACCGGTTCCACAGGAAAGAAGCATGAACCCAATCCGGGAAATCACCGTGGATTTCTCATTTAAGGATGCCTCCAAAGCCGGCGTATCATCCTCCTCACTGGAAAAGGAATGCCACGGGATCGGCATGTGGTTTTTATCAATGGTTGAAATATCGTCTTTTATAAACTGCATACGTGCCTCATTTCATCTTATTTTTTCTTCGTATCAAGATACGCTTTCCGTCCATCATCATAAAGGTTTTTTCCTTCGCTGTCAATGATGACAACCAGCGGCATGTCTTCCACATATAACTTACGAAGGGCTTCTGCCCCCAGATCTTCATATGCGATCAGCTCCGCTTTTTTGATACATTTTGCAAGAAGAGCTCCTGCTCCGCCGATAGCGCCGAAGTAAACCCCATGATATTTCTTCATAGCGTCCACCACCTCAGGAAGACGGGCGCCTTTTCCGATCATGCCTCTGGCTCCTACTGACATCATAGTCGGCGCATAAGCGTCCATACGGCCGCTTGTTGTAGGACCTGCGGAACCGATCACTTTCCCCGGTTTTGCCGGAGTCGGTCCCACATAATAGATGGTCGCGTCCTTCGGATCAAAAGGAAGCTCTTTTCCTTCTGCCAGAGCCTCGCACATTCTTTTATGCCCTGCATCTCTGGAGGTGTAAATCGTTCCTGTGACTAACACGCTGTCTCCTGCATGCAGTGTTTTTGCCAATTCTTCTGTCAGTGGTAATGTAATCTTTCTGGCTGCCATTTAAATCACCTCCGTTTTGTGGCGTGTAACATGGCAGTTGATATTCACTGCACATGGCATGCCTGCAATATGAGTTGGTAATGTTTCAATGTTCAGTCCGATGGCTGTCGTTTTGCCGCCAAAGCCCTGCGGACCGATTCCAAGCTCGTTGACTTTCTCCAACATTTCTTTCTCAAGATCTGCATAGTAAGGGTCCGGATTCTCAGAATCAACCGGGCGCATCAGCGCTTTTTTCGCGAGCAGAGCTGCCTTATCAAAGGTTCCACCGATACCGACACCCACCACCATTGGCGGACATGGATTTGGTCCTGCGGTCTCTACTACTTCCAGAATAAAGTCTTTGATTCCCTGAAGTCCAGCAGACGGTTTAAACATGCGGATCTGGCTCATATTTTCGCTTCCGAATCCTTTCGGTCCTACCGTCACTTTTATCTGCTCTCCCGGAACGATCTCTGTATAAAGCATAGCCGGAGTGTTATCTCCCGTATTTCCACGGCGTACCGGATCGCCCACCACAGATTTACGAAGGTATCCTTTATCATAGCCACGGCGCACCCCTTCGTCCACTGCTTCAGAAAGGCTGCCCCCTACAAGATGCACGTCCTGTCCGATTTCAAGGAACACACATGCCATCCCCGTATCCTGACAGATCGGTACGTTCTCTTCCTTCGCAATTTCAAAATTCGTAATAATATTATCTAAAACACCCTGTGCAATCTCCCAATCCTCGCAGGTACGGCAGTTCTTGATCGCACACTGCACGTCCTCCGGGAGATACTGGTTTGCTTCGATACACAATTTCTCCACAACATCTGTAATCTGTTGTACATGAATCTCACGCATTTTCTGTTACCTCCTAATTATAATGTTTCTAACTATTCAGCCATATGCTGACGGACAGAGTGTTTGCTGCAAGTAAACTTGCGCTTCCACTCTGTCACATGAGCGCATGTCTGAATAGTTAGAGGAATATCCCGATAAACTGGCATGCCAGTACTACCATCACAAGTGCCACCGGATAAGTCGCCGCATAGGCGCTTGCTACATCATCTGTTTCCGTCACACGGATCAAGGTTCCAAGAGCCGGAGTACTTGTCATACCGCCACAGATAGAACCAAGCGTGTTGAAAAGACTTAATTTCAATACTTTTGCGGCAAATATATAACCTAGGAACATCGGGATCAATGTCATCAAAGCGCCGTATACAAACAGGAGTACTCCCTGCTCTTTTAAGATTTCTATAAATCCGGCGCCTGCCTGTACGCCCGCTCCGATCAAAAACAACGCAAGTCCGAACTCTCTTAAACATTCTAACACATGTTTTTCAACTTTTACACTCAGTTTTCCGATCCTTCCAAAATGCCCCAGGATCAGTCCGGCGATCAACGGACCGCCGGAGGTTCCAAGGCTGAACACTGCTCCGCCCGGAAGCGGGATCTGAATCTTAGCAAGTATAATGCCAAACGCAATGGCAAGGGAAAACGGAAAGAATCCCATACTGTCTGCATAAAACAGTTCTTCTTTTTTTGTCTTTCGGAACTCATCTACGTCTACCCCTGCCGCGGCTTCGAATTTCGCCCGTTCTGCCGCCATATCCGTTTTCAGGATCTTCGGAATGAGCTGCACGAAAAGTACCACCCCGATCACGCCGAAGGGATAGGCAATTCCGTATCCTACGGATGTGGCTTCGGAACCGGTCGCCTCTAAGGCTGCCGCAAGTCCCGGCGTACTGGTAAGGGCTCCCGCCATCATACCTACGCTTACATCGTCCGGCACACCGAATACTTTGATGATTGCAGTACAGGTAAGCGCCCCCGCCGCAATAATGATAATTCCAAGTAATATATACGATTTCGCATTTAATTTGAAGTTTCGGAAAAACTTCGGCCCTGCAATAAATCCTACGGAAGCCACAAAGCAGATCAATCCCAAATCCTGTACCAGCTTGTCGACCTCAAAGCCAAAATGTCCGAACACAAGCGCCACCAGTAGGATTCCGGCAGTGCCAAGCTCGATCCCGGCTATCTTAATACTTCCTACCAGATACCCGATGACTGCAATCAAAAATACGATCATCAGAGTATTGGACAGAAGATTTTCCTGAACCCATGTCCACATCCCCATGACTCATCCCTTTCTTTTATGTATAATAATTTCTACATTTCCTGTTTTTATCTCTCGTGACGGGCATAGTTTGGAAGTAACAACGGAGATACCATACCGGAGTCTGCGGACGCACTCTCTAATTCCTCTGCATATGCTTTCACATGCTCCAGATTCATCTCGCCAAGCTCTACTTCTTTTGCTTTTGCTGCCGCCTTCTTCCCTGCGTTTCGTCCAAATACAATCACATCCAGAAGAGAGTTACCCATCAGGCGGTTTCTTCCGTGTACTCCGCCGGTAGCCTCTCCTGCCACCAGAAGGTTCGGGATCACTTTCGTAAATCCGTCTCCGTTGATCTCAAGTCCGCCATTCTGGTAATGCAGTGTCGGATAGATCAAGATCGGAACTTTTCGCATGTCAATGCCATAGTTCATATACATACGGAACATCGCCGGGATTCTCTTTTCGATGGTTCCCTCTCCACCGAGAAGTTCGATCATCGGAGTATCCAGCCATACGCCCTGCTGTCCGCTTGGGGCTTCAATCCCACGCCCCTCCCGGCACTCACGGATCACACCGGAAGCATTGACATCTCTTGTCTCCAGCGGATGGATATACGCCTCACCCTCTGCATTTACAAGCTGGGCGCCTACGGAACGAACCTTCTCTGTCACCAGCGCGCCGTGCATCTGCGGCGGATGTGCCACACCTGTCGGATGATACTGGATAGAATCCTGATACAGAAGCGGTACCCCTGCCCGATAGCCCAGGATCAGTCCGTCTGCCGTTGCTCCATAATGATTTGAAGTCGGGAAGCCCTGATAATGCATTCTTCCTGCACCGCCTGTTGCAATGACAACCGTCTTCGCTCTTGCGATCAGGTAGTCTCCGGTCTCGATATTCTGAAGAACCGCTCCGGCCACCTGTCCTTTTTCATCTTTCAAAAGTTCTACTGCCGCAGTAAATTCTACCACCGGGATCTTACGGTTGATGACTTCATCACGAAGTGTCCGCATAATCTCTGCGCCGGAGTAGTCTTTACAAGCATGCATCCGCTTTCTGGAAGTTCCGCCTCCGTGGGTAGTGACCATACGTCCGTCCTCATCTTTGTCAAACATAACGCCAAGCTCATTCAGCCATTTGATCGCATCCGGCGCTTCCATAACAAGACGCTTTACAAGCTCTGGTCTTCCGGCAAAATGTCCGCCTCCGAAAGCGTCAAGATAATGCTGTACCGGCGAATCATTTTCTTTGTCGGCAGCCTGAATACCGCCTTCTGCCATCATAGTGTTAGCATCACCGATACGAAGTTTTGTCACGATCATAACGTCCGCGCCTGCATTGTGCGCCTCGATCGCGCAGGAAGCTCCCGCGCCGCCGCCGCCGATAACAAGTACGTCTACATCGTAATCCACTTTCGTAATGTCAATATCTTCTCCTAAAATACGGCTTGTGGAATGAAGAAGCTCTGCGAGCTCTAAAGGAGCCTTCTCCCCTTTGTTTGGACCTACTTTAATCTCTGCAAACGCATCCGGGTTATAATCCGGGTGATATTTTTTAAGAAGAGCATCCTTTTCATCTGCCGTCAGACGTCTTGGTTCTGTAGACATACGCTGCGCTCTTGTGGCTTCTACCTTTTTAATAGATTCCATCATATATTCTGGATATGGTGTATTCACGTCTTTGCCCTCCTTATTTCTCAATGTCTCTGTTATTATATAATTCTTTCATCTCTGTGATCGGTTTCTGCATGATCTGCTCGATCAGGTCGTCAAATGCGCCTTTATTTACTTCTTCCACGCGTTCTGTCAAATGCTCTGCCTCAGGAGCGATATATTTTCCTGTGAGACGTCTTGCCAGAACACCCACATGCTGGTGGGAAATACCTGCCGGACATCTGACCGCACAGCATCCGCAGCCGATACAGTCAAAAGATTCCTCTGCACATTTTTCAAATTCTCCACGCTGCGCATAGGCAATGTACTGCATAACGTTTAAGTTCTGTGTACAAGCATTGGTGCAGGCGTTACAGCCGATACAGCTGTAGATTTCCGGATATAACTCCATCATGATCTGCTGTGTCGGTTTCACATCTTCGATTGAATAAGTTCTCTTATCTGTCGGGAAAAACGGAATACTTGCCACATACATTCCGTCTTCTACCTGTGTCTGGCAGGCAAGACAAGTCTTCAGTTCATTGCTTCCCTTGATTCTGTAAATGGTCGCGCATGCTCCGCAGAACCCATGGCGGCATCCACAGCCCCGTTTCCATGTATAACCTGCATATTCCATTGCAGTCATAATGGTGAGGTCTGCCGGAACACTGTATCTCTTGCCGCTAAAATATACATCTACCATCTTTTCCATGTTCTTTTCGTCCTTTCGTAGTGATTCTTGTAGACCAACTTCGATTTCGTTGCTCTTTATCCCTAATATTCGTTTGGCAGTTCGTCAATTTCGTCAAAGCGGAATACGGGACCGTCTTTGCACACATATTTAGAACCAATGTTGCACCTTCCGCATTTTCCAACGCCACACTTCATACGAAGCTCCAGTGTTGTGTATACCTGCTGGTTTGTAAATCCCAGTTCTGTAAGCCCCGCAAGTACGAATTTGATCATGATCGGAGGTCCACACACAAGGGCTGTTCTGTCCGTATCAAATCCCAACTCTTTCACAAAGTTCGGAACAAACCCCACATGACCGTCCCAGCCTTCCTGCTCTCTGTCGATCGTCAGATGTACGTTGATCCCTTCGGTTTTCATCCATACTTCCTGGATCTCTTTTAACTGGACTAAGTCGTCTGCGGAACGGGAGCCGTAGACAATATCTACATCTCCGTAATTCTCTCTGTTGTCAATGACATAATTAATGACAGAGCGAAGAGGGGCAAGCCCGATACCACCTGCGATAAACAACAGGTTTTTCCCTTTTAATTCTGTCTCAACGGGAAAATAATTCCCGTATGGTCCGCGAACCGTGATCTCATCTCCCACTTCTAAGCTGTGGAGATAGTCCGTAAGGACGCCGCACTTTTTAATACTAAATTCCTGATACTCTTTGTTTGTCGGTGAAGATGTAATAGAAAACATCCCCTCACTGACACCCGGTACGCACACCATGGCACATTGTCCCGGCATATGCTCAAAAAGCTTGCCGCCTTCCGGCGCATTTACACGGAAGGTCTTGACATCCGGCGTCTCCTGACGAATATCTGTAATCACACCCACCTGTGGGATCAAAGTATCCAGTGTATAATCTTTATGACAATTACATTCACACATTATGTTTCATCCCCCTGTTTCTGAAATGCCTTCACGACTTTTACAATATTTAATGCTGCCGGACATTTTTCCACGCATCTTCCACATCCGACACAAGAATACATTCCGTCATTATTTGCCGGATAGTACACCAGCTTGTGCATGAATCTCTGACGGAACCTCTGCATCTGACTGGTACGGTTGTTACCGTGAGCCATCATAGTAAAGTCAGAGTACATACAGGAATCCCAGCATCTGTAACGAGATACCGTTTCTCCTGCGGTGTAGTCTTTGATGTCATAGCACTGACAGGTCGGACATACGAAAGTACAAGTTCCGCAGGCAAGACATGGCTTGTATAATTCCTCCCAGATCGGAGAATCAAATTTCTCAGAAAGAGCGTCTGCATTCCAGCCGTCTAAACTCAGATTCATATACGGAAGTTTTTCAACGATATTGTGAATGGATTCTTTTTCTTCCTCCACCTTTCCTTCTTCCCGGCTGTCCGCTTCCTCAAGCAGACTTTTCACACTTTCTGTCAGTTTCTCGCCTTTTTCTGTCAAAGCTTTCCAATATAAATTTTCTTCTAACATCCATGTAGCTACATCTGCCGCCGGATCTGCCGCATCGATCCCGAATACTTTACAAAAACAAGTCTCCTCCGGTTCGTGGCAAGCCATGGCAACCACAGTTCCGTGTTCCCGTCTTGCCGCATAGAAAGAATCTACCGGGTCAGATAAGAATACTCTGTCCAGAACTTCAATGCCTTTCACATCGCAGGCCTTCATGCCAAACACTACAAAGTCCTGGCTTTTTAACGCTTCCGGCTCAATTTTCATCTTTTTGTTTTCTTTTCTTACGGTGTAAAGTCCTTCGCTTTGCGGAAAGAATGTATCCTTTGCAGATTTCACTGTTTTTAAAGTGTCAAGGTCTACTTCTGCGTCTTTATCCCACGCCGCATAGTTGGTCTGTCCGGCTTTTTTCACCGGCAGATATAATTCCTGATGATCCGCAATTAGCTGGAATAATGCGGACAGATTTTCTTTTGCTATCTTATACATACATTATCCCCTCTTTCCTACAATACTTGGTTCTGCATCCTCAAACGTAAAGTTTGTAAGCGGCGCTTTTGAATCTGTATCTTCTCCCGCCTGATATTCCCCATACAATTCATCAATATCTTTGATGAATTTGCGGTTAAATAAATGAAGCGGTATTCCCTGTGGACATACGCGGCTGCACTCTCCGCAGTCTGTACATCTTCCCGCCACATGGAATGCACGGATAATGTGAAACATCTTTTCTTCAAAACTATCGGCATTGGCTTTCTGCGAGCTGTCAAACTTATTGCTGTCAAATACACATTTGCGGCAGCTGCATGCCGGACATACGTTGCGGCATGCGTTACACCGGATACATTTGCTAAGCTCACTTTGGAAGTAAGCAAACTTCTCCTCCGGGCTCATAGCCTCGATTTTTGCCACTTCGTCAAAACGGTCGCTGTCTTTCGTCTCTTTGGACTCGCCCATAAGCTCGTCATATACCATATGCTCTTTCCCTTTGCATACATGACATCTCTCCAACATGGCATCCGCATAAGGCATCTCTTTCTCTCCGTAGATCGTCTGGATCTTTAAGGTCTCTGCCGCATCGGTAAGTTCTGCCCCTTCGATACTTTGGATACCTTTGATACCTTTTGCTCTTACTTTCTCAATGTCCAGCTTCCCTTTACAGCCCACTCCGATGATGTATGCTTTGTCTCTGTCTACGCGGTGTTCCTTGAGCAACTGGTTAAAGCTGTAAGTATCGCACGGTTTTAAACAGACCAGTGTCTTTCCTTCCAGTTTGGAAGCCTCGATCATATATTTGCTT
Source organism: uncultured Lachnospiraceae bacterium (assembly GCA_963559605.1). Lineage (GTDB taxonomy): Bacteria > Bacillota > Clostridia > Lachnospirales > Lachnospiraceae > Dorea_D. The sequence continues at coordinate 19,039 of CAUWLL010000045.1, forward strand.
AAATTAGCTCCGCAAAAGCCGTTATATACGAAATCTTTCAAAGCTTCTTCGGTCTCAAAATAAGCCGGTTCCGGATTGTAAGGCAGGTCGCCGATCTTCCAACCAAGAACCCGTGCTACGGTTCCGTCACGAAGCAGTTCTTTTGCACGTTCAACTATTGCCTGCATCTTAAATCCCCCAATCTTACATTTTCTCCGAGAGAAGTGATCTTCTCCACAAAACTATTCATGGTGTCTGAGAATTTCACACCCTCTGCTGCGGATACCCATTCTACTCTGGTACGTCCGTTTTCTACACCGATATAATCTAACATAGAAAACAGAAGTGTCATACGGCGTCTTGCATAATAATTTCCGGTGCTGTAGTGACAGTCGCCCGGATGACATCCGCACATGATCACGCCGTCTGCACCTTTTTCAAATGCTCTTAAGATGAACATCGGATTGACACGGCAAGAACATGGTACCCGGATAATCTTAACATCTGCCGGATAGCTTAAACGGCTGCTTCCTGCCAGATCTGCTCCGGCGTAGCTGCACCAATTACAGCAGAATGCTACAATCTTCGGTTTAAATTCTTTCTTTTCTATCGACATATTGCATCTACCTCCGCTATAATCTGTCTATTTGAGAATCCCTG
>CAUWLL010000046.1:0-19288 GCA_963559605.1 uncultured Lachnospiraceae bacterium
CAAAATGCCCGTAGAGCCGATAAAATAAGGCTTTGCGGACATTTAAGAAGATATAGAAAGATAGTCAAAAAGATATATATAATTTATATAAAATTTCACCTATCTTTGTAATTTCTTATTCCTTCGCGTCTTTATTCCTTCCATGATCGGATCGCAGCCCTCTGCGACCATACATTCCCGGCACTATCATGCTATCCGCTATGTTCTTCTGATCGCCAGGTCATCAAATATTCTTTTTCGCCTGTATCGGCATCCGTTCCTTCATTCTGGATCTGAAATTTTTCTCGCTGATAGAACTTCACCGCCCTTATATTTTTCCGGTAGACCTTCAGGCTCAGACTCTTCCTTATACTTTTTACATAATCCAGTAATTGCCTGCCGATCCCCCCGGACTGCATCTTTTCTGACACAAAAATCCCCGCAATATAATTACCGTCTAATCCTACAAATCCCTGAATATCATGGGCATCCTCATAAACATATATTTCTGCCTGAACAAACAGCTCCTTTACCCTATCAAAATTATCTTTCCAATACATTTCCGAAATGAAATCGTGTGCACAGATATTGGTTTCCAGCCAAAGTTCTGCCACCCTGTCTATATCGTTTTTTTCAAACTTTCGAATCATAATCCACTCCCCTGATCTTTTTCTTTCTCCTACTTGTCTTCGTGATGCTATTATATCACCTGACACAAACCGCTGTCAAAAGAAACGACACACCCATGAAGCAGAAAAAGGCAGAGTATTCTCCACCTTTTCCATAGCATCCATATTGTTATAATGAGCCTCTACATATCCCGAAATCTCCGATAACGCCGCTCCGTCAGTTCTTTCTCAGACATTCCGGAATATTTTTGCAAAAATCCCGCAATCCCACATGCCAATGGTTCGGTAACCTTTTTGAGATTTTCTACAGTAAAATGTGTAGGCTCTGCAAAGAACCTTTCAATTACTCCCATTTCTTTTAGGTCTTTCGCTGTAAGCCGCATAACTTTTGCTGCTTCTTTGGCCTTCGCACTGTCCTTCCACAAAATACTTGCAAATCCTTCCGGTGATAAAATAGAGTAAATAGAATTTTCCAGCATCCATACTTCATCTGCGGTTGCCATTGCAAGCGCTCCGCCGCTTCCGCCTTCTCCGATAATAATAGAAAGAATCGGCGTTTTTAACCCGGACATTTCAAAAATATTTCTGGCAATGGCTTCCCCTTGTCCTCGCTCTTCTGCTTCCATTCCGCAAAATGCTCCCGGTGTATCTACAAAGCAAATGACTGGTCTGTGAAATTTCTCTGCCTGTTTCATAAGCCGTAATGCTTTTCGGTATCCTTCCGGCGACGGCATTCCGAAATTACGCTCAATATTTTCCTTTGTGTTTCGCCCTTTTTCCTGTGCAATTACTGTTACCGGTATTCCCCGGAATCTTGCAAGTCCTCCGATGACCGCTTGATCATCTGCAAAATAGCGGTCGCCGTGAAATTCTGTAAATTCTGTAAATAACGCCTGAATATAATCACTTCCCACCGGACGATCCTTCATTCTGGAAATCTCTACTCGATCCCATGCATCAGCAAGTGTATTTTCTAACGCCTCCGTATCTAAAAGCGACTCGGCGGCAGAAGTGTTGTTTTCTTCCTGTAATGTCTGTGATTCTTCATCTGGTTTATGCATTTTTAAAAGCTCAGACAATGTATCTTTCATCTGCGGACGTTCTACAATTGCGTCAATAAACCCATGCTCTAATAAAAACTCCGCCCTCTGAAATCCCTTTGGAAGCTTCTGTCCGATAGTCTGCTCAATAACTCTCGGACCTGCGAAGCCAATAAGCGCTTTCGGTTCTGCCAGAATAATATCTCCCAGCATCGCAAAACTTGCCGTCACTCCCCCTGTTGTAGGGTCTGTAAGAACACTGATATACAAAAGTCCTGCGTCGCTGTGACGTTTAATCGCCGCAGAAGTTTTTGCCATCTGCATAAGGGAGACAATACCTTCCTGCATTCTGGCTCCTCCCGAACAGGCAAAAATAACAATCGGAAGTCTTTCTCTGGTAGCGCGCTCTACAGCCCTCGCAATCTTTTCTCCCACAACTTCTCCCATGCTTGCCATCAGAAACCGCCCGTCACAAACGCCGACCGCGGTTTCCGTCCCGTTAATTTTCACTTTCCCGGTCACTACCGCTTCTTCAAGGCGAGTTTTCTCCTGTAACGTCTTGATCTTTTCTCCATAGCCTTTATAATGCAGTGGGTTTCTTGTTATAAGCCCCAGATCCCACTCTTCAAATGTTCCCTCGTCGGAAATCATTTCGATACGACGGTACGCATGCACCCGGAAATACCCTCCACATTTTGGACAGATGTAAAAGTCTTTCTTTATATCCTCCGCAATAATTGCACCGCCGCATTTGTTACATTTTCGAAGCAGTCCCTCCGGTACTTCCGGCCTAGCGCCATGAAGCGTAAAATAATTTTTTCTTCCTGCCACATGTCTCGTCTTTTTGAATACATTATCTAATTTCATAGTTCCCCTTTATTCCTACAATCGTTCAATAAATTCAATGTCAATGTTACCGGAAATGTAGTCCGGGTGACTTAAAATCTCATATTGATAATCTGCGTTCGTATCCACACCTTCAATGATCACTTCCCCAAGTGCAGTCTGCATTTTACGGATCGCTTCGTTTCTGTTTTTTGCCCATACGATCAGCTTCGCTACCATAGAATCATAGTACGGCGGAATCGTATAGCCGCTGTAGATCGCAGAATCAATGCGGATCCCTTTACCGCCAGGCATATACATATCTGTAATGGTCCCCGGTGACGGCAGAAACCCTTTTTCCGGATTTTCGGCATTGATACGACATTCGATAGCATGACCTGTCAGCTTCACTTCTTCCTGTGTATAAGAAAGTTTCTTGCCTGACGCAATACGGATCTGTTCTTTTATAAGATCGATCCCTGTCACCCACTCCGTTACCGGGTGCTCCACCTGAATGCGGGTATTCATTTCCATAAAATAAAAGTTTCCACTTTTCTCTAATAAGAATTCAATGGTTCCGGCATTGACATAATTGGCTGCTTTCGCTGCCTTCACGGCCGCTTCGCCCATCTTCGTTCTTAACTCTTCAGAAAGTGCGATAGACGGAGACTCTTCGATCATTTTCTGATGATTACGCTGCACAGAACAATCACGCTCTCCTAGGTGGATAACATTTCCGTAACTATCTGCAAGGATCTGAAATTCAATATGTCGCGGATGTTCTACGAAATGCTCGATATACATAGTATTATCGCCAAACGCCATCTGTGTTTCTTTTTGCGCTGTATGAAAGCTCTGCGCAAACTCTTCCGGCGTCTGCGCTACACGCATACCTTTGCCGCCGCCTCCAAGAGCAGCTTTTATAATTACCGGATAACCGATCTCTTCTGCAATCTCAGCCCCTTCTCCAGCATCGTAAACAGCAGTTTTGCTCCCGGGAATAACAGGGACTCCCGCTGAAATCATAGTGTTTCTGGCTTCCTGTTTATTTCCCATTTTTGCGATCACATCCGATCCCGGACCAATAAATGTAATATTACATTGTTCGCAAAGCTCCGCAAATTTACTGTTCTCGGACAGAAATCCAAAACCCGGATGAATGGCATCTGCTCCTGTTATGATCGTTGCACTTATCATGCGATCCATACTGAGATAACTTTCGCCGGACGGTGCCGGTCCAATACAGACAGCTTCATCAGCAAGCTTCGTGTGGAGCGCCTCTTTATCTGCTTCTGAATATACCGCCACCGTCTCAATCCCCATCTCACGACAGGCACGAATAATGCGAACTGCAATTTCACCACGATTTGCAATCAATACTTTCTTAATCATGTAATTCCACCTATCCAATCATAAACGTAAGTTCCGCTGTGGCTACCACTCTTCCATCTACGCTGGCTATTGCTTCGCCCACACCTACCGGACCTTTTGCCTTGATAATCTTTGTCTCTAATTTTAGTTTATCTCCCGGTGTTACCTTCCCTTTAAACTTACATTTATTAATTGCTCCAAAATATGCAATCTTTCCACGATTTTCCGGCTTACTCAAAATCGCAACAGCTCCTACCTGCGCCAGCGCCTCTATCTGGAGGACTCCCGGCATCACCGGTTCCTGCGGAAAATGGCCTGCAAAAAAATCCTCTCGGTACGTTACACATTTGTATCCTACGGCATACTCGCCCGGCTCGTAGTCTTCAATATAGTCTACGAGGAGAAACGGATGACGATGGGGAATGATTTCTTTTATCTGGTTAACATCTAACATAACTACCTCCTGAGGACGTATCCTTTTTCAAAAGGGCTACGTCCTAAATTGCATTTTGACCTGTACCCAAATGTAAAATGGGGTGTACCCAACTTACTTCACACGGAACAATGGCTGTCCATATTCTACCGGCTGCCCGTTCTCTACGAGAACTTCTGCGATGGTTCCGTCGTAATCGCTCTCTATATCATTCATCAGCTTCATCGCTTCCACGATCGCTAACGTCTGTCCTTTTTTTACAGAATCTCCCACCGTGACAAATGGCTCTGCACCTTCGGAAGGGGCGGCATAGAATGTTCCTACAAGAGGAGATACCACCAGATTTCCCTCCGGCTCATCGGTTCCATTCTCTTTTGTTGTTTTTTCGGAAGAATTCCGTGTCCCCGGTTCCATACCGGCCAGCGATAAAACTTCTGTGTTCACCTCTGCCGTCGGCGCCACTGTCTGCGCCGACACTACCTGAACCTTGCCTTCTTTTTTGCTTAATTCTATTTTGGCGCCTTCTTCTTCGTATTTGAAGCCTGTTAGCTTTGACCCGGATACAGTGTCTATTAATGTAATCAGATTTTCAAATTTCATTCTGTTGCTCCTCATATCTGGTTTTCAAATTTTTTTAACAATAAAGTTGCATTGTGCCCGCCAAATCCGAGAGAGTTGGACAGTACATAATTCACATCCTTTTCTATCGGTGCGCCTACGGCGTAATTTAAAGTACATTCTTCATCTACTTCTTCCGTTCCCATGGTCTGATGTATAAACCCTTCTTCTATGGACTTTACGCAAACAATAAATTCTACTCCTCCGGCAGCTCCCAGCAGATGTCCGATCATCGATTTGGTCGAGTTAACGACCACATTTCCCGCAGCCTCTTCCCCCAGCGCCAACTTGATGGCTCTTGTCTCAAACAAATCGTTATGATGAGTACTCGTTCCATGGGCATTGATATAATCAATCTGCTCCGGCTTCACCTGACCTTCTTCCATAGCAAGCGTCATTGCTTTCGCCGCTCCGCTTCCGTCTACACACGGAGAAGTAATATGATAAGCGTCTCCGGTAGCTCCATAGCCTGCAACTTCTGCGTAAATCCGAGCTCCCCTCGCTTTCGCATGCTCTAACTCTTCCAATACGACAACTCCGGCTCCTTCTCCAAGAACAAATCCGTCCCTGTCCTTATCAAATGGTATGGACGCCCGCAAAGGATCTGTTGCTTTTGACAGTGCAGTAAGACTCGTAAAACCGGCCACTCCTGTCGGGCAGATACAACTCTCCGTCCCACCTGCCAACATAATGTCCGCATCGCCGTACTGGATAGCACGAAATGCATCCCCAATACAGTTGGTTCCAGATGCACAGGCAGTCACTACATTGGTGCATTTTCCCCGGAACCCAAGCTGGATAGAAATATTTCCTGCCGCCATATTTGAAATCATAAGAGGAATCATCAAAGGATTCGCTTTCGCCGGTCCCTTTGTCAAAATTTTTTCGTACTCGCGCTCTACGACCTCTAAACTTCCGATTCCAGAGCCTACGATGACCCCCGCACGAAAGGCATCCTCTTTTGCCATGTCCAAACCTGCATCTTCACAAGCCTCTTTTGCCGCGGCAACTGCATACTGCGAAAATAATTCCATTCGTTTTGCCGCTTTAAAGTCCATACGCTCTTTTGCCACGAAACCTTTGACCTCTGCTGCAATCTTTACTTTATAATCTGTCGTATCGAATCTGGTAATTTCACCGATACCGACTTTTCCTGCTTTGATGCTGTTCCAGAAATCTTCCACTGTATTTCCGATTGGTGTTACAGCTCCAAGTCCGGTTACAACCACTCGCCTTTTCATATTTTCTGTCTCCTTACATTTCCTGCCCTACCAACTTGACCATGCCAACCCGGTCTGTGGCTCAATAGTTACATACACATACCACCGTCTACATGAATGACCTGTCCTGTAATATATCCGGCGTCCTCAGATGCCAAAAATGCCACTGTTGCCGCAACATTTTCCACATTTCCAAATTTGCCAAGAGGAATCTGTGCTGACGCCTCCTCTTTCACTTTATCAGAAAGTACCGACGTCATATCCGTCTCAATAAATCCCGGGGCAATGGCATTTACCGTAATCCCCCGAGAAGCCACTTCCCTTGCCACGGCTTTTGTAAGTCCAATCACCCCTGCCTTGGACGCCGCGTAATTCGCCTGTCCTGCGTTCCCGGTAACCCCCACTACAGAAGTCATGTTGATAATCCGTCCACTGCGCTGCTTTAACATCTGCCTTGATGCAAAGCGGATGGTATTAAAAGTTCCCTTTAAATTTGTCTCGATCACCTGATCAAAATCTTCTTCCGACATCTTCATCAAAAGACCGTCTTTTGTAATGCCTGCATTATTTACCAGAATGTCCAGCCTTCCATGCTCTTTCATTACCGTCTGTATAAATGTTTCGCATTTCCCATAATCAGAGACATCACATTGATAGAGAACTGCACTTCCGCCTCCGGCTTCAATCTCATGTTTCACTTCTTCGGCTCTTTCTTTCGAACCATTATAATTAATGACAACCGTCGCCCCCCGAGAAGCAAGTTTTAAGGCAATTGCCCTTCCGATTCCTCTGGACGCTCCGGTTACAACTGCGACCTTTCCCGTTAACATGTCAATTCCTCCACAACTCTCTCTACATCCTCCCATGTTCCGATATTATATACCTTCACATCTCGGTTGATTTTTTTCATGAATCCTGCCAATGTCTTGCCCGGACCGATTTCTACAAATGTATCGATACCGTCCGCAATCATCTGTTCTACGCTTTGCATCCACTTTACAGAGGCGCTGACCTGCTGTTCTAACAACGCCTTTGTCTCCGCAATATCAACGACTTTTCCGGCTGTCACATTTGTATAATACGGAATGGTAAGTGTATGTAACTCTACCTGCTCTAGTTCTTTGCCCAGTTCCTCTCCTGCCGCCTCCAGCAGAGGGGAATGAAACGGGCCGCTGACATTTAACATCATCGTCCGCTTCGCTCCTGCTTCCTTTAGTTTTTCTGCCGCTTTTTCCACAGCTTCTTTTTTTCCGGTGATCACAATCTGCCCCGGACAGTTATAATTTGCGATCGTCACATCTTCTGTCTTTTCAAGGATACGTTCAATCTCTTCCGCTTCCATAGCCAGAATGGCGCACATACCGCCTTCTCCTGCCGGTACTGTGTTCTGCATTAAAATGCCCCGCTTTCTCACCAGCCTTATGGCATCCATTTCATCCATACCGCCCGCAGCAGAAATGGCACAATATTCCCCCAGACTCAGCCCTGCCGCCGCATCCGGCTTCAATCCTTTTTCTTCCACAACCTTCGTCATGGCAAGACAGGTTGTCACCAGCGCCGCCTGCGTATATTCTGTAATGTCCAATCTATCGTTTGGTTCAAAACACAACGCTTTCATATCCAGATCCAGTACCTCGGACGCTTTGTCAAAAATCTTTCTTACACTGACACTATTTTCATAAAAATCTGCGCCCATTCCGCTTTTCTGCGCTCCCTGCCCGGGGTAAATAAATGCGATTTTACTCATAAAAACCGGCTCCTTTAATTCGTGCATCTGTTTCTGACACTAATTTCTGGATTAACGCCTGACAAGACATTTTCTCCTTTACCATTCCGGCAATCTGACCTGCCATTACACTTCCATTTTTCACATCACCGTCTACGACTGCTTTTCGAAGTCCCCCCAGTGTCAACTGTTCCAGTTCTTCAAAACCGGCGCCGTTCTTTTCCAGTTCTGTATATCTTTTTGTCATGTCATTTCTAAGCGCCCGCACCGGATGTCCTGTCGTTCTTCCGGTCACTCTGGAATCAATATCCTTTGCTTTGATAATGCGCTCCTTGTAATTTTCATGTACTTGCGATTCCTCGGTTACTACAAAATGTGTTCCCATTTGAACGCCTTTTGCCCCCAGCATAAACGCCGCTGCAATTCCTCTTCCGTCTGCAATCCCTCCGGCTGCGATAACCGGAATATTTACAGCGTCCACAATCTGAGGGACCAGCGCCATCGTCGTAGTCTCTCCGATGTGTCCCCCTGCCTCGCAGCCTTCTGCCACAACCGCATCTGCGCCACAACGTTCCATTCTCTTTGCGAGAGCTACAGAAGCCACCACCGGAATTACTTTCACGCCGGCGTCCTTCCACATTTTCATATATTTTTCCGGATTACCCGCGCCTGTTGTCACAACCTGTATGCCTTCTTCTACGACAACTTTTGCCACCTCGTCAGCATACGGGCTCATTAACATGATATTGACTCCAAACGGCTGATCTGTCAGTTTCTTCGCTTCTCGAATCTGTTCTCTCACCCACTCTGCCGGAGCGCCTGCCGCTCCAATCAGGCCAAGACCTCCTGCATTTGACACTCCTGCTGCCAGATGATATTCTGCCACCCATGCCATACCGCCTTGAATGATCGGATATTTAATTCCTAATAATCTGGTTACTTCTGTCTGCATATCTGACACAACTTTCCTTTCCCTGATTGTAAATAATTTTACTTATGCTCCTCGATATAAGCTACAACTTCTCCTACTGTTGTGATCTTTTCCAAATCTTCTGTCGGAATTTCCACTCCAAATTCTTCCTCCAGCGCCATAACCATTTCAAACAGATCCAGAGAATCTGCTCCTAAGTCCTCTTTAAAAGACGATTTCTCTGTAATCGCCGACACATCAACTCCAAGATTTTCTGCTACTAATTCTTTGATTTTTTCTAACATTATTTCAATCTCCTTTTTTATAATTTATGTATAAACCTGAGCGCTCCTGCCCTCAATGCTTATTCCCACTCTAAAATACTTGCTCCCCACGTAAGCCCTGCGCCAAATCCTGCAAGGACTATCTTCTGTCCTGATTTTAATTTTCCCTGACGATTCATCTCATCTAACAAAATCGGAATACTTGCCGAGGAGGTGTTTCCGTATGCTTGGAGGTTCATCGGGAATTTTTCCGGTGCTTCCTCTAAACGTCTGGCTACAGCTTCCACAATTCGTTTATTTGCCTGATGTAAAACGTAATAGCTGACTTCCTCCTGCAATACGCCATTGACTTCCAGAACTTCTTTCACAACCTCCGGCACTCGTTTTACCGCAAACTTAAACACCGCCTGCCCATCCATCTGCATAAAATGCTCTGCACTGAGAAACTCCTGTGGATTTATCTCTGCTGACAGCCCGTTCTTCTCATAACGGCTTTTGCAGGTCAACGCCATCCCTTTCGCACCTTCCGAATGTGTCACCGGAAGATATGTCCTTCCTTCTTTTGCCTTCAACACGACTGCTCCTGAACCATCCCCGAACAAAATGCACGTTCCTCTATCCTTCCAGTTCGTAATGGTAGATAAACTTTCGCTTCCTATAACTAAGGCTGTCTTATAGATGCCGCTTGCCAGATATGCCATTGCTGTATTATAAGCAATCACAAACCCCGTACACGCCGCTCCGCCGATGTCAAAACAAGTTGCATGAACTGCCCCCAGTTCTTTCTGCACTTCACAGGCGGTACACGGCAGTACTACATTGGAAGAAATCGTAGCCACTAAGATCAAGTCGATCTCCCCGGCTTCCGTTCTTGCATGTTCAAGCGCCCGCCTTCCTGATTCCACAGCCATAGATACCGTTGTCTCATCTTTTATAATGTGACGCGTCACTACGCCTGTCCGCTCCTGTATCCACTCATCACTGGTGTCTACAAGTCTCGCTATATCATTGTTATCCATTACCCAGGCAGGCGTATAAGAACCTGTCCCACATATTACTCCGGTCATTTTAATTCCTCTCATTAATTTTGATTGTAAATTATTTTGACTTCCAAAGTATATACTCCCTTTTCCGTTTTGTCAAGTATTTTGATTATCAAAATATATTCCGAAAATGAAACTCAAAAATAAAGGCCATCCCCCCCCGTAAGGTAGAATGACCTGTTTCAGAAGTATTTTCCTGCTTTTTGTTTAGAGATTTTCAATAAAAAACTGTTCTATCCGCTCAAACGGAATTACATTCATCTGATCATACAAATCCGTATGAACAGCATTCGGGAGGAGCAAAAGTTCTTTATTTCCACCCTGAAGTTTGCTAAAAGCATCCTGACTAAAATAACAGGAATGTGCTTTCTCACCATGAACCCTCAGTACAGCGCTTCGAATTTCATCAACGTAGGACAGAATCGGTTGATTCAAAAAGGACATACACCCGATTTTATTCCAACCACCATTAGAGTTCAAAGAACGCGGGTGGTATCCACGGGATGTTTTATAATAGTCCTTTACAAAATAATGTTTCTTTTGTCATGATATTTTCCTCCAATCATTCTAATGCTTTTCCAAATTCCCGAATCTCATTTAATGTTTCTTCTGACTTATTTTGTTTACCGTATGCCGAGAAAATCCCCATATCCTCCAGCCTCAAATAGTTCAGAAAAGAATTTTGATATTCATAGATGGCTCCACAGTATACATGATCAACCCCGGAGCTAAGGAAAAGTGCGGCTTTTTTCAGATTTTTTGGCTTATCCAGTGCGTAAATGCGGTTGATAGCACATTGCAGCTGCCCGGTAAAGCTGTGATAATAAATTGGAGAGGCAAGTACGATCATTTCCGCTTCCTCAAGAAGGGGGTAAACCTCCTGCATATCGTCTTTCTGAATGCAAACACCATTCCCGCTGGTGTGACAGTATTCACAAGCAAGACAGCCTGCGATTTTCTTCTGACAAACATTCACAACGCTTACCTTGTGCCCGCTTTGCTTCGCACCATCGGTAAATGCTTCTACCATAGCCGAAGTATTCCCATGGGGTCTGGGACTGCCGTTTAATACTAATATTTCCATAATATATACTCCTTTTATTCGATGGACACGGTTACTGTGACATCGCCCGTACCAAGTACCCGGCGTAATTCTTCCACATCTACATTCTCAATTTTTCCAATCGGTGTCAGACTCCACGAATTGGTATCGTAATAGATCACAAAGGTTTTTCCCTGATACAGAATAATATCGCCTGCCTGTGTGTGCATCTGCACATTGTTTTGTGGCAGTACTGTTCCAAGATCAGCGCCTTTTTCCATCCCTCCGTAATCGGTCATCGTAAGAGTCATTGGTCCGTCTGCAAGCAATCCTTTCAATGCGTCCACAGAAGAATTTTCTTCCAGAACGGCTGAAAAAACATGGTCTTTGATTTCAAGCTTCATTTTCATTGCTGATTCCTCCTTTTGTGTTTTTTCGTCCTTTGTGCCAACCTCCTCCGATTCTTTACTCTCAAAAGAGGGAATATCTGTGTGGATGCTATCTGCCGGTTCATAGTTTGGAACAGCGTCGCTGCTACAAGCAGTCATCATAAGCGCCAGTAGAAGAAGCAGGGTAATGAAGCCGCACTTCTGCATATACATCCCCCTTAAACTTTTGTTCCCATCTCATAAGCCTCTTTTAATGCCGGATTTCCTTGTATTGTGCCGATAGCATCTGCGCCCCCGCCAAATACTGTTCCTGCGAGCCTGGAATTTGGGAAACATTCCACCCAGCCGGAAATTCCTTTTACTGCTCCATCTATGGCGCTTTCTTCTGTTTCTGCCGCCGCTGCAAGAAGATAAACCTCCCGGAACTGATAATCAGAGTCATACAGTGGGTTTGCCCGATCCAACATCGTTTTCATCTGTCCGCACATCTCGTAATAATAAATTGGTGTTGCAAACACGAGCACATCGGCTTTACGCATTTTTTGTGCGATGACATCTGCATCATCGTGAATGACACAGCGCTGGGTCTGTAAGCAGGCAAGGCACCCCCTACAAAAGCCAATTGTTTTGTCATACAGACATATTTTTTCTACTTGATGACCTGCTTCCTTTGCTCCACGGATAAACGCATCTGCAAGTGTTTCTGAGTTCCCGCCCTTTCTGGGACTTGTTGAAATCACTAAAATATTCTTACTCATATCTTCCGCTCCTTCCAAATATTACGCTGTTTTATTTACAGCTCCGCCATTTTCTTCCTGATTTGTAATCACAATCTCTCCTTCCAAAATATCGTTCATATTTTTTTCTAATATTTTTCTCCTGTAAGTAAGATTCCCCTTGATTTTCATCCTTAACAGCATTATTATATATAATATGCAGATATAGTTCATCGGTAGAATGCCAGCTTCCCAAGCTGGAGAGGCGGGTTCGATTCCCGTTATCTGCTTTTTTTCATATACTGAAGCAGTCTCCGACAAATATATTCATCTTTTTTCTTACTTCCCTTTCGATCGCCCATCCGCATCGCATTCCTTTACAATTCCATTTTTCTTTATTCAACTCCATAACACCGCACATCTTCCACCGCATCAGCCTGAATATCTTCTACCCTGACCTCAGCCTCTGTGAATAAATCTGCCGAATATAACAAAGGTTGAACAGCAAGTACATCGGGCACAAGTTTCACGGACCATTCCCGTAAATCTTCTTCCTCATCATAAAACCTCTGTGTTACGCTTCCCGAAATTCCTTTTTCCGTACTATCTACAGTTTCTATCTTTGCAGAAACCAACGGATAATCTTTCAATGTTTTCCCGACATCTACGCCACAAGTTTCCAGTACCTTCTTCGTGTTTTCAAAAAACGGATAGACAACTGCGTCTATATGCATCCCACTGATTTCTGGATTTATAGTCAGTTTCCCAATTGGAAATCCTTTCTTTAGTTCTTGCATTTTCATCTGTAAAACATCCTTTTGGTATGCGGTCCACAAGGCAGCTTTTTCTTCTTTCGAAACTTTCAATGGTTCACTCAGTACACCATCAGACCAACTGATCCTTTCTTTGTCAAAAGACACTGAAGTCAATAGCGGATATGCTTTTTCTTTATATTCTTTCGTTTCATAAACACGGGAAAATGTATCTAATTCCGTTGCAGACACAGGATAGCTTCTATATTTTTTGTTACCGTCTTTCAAGTGATAACATACGGTTGCCGTTGTAACCACATCCTCGTCTCTGGATTTTTCTAAAGAATCCAGCCAATGAAAGCCCGCTTTCCCGGCATCTGCTTTCAAAATATATTCCTGCAGCCTGTCATCCGTTTCATAATTTTGTTTTCCCTCTTTCATAACTTCATATTTTTCCTGAGGGACATCCAGCCCATTGACACAGATTGCTAATGCCTCAATCTTTTCCAATTTTGGCTGATAATGATCGAAACTATTCTTCACTGTAAAAAATCCTGCTGTCAGAAAAATCACGGCTACACCTTCTGCCAGAAACTGCACTTTTCTTCGGAAAAGCTCCCGTTTGCCCCCAAGTATTACCGTTTCCAAAAGCAAATGAATAAGTGTTGCCACCGTGACCCCGGATAAGCACACCAGAAAAACGCAGATACCATCGGAAACCTGCACATTTTTCAACATTTTGAGTATTACTGTAGACACAACTGCACCTGCTAAAACGGAAGCCAGAAATTCTATTACCCGCTCAACGCCAGCGCAGGCAAACGCATTCCCAGTTGTTTCTGTTTTTCTCCGTTTCCAGATAAACATTATAAAAATGCTACAAACTATGATCCAGATAAAAATTGTTAAGATCATAAAATAAGAAGGTCTATAATTCCAAACCTGCATACGGCTATATAATTCTCTCCCTGCAAGCTCTCTTGCAAGTACAATGGGAGAAAAATATTTCTCTATCTCTTCCAGTATAAGAATCCGATAAAAATTCTCAAACACCGTATTCACAAATCCGTTTAATACAAACTGCACAAATATAGACGTGTACCCCAGAATCAGACCGATTGTCAGAATTGCCGTGAGCACTTTCCCGACCGCCACGATTCCCAAAATCGTAAGATGATAAAACAGCAGAAAAATCAATCCGTACACTAAAATACTAACCCCTGTATACCCTCCTGCAACTGGCAAAAAACTTCTGTCACACTGTACTTCATACAATGCACACACCAATTGCGAAAGGAAAAAAGGCGCAAAAAACTGTAGTAATCCATGGACATACCGCGTCCAAAATATCGTGCTTTTCTTCACAGGAAGACTATAATAAAAATCCAACTTCTTCGTCTGAAATAAATAAGCAAACTCCACACCTGCAAGTAGCATTCCCAGACCTGCCGTCAATAACAACAGATCCATATTCCCGATTCCAAAGAAGTTTACCGAGGCATCTTCTGAAAGCCCAAGCATAGTTGCCGCCATCCAGACAATAAATACACTCCATGTAAGAAATGCACTAATATGACCTCTGCCTGCCTCTTTCATCCATTTAACGTAATGCTTTTGCAATGTCATAGTTCTCTGCCTCCATCTTTGCCACAAAAACCTCTTCCAATGTCAATGGGACTTCCCGGCAAAAAACCGGATGTGCCATATGGATAACTTCCAAAATCTCTGTGGACTCTCCTCTTACTATTATCGTTGTGAAGTACTCCTCTCTCCGAAGCCGCAGTACATCTAAATGTTCTTTTATATAAGTCGACTTGTCTTCTTCAAACACACACTGCATCTTATGAATTCCATTTTTATCACCATTCGTTTCCTCTAAATCCGCAGCTTCTGTCACACCCCCTTTATGTAAAATCACAATTGTATTACAGAATCCTTCTAAATCTTGCAGCTTATGCGCCGCCATCACGACTGTCAGTTCTCGTTCCTGCATTTCCTTGATAAACAACTGCTTCATCACTTCCGTCACTATAGGATCTAAACCGTCAAACACTTCATCACACAATAGATAATCTGTACGTGCACATAGCGCTAAAATCAAAAATGCCTGTCGTTTCATTCCCTTTGAAAACGTACGGATAGGTCTTTTTATATCCAGCTCCAGCTGTTCTGCCATGTAAGACACATCCTCTAACGACAGATCCGAATACTGGCTTTGATAAAACAGGCACATCTGTTCCATAGATGCATTTGCGAAATAATATGGATCATCCGGAAGATAAAAAAATTTCCGTTTTATCTCCGGTGTATTCTCGTAAGATTCCTCATCTATAAATACCTTTCCTTCATCTGCCTCTAAAATTCCTGACATAATCCGAAGAAGGGTAGTCTTTCCCGAACCATTTGTCCCTAAAAGTCCGAAAACTTTGCCTGACGGAATCGCAATTGTCACATTATGTAATGCCTGTATTTTATCAAATTTCTTGCTGATATTTTGAACCCTTATCATAGACAGCTCCTTGCTTTCTTTTCTTTCATTATACAAAACTTCTCTCTTTCATTGTTAAAAATTCCAAAATCTAATCTTAATATTCTCTTATATTTCTCACTTGAGCTTCATTTTCGCCCATGATAAAATAAGAAAAAACATCAAGAGAGGTTCACCGTTATGAAATTAATGATCGCATCGGATATTCACGGCTCCGCTTACTATTGCCGTAAACTGACAGAAGCATATAAAAGAGAAAATGCTGACAGACTACTGCTGCTCGGAGATATTCTTTACCATGGTCCAAGAAATGACCTGCCCAAAGATTACAACCCAAAAGAAGTGATCGCCCTGTTAAATCCTATGAAGCAGGAGCTTCTCTGTGTTCGTGGAAACTGTGATACAGAAGTTGACCAAATGGTTTTGGAGTTCCCGATTTTGTCTGATTACTGTTTGCTTGAGTTAGACGGACAGACTGTTTTTGCCACTCACGGGCACCAATATAACCCACAGAATCTTCCCATGTTGAAAGACGGGGACATTCTTTTAAACGGACACACGCATATCCCGACAAATCAGAAAATTGGAACGTATACTTATATGAATCCGGGTTCCGTATCGATCCCAAAAGAAAATTCTGCCCACGGATATATGATTTATGACAAAAAATTTATATGGAAAGACTTAGACGGAAATCTCCTGACGATTTAACCCAAAAATGCGCCGACTGTTTCTGCAACAGCGGCGCGCATTTAAACCGACATTCTTATATTTTTTTCTTACAAATGTCCTGTAAACAACATTTCTCACAGTACGGCGTTGTTCTTGCCGTACACACATCTCTTCCGTGATATACCAAACGATGGCAAAAGCTGCTGCCTTCTTCCGGCGGAATGATCTTCCATAATTCCATCTCCACTTTCTTAGGCTCTTTTATGCCATCCACAAGCCCTATACGATTCACAAGGCGGATGCAATGGGTATCTGTAACAATCGCAGGTTCGCCAAATACATCACCCATGATCAGATTTGCACTCTTTCTCCCTACTCCCGGAAGTTTCAGAAGCGCATGAAAATCTTTCGGTATCTTACCTCCATATTCATCCCGGATCATCTTCATACAGGCGCTAATATCTCTCGCCTTACTTTTTCCAAGTCCGCAAGGTCTTACAATCGCCTCAATATCATCTACATCCGCTTCTGCCAGCGCTCCGATACTCGGATACTTCTCATATAATCCTTCCACTACTACATTTACCCTTGCGTCTGTGCACTGTGCCGCAAGACGTACGCTTACAAGAAGTTTCCATGCCTCGTCATAATCCAGTGTACATCCGGCATCAGGATACTCCTGCTTCAAACGCTCTATAACCTCTAACGCTAATTTCTTCTTAGTCATAGACTCACCTCTTATGTATTCTGCCGATTCCCATCGGTCAGTTTTACCGTAATATATTCATGGTGTACTGCTTTTAAATATTTTGCCACCATATCTTTCGTTTTCATCTTAATACTGGATGTATTGATACACGGATGACACCCAAAGTATTCCTGCTCTAAAAGTTCTTCGTCGATCAACAACTGTACACGGTTATCCATATCAAACATCAGTCCCATAACTGTTGCAGAGCCGGGTGTCACATTCAAATACTCTTCCATATACTCTCCGGAAGCAAAAGAAAGCCTGGATGTGGGGATCTGTTTTGACAATTCTTTCGTCTGTAACGCTTTATTCCCCGGCAACAATAAAAGATAAAAATCTGTCTTTTGCCGATTGCACAAAAATAAATTTTTGCAAATTTCGATTCCCAATGTCCGATCCACTTCTTCGCAGGCTGCAATCGTCATCACCGCTTCATGGTCGACTCTTTCATACGCAATTCCAAGTTCGTCCAACATATCGTAGGTTTTTATTTCTTTGTCCGACCGCCCTTCTGTATTTTCCGGGCGCCCCTGATGTAAAATCATAACATTCTCCTTTGCTATCCTTCTATGCCAACTTCACTAAGACTTAAATATTATATCAAATCTGCCAAGAAATCACAATCACCGAACATCATAAAAGGAGGCAGACCTCTTTGTCTCTGCCTCCTCCTATGATTCTTTATGAGAATAATCTCTCTGTTACTTCTTTTCCTGCCGGTGTTCCTGCCACGCCACCGATACCTGTCTCTCTCAAAGAAGCGTCCATCTTGTCCCCCACTTCTTTCATAGCGTCGATAACCTGATCTACCGGAATCTTACTGGTAATCCCTGCAAGCGCCATGTCAGCTGCCGCAAGCGCATTGACAGCTCCGCCTACATTTCTTTTTACACACGGTACTTCTACCAGTCCTGCCACCGGATCACAAACCAATCCCATGAGGTTTTTTAGCGCCATAGCGCAGGCGTGTCCGATCATATCTGTGTCTGCACCTTTAATATGGCAGATAGCGCCTGCCGCCATACCGGAACCGGAACCGATCTCTGCCTGACAGCCTCCCGATGCTCCTGCCAGATATGCACGATTGGCAATAATCTGTCCCAGACCTGCCGCCACGTACATTGCTTCGATCATCGTCTCTTCCGGCACGTTATATTCTCTGTAATACGTCACCAGAACTGCCGGAAGCACACCACATGCTCCCGCAGTCGGAGCTGCCACGATACGTTTCATGCAGGCATTGTTACATCCCATTTTTAATGCATTGGCCATCACCTTTGCCATGAAATCTCCGCATAATGTGTTCCCAGCCTGCTGGTATGCGTCCATCAGTCCGCCTTCTTTTCCTACCAGCCCACTTGTAGATACCCGGTCTGATTCATAAGCTTCCAGATTCTCCAACATGGACCTCCACATTCCTTCCATCTGTTTCCAGGAGCTTTCTTCCGAAACACCTCTCTCCTCGGCATCTTCGATCTGAACTGCCTTCCAGAACGAAATCCCTTCTTTTTCACACCTTGTACGTGCCTCTTCCATTGATTGATATGACATACTCTTTTATATCCTCCACTTCCACTTAACCATTCGGATTCAAGAATTTCACACGGATAATTCCTGATTTGTTTTCCAGATTATCAATTGCCTCCTGCGGAACTACCTGATCTGTTTCTACAACCATAACAGCAGAGCCTCCCCGCTTGTCACGGAACACCTGCATCGTAGCAATGTTGATCTGATATTCTGTCAACGCTTCTGATACGTCTTTGATCCGCCCGGGCTCGTCCACGTTACGGATAATAAGCGTGTAACTCTCTCCACTGAAATTCACGTCAATTCCGTCAAGTTTACATACCTTGATCCTTCCGCCGCCAATGGAGTGCGCCTGTATCTTCATAGACGGGATACCGTCCGCTTCCATAACGATCTGCGCAGTATTCGGATGTGCGCCTTTGATGTCCTTACTCTCGATAGCAAATTCCATCCCCTCTTCTTTCGCAATCTCAAAGCTCTCAGGAATCCGCATATCATCCGGCGTCATTCCGAGAAGTCCGGCGATCAGCGCTTTATCCGTTCCGTGACCTTTTCCCGTTGCCGCAAAAGAACCGTGCAGATATACGGTCGCTTTCCTTGGCTGTCTGCCAAATAGCTGCCTTGCAATGAGCCCGATACGTGCCGCTCCTGCCGTGTGGGAACTGGACGGTCCTACCATAACCGGCCCTAAAATATCAAATATGTTTCCCATAACTTTTTACCTCTCCTTTGTAGTTTTGACATATTTACTATATATTATTATAACATGGTACCGTTCTGAAAAACAGAAAAAATTCTGTCTTATAAACAGAATTTTATAAAAAAGTGTCTCCGACACTTCAACTCCCCTTCCCCTCATTCTTGAGGGGT
>CAUWLL010000047.1:0-19110 GCA_963559605.1 uncultured Lachnospiraceae bacterium
GAAACAATTTTATATCCATACACACAAAGCAGTTAGTCTTAGGATTGACTGCTTTAAAAAAGACACCATTTAGATGTAATTATGTCTTTTGGGTGTTACTTTATAGGTCATATCAAGGCTCATTCAATCGTGGTAAATTCGTGGTAAAATGAGTGTTTTCTTATATTTTAAAATGCTTAAAAGTATAGTGTTTATGCAGATAATCTAAAATTTGATATAAAATTTGCTTCAAATTTTCCCCTATCTTTTTCGTTTGCTCATTCGTTATATTTATCAGAATGACATAAGTACTTATACATTTTAAGTAACATACATTTGGAGTTGTATGGGAGAGGAGGATTTTTTGGATACGGATTTTCTTATAATTCGAAAAATGAAGCAGGGTGATGATAATGCTTTTGACCAATTCGTGCATAAATATTATGAAGAAATTTTTAATTATTGCAATCGACATTGTTATGACACAGAATATGCAGAGGATTTGGCACAGGAGACGTTCCTGCATTTTTTTGCAAAATTATCTGACTACCATTACAAAGGCAAGACGAAAAATTATTTATATACGATCGCGGGTAATCTCTGTAAAGATTATTACAAAAAGAAAAAAGAGGTTTTGGCAGAGGATGAAGTTTTGGAGCGAAACATTCTGCCGGGCGCAGATCAGGAGGAGGGAGTGGTGACGAAGGTAGTCGTCAAAGAAGCGCTTGAGAAGCTTTCGGAGGAATATCGGGAAGTGATCATCTTGTATTACTTTCAGGATTTGAAGCTTTCTGAGATAGCAGATGTATTACAGATAAATTTATCATTAGTAAAATATAGAATGAGACAGGCAAAAAAGCAATTAGAACAATATTTAGGAAGGGAGGGTTTTTATGAATCTGGAAAATAGGATGAAGAATTACAAGAAGCAGACCGAAACAAGATCAAGAGAAGAGAAGATTTTGGATACCATTCGCAAATCCAAAGAGACATTTTATGAAAAAGAACAGGCGAGAATGTTGACTTACTGGGAATTTCTGTGGACGCAGGCAAGAATGATCCAGAAAAGATGGTGGCTGCTTCAAACACTTCTGCTGGCTTTCGTTGGCTTTACGATACCAGGTATGGAAGATGATTTCTTCGTGCAGAGAAGTATGGGAGTTGCCGGAGTGTTGTTTGTCGTCCTTGTGATACCGGAACTCTGGAAAAACAGAAGCAATCACTGTATGGAGATAGAAGCCGCCTCCTTTTATTCTCTGCGGCAGATTTATGCGGCAAGAATCCTGTTGTTTGGTATAGCGGATATTTTCCTGCTGACCGTATTTTGTATGATCCTGCATGGGAAAATGCAGTTTACATTTCTAGATTTGTTAACGCAGTTTTTATTCCCCATGGCGGTGACGGCATGCATTTGTTTTGGGTTATTATGTAATAAATATGCGGTAAATGAAATGGTATCTGTCATATTGTGCCTTCTGTGGAGTGCGGTATGGTGGATGATCACGTTTAGTGAAAGGATTTATACAGCGCTGGTGGCTCCGGTATGGATCGTCCTGTTTGGAATGGCTGTAATGTTCATGGGAGCTGCTATTTATAGGACTTTACGAAACTGTTCCGCTTTTGGGGAGCAAGAAGATCAGAATATGAAAAAATGATAGTAGGAGGTTTCAAATGGAAATAAAAATTACGAATCTGACAAAACAGTTTGGAGATTTTACAGCAGTAGACTGTTTGGATATAACGATGACAACCGGAGTTTATGGGCTTTTGGGGGTGAACGGCGCAGGAAAGACAACGCTTATGCGTATGCTTTGTACCTTGCTTCATCCTACAGAAGGAAGGATTACCTGCAATGATAAGGATATTTTTCAAATGGACGGAGATTATCGAAAGATTTTAGGGTACTTGCCTCAGGATTTTGGGTATTACCCGGAGTTCACCGTACAGGACTATTTGCTTTACGTTGCGTCGATCAAAGGAATCCGTCCCGTAGTGGCAAAAAAGCGTGTGAAAGAATTGATCGCGGCAGTAGGACTTCAAAAGGCAGTTCATAAGAAAATGAAAAAACTGTCCGGCGGTATGAAACGGCGCGTAGGTATCGCTCAAGCAATGCTTAACGATCCAAAGATCCTGATTCTGGATGAGCCGACAGCGGGGCTGGATCCCAATGAGCGTATTCGTTTCCGAAACCTGATCAGCGAGCTGGCAGAAAACCGACTGGTGCTTTTATCCACCCACATTGTTTCGGATGTGGAGTATATCGCGAACGAGATTTTGCTTATGAAAGATGGAAGGATCATGCATCGGGGAACGACAGAGGAACTGATCGATACTATGACAGAGAAGGTGTGGAAATGTTTTGTCCCCAAAAAGGAAGTACCCCGCTACCTGAAAGAATATAAGATCTCCAACATGAAATCGGAGGCAGGCGGAGCAGAACTTCGCATTATTTCAGAAAATAGACCGATGCAAGATGCAGTATTAGAAGACGCAAATCTGGAAGATGTATTTTTGTATTATTTTGGAGAGAAGGCAGGTGAAGACAATGTTGAGATTTGAGATTAAGAAGATATTTTCAAAGACGGTAAATAAAATAGTGTTGCTTGTGCTGCTGGCAGTTTTGCTGACGGCAGGTTTTTTGACGGTCAATGGAGTCAGATATGTTGAAGAAGACGGGAACATACTTACCGGAATCTCAGCAGCCCGGAGATTTCGGGAAGAAGAAAATAAGTGGAAAGGGAAGCTTACGGAAGAAATTTTTGGACAGGTGCTTTCAGAAAATCAGAAAATCAATGCAGAAGCCGGTGGAGTTGAGGATATGGATAATCAATATTTTTCCAAAAAGCAAAGCTTTTACGAAATCCGAAACCTGATAAATGATGCGCTTGTGGGATATGAAGACTATGACTATTACAGAGTGGATCATGTGTCGGCAGATGAGAAAATAGATGTGTACGGAAGTCGTCTGTCTGCATTGGAAACACTGCTGGAAACGAAAGATATGAAAGAAGGATT
This sequence comes from uncultured Lachnospiraceae bacterium, assembly GCA_963559605.1. GTDB lineage: Bacteria > Bacillota > Clostridia > Lachnospirales > Lachnospiraceae > Dorea_D. The sequence continues at coordinate 2,995 of CAUWLL010000047.1, forward strand.
TTCAGAGAAGGAGAAACAATTTTTAATCCGGCAGTGGGAGAAACTTGACACACCGTTTTACTATGAGTATGCCGGAGGCTGGAAAGCAATTCTGGAAGATTCCCAGATCATGCAGCCGTTACTTGCAATCATTGTGATTGTACTGGGATTTTTAGTGTCTGGTATTTTCTCCGATGAATTTCAGTACAAGGCGGACTCCATTTTCTTTTCTTCCAGACTTGGAAGAAACAAGGCGGTATTGGCAAAGATCGGGGCAGGTATCTTGACTGGTACGATGGTGTATTGGGGAGCTGTTCTATTCTATACCCTGATTGTACTTATGGCTTTGGGATTCGGCGGAGGGAATTGCCCGATACAGATTTCTAATTGGAAGGCAATGTATAATCTGACGTATTTTGAGGAATTTCTTCTGGTAGCAGTGGCAGGATATGTGGGGAGTTTGTTCATTCTTATGATAGCAATGTTTGTGTCTGCCAAGACGCGCTTTACAGTAATTGCAATTACCATTCCGTTTGCGTTGGCGTGTGCGCCCATGTTCATCGGAAGAGTGAGCATTTTCTCGCGTATTACAAACTTCTTGCCGGATATGTTGCTTCGCGTCTGCGTGGAGCTGGATCAGTTTTTGATTTACGAAATCGGCGGAAGGGTGTTAGGATTATTCACATTTTTAATTCCGGTGTATTTGGTTTTGTATATATTGGGACTTCCGATGCTGTATCATGTCTATAAACGTGTAGAGGTAAAGTGAAAATTTCTTCTTGCAACCAGAGACAAAAAGTATGATAATTATACTCAGGATAACATGTATTTACAGGCAGATGAGAGGAACGAAGAATGGAAGACGCATACAAGGCCATCAATGACACGCTGGTCAATCTGATCAACGAAATATGGGAGCTGGAAGAAAAGGCAATTATAACGGAAGAGTTTAAGGACCTTTCGAATAATGACATGCATGTCATTGAAGCTATCGGTACGGGCGAGGGAGGCAACATGTCTTCGATTGCAAAGAAACTGAATATTACAGTGGGTTCTCTCACCATTGCCATGAACAGCTTGGTAAATAAGAAATATGTGGAGCGAAGACGAAGCGAAGAGGACAGGCGGGTTGTGTTTGTAAAGCTGACTGCCAAGGGAAAGAAGGCATACAGACATCACGAAGATTATCACAGGCAGATGACACAGGCAATTTTAGAGAAGCTGGATGAGACAGAACTTCCTGTGCTTATGAAAATGTTGGATGCGTTGACGGAGTTTTTTAAAGGCTATAGCGAGGCGAAGGAGAAATAATGGTTAAAGGCGTAATTTTTGATATGGATGGAACGATGTTTGACACCGAGAGAATGTCGACGATCACATGGCAGAAAGTAGGAGCGGAGATGGGAATTGATATTCCGATTGAATTCATTGACAGATGCAGGGGAAAAAGTTCTGCAAAAATCGGAGAACTTTTTCAGCATCGGTATGGAAACACCTTTGATTATGAATATGCCAGACGCATCAAACACCGACTTTTTGATGAGATGGTGGAAAAAGACGGTGTTCCGGTGAAAAAGGGTTTAATAGAACTTTTGGAATATTTAAAGAATGCAAAGATCCCGGCGGCGGTTGCTACTTCCAACGGACGGGAGTGGTCGGAAAAACTGTTGAAACTGACAGGAACTTATGATTATTTTACAGCTTTTATGTATGGCGACATGATGAAGGTCAGTAAGCCTGAGCCGGATATTTTCCTGGAGGCGGCAAAAAAACTCGGTCAAAGACCTCAGGATTGTCTGGTGCTTGAAGACAGTACGCCGGGGATACTGGCAGGGAAAGCCGCCGGCGGATATGTCATCTATGTTCCGGATATGATCGAGGTATCGGCAGAAGTGAAAGCCGGGATTACAGCGGAAATGGAAAACCTGTCTTACGTCATTGACTGGATAAAGATAGAAAACGAATAAAATAAGAAAGAAGTATGTTTGGAGGTGTGGCATATGTATGAGACGGAGATCCAACGTTTGCAGGAGATTATTGACGACAGTGAAAACATTGTATTTTTTGGTGGCGCAGGAGTATCGACAGAAAGTAACATTCCTGATTTCAGAAGTGCAGACGGCTTGTATCGGCAGGAATACAAGTATTCACCGGAGCAGATTGTAAGTCACAGCTTTTTTGTGAGAGATACGGACAGCTTTTACGAGTTTTATAAAAATAAAATGATGTTTTTAGATGCAAAGCCTAATGCAGCGCATTTGAAACTGGCGGAGCTGGAAAGGGCCGGAAGATTGAGAGCAGTGATTACTCAGAATATTGACGGACTTCATCAGGCGGCGGGAAGTAAAACAGTCTGGGAGCTTCATGGAAGTATCCATCGGAATTATTGTCAGAAGTGTGGCAAGTTTTACGATGCAGCTTTTGTGAAGCATGCGGCCGGTGTACCGAGGTGCGAGTGCGGAGGGATCATCAAACCGGATGTGGTGCTGTATGAAGAAGGTCTGGATTCCGGGATTATCCAAAATAGTATCCGGGCGATCAGTGAGGCGGATACGCTTCTCATCGGCGGAACATCACTGGTAGTATATCCGGCGGCAGGATTTATCGATTATTTTCACGGAAAACATCTGGTGGTGATCAATAAGAGCGCTACGGCGAAAGAAGTCCGTGCAGAACTCGTTATTGCAGCGCCTATCGGAGAGGTTATGAAAGGAGTTAAAGTATAAAGATGGAATTGAGACAATGGACACACAAAGACAAGAGTAGTTTAATGAACCTCTGCAATGAAGTGGACCGGACATATCTGAGTGGGAGAATGCCTTTTCCGTACTTGGAAGAAGATGCAGATTGGTGGCTTACGACCGTGGAAGAACACGATGGGAAAGACAGGATTGTCCGTGCGATCATTGTGGATGGAAAAGTTGCCGGAAGTATATCGGTGGAGCAGATGGCGGACGTTCGCAGTAAAGATGCAGAAATAGGCTATATGTTAGATACAGATTACTGGGGGCAGGGAGTTATGACGGATGCGGTTCGGGAAATTTGTGAGATCGCATTTCGAGAGATGGATATTATCCGTATCACGGGAATGGTGTACGAACCCAATGTTGCGTCCGCAAAAGTTCTTGAAAAGAACGGCTTTGTTTTGGAGGGTGTTTTAAAAAATGCAGTAGTAAAGGATGAGAATATTTATAATCTTCGTATCTATGGAAAAGTAAAACCATAATGGACAGATATTTTACAGAAGCAGTGGGCAACGCGAAAGCGTTGTCCATTTTCGTCATGTTTAATAAAAACGAACCATTTGTTTAGTATAAAGTGACAAACTTTTTGAAAATCAAAAGATGGTATTGCATTTCCCCAAAAAAACGGTATAATATATGCTGTTCGATAACTTTAAAACAAAAGTTTAATTATACTAAACAAATGGAGGCGGACAGGTGGATATTGGAAAAAAGCTGAAAGAACTGCGTCTACAGAATGATTTGACACTGGATGATCTTGCATCGAGAAGCGAGCTTACCAAAGGATTTTTGTCACAGGTAGAGAGAAATTTGACAACGCCGAGTATTGCTACGCTGGATGATATATTGGAGGCTCTTGGAAGCAATCTGTCGGATTTCTTCCGTGAGGAAGAAGAAAAACAGGTGGTTTTTTCCACGCAGGATTTCTTCGTGGACGAGCAGGAAGATTATCAGATTGAGTGGGTGATCCCCAATGCCCAGAAGAATGAGATGGAGCCTATTCTTCTGACACTGTATCCGAAGAAAAAGAGTCACGTCTTATCTGCTTATCAGGGAGAAGAATTCGGCTATGTGTTAAAAGGAACCGTCACTATCGTACAGGGCAATAAAAAATATAAAGTAAAAGCAAAAGAAACCTTTTACTTAGACGGAAGAAAAAGTCATTATTTATATAATCATGGAAATAGTGAAGCGAAGGTGCTGTGGATAACAACGCCGCCGATGTTTTAACAGAGCTGTGATTTGAAGAAATACGAGGAAGGGAGAAGTATCATGGAAGAAAACAAAATTATTGAATTTCGTGATATTGTGAAGAGTTTTGACGGTCAGATTATATTAAAAGGGATCAATCTGGATATTTACGAAAATGAATTTGTGACGCTGCTTGGACCAAGTGGATGTGGCAAGACAACGCTTCTTAGGATTTTAGGAGGGTTTCTGGACGCGGACGAAGGGAAGGTAGTCTTTGACGGCGAAGATATTACAGAGAAACCGCCTTATGAGCGAGAACTAAATACAGTATTTCAAAAATACGCGCTGTTTCCACATCTGAGTGTTTATGAAAATATTGCATTTGGGCTTAAGATCAAGAAGGTAAGTAAGGACGTTATTGACCAGAAGGTTATGAAAATGCTCCGTCTGATCGGTCTGGAAGGCTATGAGGATAAGAATACTACGCTGTTATCCGGCGGACAGCAGCAGCGAGTGGCAATTGCCAGAGCGCTGGTAAATGAACCAAAGGTACTTCTTTTGGACGAGCCTCTGGCGGCGCTGGATCTGAAACTTCGAAAAGAGATGCAGTATGAACTGAAACGTATTCAGCAGGAAGTTGGAATTACATTTATTTTCGTTACGCACGATCAAGAAGAAGCGCTTACTATGTCTGATAAAATCGTGGTTATGAAAAACGGTGAAATCCAGCAGGTGGGAAGCCCACAGGACATTTACAATGAACCTGCCAACCGTTTTGTAGCGAACTTTATCGGTGAGAGTAATATTTTGCCGGGGGTTATGCTGGAAGATTATAAAGTACAGTTTGATGATATTGTTTTTGATTGCGTGGACTTCGGATTTAAACCCAATGAATCGGTAGACGTTGTCATCCGTCCGGAAGATATTGATATTGTGGATGTGAAAGACGGTAAAATGACAGGAGAAGTGTTAAGCGTCTTATTTAAGGGTGTACATTACGAGATTATGGTGGAAACTGTTCCGGGTACAACGGTCGTCGTAAACATGCGGGTTATCAGAAATCAGGATGTGACCAGTGAGGACGGAAAGGAAAAAATCAGCGCCAGCAATTTCTATGTGGATATTGATGATGTGGAAGAATTGGATGACAAAGAGATTATCGCTCTTTCCAATGCGCAGGCATGGGAAGTGGAAAGTGAGGACTATGTTTCCATTGCCAAAGTAGAATATGAACTGTCCAAAGAAGAAGGACATTACCCGGTAACATTTACAACGGCAAACGGCACAAGTATTGAGCGGACTATCATTGTCGTAGACCAGCCATTTGTGAAAAATGAGAAGGCAAATGAAGCGATCATGGCATTTAATTTCTTTAAAACGGTAGACGAGATTGTAGAATCTCAGACGCTGGATACAGATCTTAAGACGTGGGCAGGTGCGCAGGGGTGGAAGTTAAGCGATGAAGAACAGAGCGTGGACATTAGCGTAGACTATGATTTTGAGGCAGAGGACGTGAAGGAAGGCGTGTATCAGATTACTTTCTCCACAACCGGACGCGAGTTTAAGATCCACACCACAGATTATTCTGAGGAAGGTCAGGAGGTCGGACTGACATTCTTCCCGGAGGATATTCATGTGATGTCTAAGGTGGGATACTAATGAAGAAATTTTCACAGTTAGCGCTGCCATACATTGTTTGGGCGGTTTTAATGCTGGTACTCCCAATGGGACTCATTGCCGCATACTCCTTTATGGAGCAGGGCAACAGCATTATTTCCTTTTCCTTTACGCTGGAGCATTATATGAAGTTTTTTACCGACCCGGCTTTTTTATTAGTTCTCTGGCGTTCTCTTGTAATTGCAGTGAAAACGACGGTTATCTGTCTGTTTCTGGGGTATCCGGCAGCATATTTTATTGCCCGGAGCAAGGAACGGACACAGAATATTTTAATCCTCTGTATTACCCTTCCCATGTGGATCAATATGCTGGTAAGAACCTACGCATGGATTGGGATGCTGAGTGAAGGCGGAATGATCCAGAAGATTCTGGGAATCTTCGGACTTGGAAATACCGAGCTTCTCTATACCGAGGGCGCAGTACTCCTTGGTATGGTGTATAACTTCCTGCCATTTATGATCTTGCAGATCCAGACGTCTCTTTCCAAGATGGACAATTCTCTTTTGGAAGCCAGTGCAGATCTTGGGGCAAGTCCATTGCAGACCTTCAGACGGATTACCTTACCACTGTCTGTTCCCGGAATTATCAATGGGATAACATTAGTGTTCCTTCCTGCGGTAAGCTCCTTTTTTATCCCGAAACTTCTGGGCGGCGGACAGTTCTTCCTGATTGGAAATATGATTGAAAATCAGTTTATTACCGTTGGTGAATGGAACTTTGGAAGCGCCATATCTATGATCATGGCAGTGATTATGCTGCTTCTTATGATGGCGGTAAGAAAGACGGAGATTCGTAATCGGGGTGGAAAGGAGGAGTAAGCATGAAAAATAATAAGAAACGACCTTTTGGAAAAATACTGATGGTTCTCATGCTGGTATTCTTCTATCTGCCTATCGCATATATGATAATCTTCTCGTTCAATGACGGGAAATCACTGACCAGTTTTACCGGATTTTCCATGCGCTGGTATCAGCACATGCTGAAATCTCAGGATATGATGGAAGCATTATACACGACGTTTAGCGTGGCGCTTTTGGCGACGGCCATTTCTACCGTAGTGGGAACAATTGCGGCAATCGGACTGAGTAAATCTAAGAAAATCGTGCGAAATATTATGGAGCAGGTAAATAACCTGCCGATGATGAATCCGGAGATTGTAACGGCAATTGGATTTATGCTGCTTTTTATAACATTTAAAGTAGAAAAAGGCTACATGACTATGCTCCTTGCGCATATTGCATTTTGTATTCCGTATGTGATGCTGTCGGTCATGCCGAAGATCAAGCAGTTGGATCCCAACCTTGCAGATGCGGCAATGGACCTTGGAGCAACGCCGTGGCAGGCGCTCATTAAAGTAATTGTTCCACAGATCACACCGGGAATTGTGTCAGGCGCGCTGATCGCATTTACGATGTCTGTAGATGATTTTATTATTTCTTACTTTGTGACCGGAGGCGGTGTGAAGAACTTAAGTATCATTGTGTACACCATGAGTAAGCGTGTAAATCCAAGTATTAACGCGATTTCAACACTGATGGTTGTGATGATCACGGTTGTGCTGTTGGTGATCAATCTGGCTCCGATGTTTGCGGCAAAGAGGAGCAAAAAGGACACCATCAAAAAGCGCAGAGTTTTGCCGGGGATACTGGTTGTGGCTGCGTTGGCTGCCATTGTGCTGACAGTACAGTTTAGAGGCAGCAAGGAGGCAAGACCGTTTGAAGGTCAGACCCTTCACCTTTATAACTGGGGAGAGTATACCGGGGAAAATATTATCGGAGATTTTGAGGAAGCTACCGGAGCAACGGTAGTTCAGGAGAACTTTGATTCCAATGAGCAGATGTATATTAAGGTTGCAAATGGAGAGCCTTATGACCTTTTGGTGCCAAGCGACTATATGATTGAGCGTTTGATCCGGGAAGATTTATTACAGAAACTAGATCACTCCAAACTGGATTGCTTGGATAAGATTTCTGATGCGGTCAAAGGACTTCCGTATGATCCGAAGAATGAGTATTCTGTACCTTATTTCTGGGGAACAGTCGGTATCGTGTATGATAAGGAAAAAGTAGATATGAGAGACTTGGAAGAACAAGGTTTCGGCATTTTCCTGAATGAAAAATATAAAGGTGATGTGTACTTGTATGATTCGGAGCGTGATTCCTTTATGATGGCGTTAAAAAATCTTGGCTATTCCATGAATACGGAGGATGAAGCGGAGCTGCAGGAAGCGTATGAATGGCTGGTACAGTGCGTAGAGACTATGGATGCAGAGATTGTTACCGATGAAATTATCGATAACATGGCACAGGGAAGAAAGGCGTTAGGACTTATTTATTCCGGCGATGCCACCTATGTGATGGATGAGAATGGGAACATGGGATACTACATGCCGGAGTCCGGAACCAATCTTTGGTCAGATGCCATGGTAATTCCGAAAAATGCAAAGAATCCGGAGCTTGCTCATGCATTTATCAATTTTGCCAGCGATTATGAAGGCGCTTATGATAATTCCAGCTATGTTGGATATACCTCTGCAAACGAAGCGGTTATGAATGACATTTACGGCGAAGGCGGAGATTACGAAGGAATCAATGCTTACATGCCAAGAACCGATCATGAGAATGATGAAGTATTTGTCTATAATGAAGACACGAAGAAGATCATGGGCGATTTGTGGAGCCGGGTAAAGATTGCGGCAAGTAATGCGGATTAGCTTGTGAAGGAAAACATCCGGGAAATAAAGTTTTGGGTTTTGACTATGAAATAAAGATATGATTGAAGAATCCCCACATAGCTGTAGTACGGTTATGTGGGGATTTCTTGTTCTTATTTATATCTTTTCTGATTTAAAGATTCTCTGACTTAAATATTTCAATACTTCGGTTTAGTATTCCTTTCATATATGCGATGGCTGTGCCATAGTTCGTCATCGGAATTCCTGCGTCCTGTGCACATTTCAAACGGTACTTCATTTCCCGTTCGTTGAGTGTGCATCCGCCACAGTGTATGATTAAGCGGTATTTTTCAAGGTCTGAAGGAAATTCATTTCCGCCGGTAAATTCAAAGTTCAAATCTTTTCCGGTGTGTTCCCGCAGCCAGTTGGGAAGTTTTATCGTGCCAATGTCTTCACATTGGCGATGGTGGGTACAACCCTCGGAAATGAGAACAGTATCGCCGTTTTGCAATGTATCTAAGGCTTTCGCACCGGTTACTACCATTTTCAGATTCCCTTTGTATCTGGCAAATAAAATGGAAAACGAAGTCAGAGGGATGTCCGACGGCGTGACAGCGTTCACTTGGGCAAAAACCTGACTGTCTGTAATTACAAGAGTTGGTTTTACATCGAGTTTTTCTAAGGTGCATTCCAGCGCATCTTCTTTCACTACAATAGCCGTAGCATTAGCATCCAGTATATCGCGAATCGTCTGCTGCTGAGGTAAAATAAGCCGCCCTTTTGGCGCAGACTTATCCACAGGCACTACTAAAACGATAAAATCACCGGGATGGATCAAGTCTCCCACAATTTTTCGCTCCTTATCCTCTGCCGGAACAAGGGAGGTGACTTTTTCCTTTAATTCATGAATGTTTTCACCGGCAGAGGCGCTGACAGTAATTAGGCGTTCTCGTGGAATCCCCTGCTTGTCGGCGATCTGTGAAATGAGATTCTCGGAAGAAGAGGTCAGATCTATTTTGTTCAGCACAATTAGATAAGGGATCTCTTTACGCTCAATTCTTTTCAAAATATCCAAATCTTCGCTTGTTATGCCGATATTGGCATCAATGACTAAGACGGCGATGTCCGTTTTATTTAATATCTGATAGGCTTTTCGAATGCGAAGCTCCCCAAGCGCCCCCTCGTCGTCCAGTCCCGGTGTGTCGATGATGACTACCGGACCGAGGGGCAGAAGCTCCATGGCTTTTAATACCGGATCCGTAGTCGTTCCTTTTACCTCAGAGACAATGGAAAGGTTTTGTCCGGTCATCGCGTTGATAAGACTGGATTTTCCGGCATTTCGTTTGCCGAAGATACCGATATGGACACGCTCCGCGGACGGTGTGTTGTTTAAACTCATAGCTGTTCTCCTTTGATAATGTTCAAATGGGTACACCCCATTTTTCATTTAGGTACAGGTCAAAATGTAATTTAGGACGTAGCCCTTTTGAATTTTACTACGTCCTTAATTGTTTTAAAAGCGGAAATCTCTCCTGTTATTTTCTTGGATTAGTTTTAGGTTTTCAAGCACTACCTGACGAGCTTTTTCGTTTGGTACGTTCAGTACTTCCTTGTTGATCAGCATTTCTCCGATCCGCTTTGTTTCTGGGGAAGCGTAGTCCATGAGATATTCCTGCAATGTCATCAGTGCGTTAGGATGACAGCAGTTTTGGATCTGACCGCTTTTGCATAGTGACATAAAACGATCTCCCGTTCTTCCTTCGCGGTAGCAGGCGGTACAAAAACTAGGGATATAATCCATTTTCATAAGCCACTGTACCACTTCATCCAGTGTCCGGTTATCGATAACGTCAAATTGTTCAGATTTCTCATCTTTAGGTTCCGGCTCACAGTAGCCGCCGACACTGGTTTTAGAACCGCCGCTAATCTGGGAAACACCAAGATGAAGTACACGTTCACGGGTAGAGCGGCTTTCGCGGGTCGAAATGATCATTCCCGTATAAGGTACGGCGATTCGGATACAGGCTACAATTTTGGCAAAGGTGTCGTCATCAATTCCATTCGTAAATTCGCTGGCGTCAATGTCGTCGGCATTGCGGAGCCTTGGCACACTGATCGTGTGAGGCCCTACGCCAAAAGCGGCTTCCAGATGTTCTGCATGCATTAAAAGCCCTGCGAACTCATAACGATATTTGTCCAGTCCAAACAAAACTCCGATACCCACATCATCAAGACCGCCCTCCATCGCACGATCCATGGCTTCTGTATGATAGTTGTAGTCATGCTTTGGACCTGTTGGGTGAAGCTGCAGATAGTTTTCTTTGTGATAAGTTTCCTGAAATAAAATATATGTGCCAACCTCTGCTTTTTTGAGGAGGCGATAATTATCAACAGTAGTAGCGGCAATATTAATATTTACACGACGGATAGCTCCGTTTTTATGCTTAATACTGTAGATGGTCTTGATGGAATCCAGATAATACTCCATTGTATTATGCACCGGATCTTCGCCTGCCTCCAACGCCAGACGTTTGTGTCCCATATCTTGAAGAGCAATAACCTCCCGGCGGATTTCTTCCTGGGAAAGTTTCTTGCGGGCAATATGTTTATTCTTTAAATGATAAGGACAGTAAGTACAGCCGTTTACACAGTAATTAGAAAGATAAAGCGGTGCAAAAAGCACGATACGGTTTCCGTAAAAGTCCTTCTTGATCTGTTCTGCAAGGCGGAAAATCTTTTCGTTCATTTCTGCATCGTCGCAAGCTAACAAGACAGAGGCTTCACGGTGGGATAAGCCTTTGCGAAGAGCGGCTTTTTCGATCAAAGCTTCAATCAGAGCTTTGTTATTCTTGTTTTCATCCGCATAAGCCAGTGTGTCTAAGATTTCTTCATGGTTGATAAAATCATCTGCGTGTTTCGAATTAACATCATACATATTATACATTCCTCCGTTGAGGACGTAGTAAAGTTTAAAAGGGCTACGTCCTAAATTGCATTTTGACCTGTACCTAAATGAAAAATGGGGTGTACCTAATTGAGGGAATCGCCCCTTGCCGTGACAATCCGGTAGCCGGCAGCTTCTATTCTTTTTTCTAGTTCAGCCTTGTGTTCGGCGGCTTCCATGCCGGTACAGAGTTTGTTGTCGTAGAGCATATAGTTTTTTCGTACATCCGTAGGCGAAAGGTTCGGCATGACGACGTTTGCTCCGGCAAGAATACCAAGTTCCCGTCCGTGGGGATGGATTGTGCCAAGTGCAGTGGTGGCAGGAAGCAGGACTTTTGGCAGCATTAGTCGTAGAAGTCCCAGCATAAAAAGGGTGAGTTCCAAAGTTCCGGCAGCTTCTTTTGCAAATGGCGTGTCCTGGTGTGGGATAAATGGACCGATTCCGACCATCTGTGGATTTAGCTTTTTAATAAATAACATATCTTCTGCCAGATATTCTGAAGTCTGTGCAGGAGAACCTACCATAAATCCGGTTCCGACCTGATAACCAATATCTTTTAAATCCCACAAACACTGCTGTCTTGTCTTTGCAGTCAAAGATGGGGGATGAAGCCTTGCATAATGGCAGGCGTTGTAGGTTTCGTGGCGCAGAAGGTAACGGTTTGCGCCGGCATCAAAGAAGCGTTGATAAGCTTCCCGGCTTTTTTCACCGACAGAGAGTGTAATGGCACAGTCAGGGAAATTGCTGCGGATGTTTCGGATAATCTCTGTCATCCGATGGTCTGTGTAATATCCGTCCTCACCTCCCTGCAAGACAAAAGTACGAAAACCAAGGTCATATCCCGCATGGCAGCAGGAGAGGATTTCTTCTTTGGATAGGCGGTAACGGTTTACGTTTCCGTTGCTTTTTCGTATACCGCAGTAAAGACAGTCGTTTTTACAGTAATTGGTAAACTCGATAAGTCCCCGTATATAAACGTCGCCTCCATAATATTGACGTCGCTTTTCGCGAGCTAGTGAAAACAAATATTCTGAAAGCTTCGGACTTCGCTTGGAGATCAAGGTTATCCATTCTTCTTTAGAAAGGGTCTGTTTTATATTTAGTTTGTCGATCAATTTTTTTAAATCTGTCATAAATCCTTCCGGTAAGTTATATTCCGGTATTCTTATATGTGAAATTTTATATAGGATCTGTACGTCTTTTCACGCAGGCAGAGTCCTTTGTGAGAAGCACGGCTATAGCGAGTATAGCATACGGTTTGGGAATACACAATAATGGTTAAGAATAAGACAATGTTCATCAAAATTACACAAAAGAATTTCACACACTTTTATGAAAATCTGTTATAATACTACATTATTATAGAAATGGAGAAAAAGATCGCATGTTTGGATATGTGACGGCGTATGAGCCGGAGTTGAAAGTGAAGGATTTTCAAAAATATAAATCTTATTACTGTGGGCTTTGTCAGGTGTTAAGAAAAAAATACGGACATTTGGGACAAATGACATTGACATATGATATGACGTTTTTAATTATACTGCTGACCTCGCTCTATGAGAGTGAAACGGTGCAGGGAAGATGTCACTGCAAAGTGCATCCCATAAAGAAGCAGTCCATTTTGCAAAATGAAATTACAGAATATGCAGCGGATTTAAATTTAATCCTTGCGTATTATCATTTAAAAGACGACTGGCTGGATGAGAAAAGCGTACCGGGGTTTCTTGGCGTGTGCGCTCTTAAAAGACGGGTAAAAAAGGCGATAAAAAAATACCCGAGGCAGAGCCGGGTGATCCGGAAGGAGCTGAAGGCTCTGACGGTGTATGAAAAGGAAAATACCATGGAAATTGATAAACCGGCAGGCTGTTTCGGACGGCTTATGGCAGAGCTTTTTATTTACAAAAAAGACCGATGGGAAGATACATTAAGACGCATGGCATTTTATTTGGGCAAATACATTTATATTATGGATGCCTATGATGATTTGGAAAAAGACAGAAAAGAAGGAAGTTACAATCCGCTGAAATTCATAGCGGACAAAGAAAACTATGAAGAACGCTGCAGGGAAATCTTATGTATGATGCTGGGTGAGTGTACGGCAGAATTTGAGAAGCTTCCTCTTGTTTTAGACATAGACATTTTGAGAAATATATTATATGATGGAGTTTGGAAGCGTTATCGCAAATTACACGAACAGAAAAGTGAGGAATTATAATTATGACAAAGAATCCATATGATGTGCTTGGCGTATCGCCAAATGCGACGGATGATGAGATAAAGAAGGCATACCGAGATTTAAGCCGCAAATACCACCCGGACGCAAATGTAGACAATCCGCTGGCGGATCTGGCAGAGGAAAAATTTAAGGAGATTCAGGAAGCTTATGACGCCATTATGAAAGAGCGTGAACAAGGCGGAGGAAGCGGTTACGGTTATGGCTACGGTTATGGCGGAAGCAGTGGGTATCGACAGACAAGTTCTGGACAGAATACAAGTACGGAACGTCAGGCTGCCTATAATTTTATTAATAACAGACGTTACCAGGACGCTTTGAATCTTCTGAACCGTATGCCGGATCGGAATGCAGAATGGTATTACTTAAGCGCTGCCGCAAATGCGGGGATGGGGAATAATGTTCTTGCTCAGGAGCATGCGTCACAGGCATGCAACATGGAGCCTAATAATGTTCAGTACCGTCAGCTTCTGACCCAGCTCAGCTGGAATACAAGACGTTATCAGTCTAATCCTTATGGTGGAGGCTACGGCAGACAGTCGTCGCCTTGCGGAACAGGAAATATGTGCTGTGATCTTTGGCTTGCGGATTCTCTGTGCGAATGTATGGGAGGCGATATGTGTTCATGCATGTAAAGGCTAAAAAAATGGCATTTGCCGGACTTATGCTGGCGTTTACCGGCGTATGTATTGCACTTGGAAGCGTGATTGAGACGAATACGTTATTCTTGTTGGCAGCAGCTTCCTTTTTTGTGGGAATTGTGCTGAGAGAGACAGGCGTGGGAACAGGCACGGCATTTTATATTGCGGGAATTTTTCTTGGCTTTATTGTATCGCCGAATAAATTGTATGTGATTTCCTACGGAGCGATGGGACTTTATATTTTGCTAAATGAAATAACCTTTCGACAGCTTGGTAAAATGAAAGGAACAGGGAACAGGCATGTTTTGTTTTGGCTTATAAAATACATGATATTCAATGTCATGTATATTCCCATACTTCTGGGCTTTCAGGAAGTATTGTTCGGAAGAGAAATGTCCCGCAGCCTGTTGGCTGTATTTGTCCTTGTGGGGCAGGCAGGCTTATTTATTTACGATAGAGCGTACGAATATGTGCAGGGGCATATTTGGAATAAAATGCGCAGCAAATTGTTTTAGAACAGGTATCCCAAATCATTTCTCCATGTTATACTGATATTGTGTATAGCATGGAGGATTTTTTTATGGAATTAGAAACAGTAACACATGATTTTGCTCCTATTTATAATAGAGAGTCCAGAATTTTAATGCTTGGGACGATGCCGTCGCCCAAGTCCAGAGAAGTCGGGTTTTATTATGGGCATCCGCGAAATCGTTTCTGGAAAGTAGTATCGGATGTATGTGGGGAAGAGCTGCCGCAGACAAAAGAAGACAAGATCGCATTTGCACTGCGAAATAAAATAGCTGTGTGGGATGTGCTGGCAGGATGTGAGATCAAAGGAGCGGAGGACAGTAGTATCCGAAATCCCATTCCCAATGATATGAATCTTATTTTGCAAAATTCTGATGTGCGGGCAGTGTTTACAACAGGGACAAAAGCGGCACAGTTGTATAAGAAATACTGTTATCCGTCTACAGGTCTTGAAGCGTTTCGGCTTCCGTCCACAAGTCCTGCAAACTGCCGGATGAGTTACGGGGAACTTTATGAAGCGTATGCAGTTATCAAAAGGTATTTGTAAAGAGAAGCAACACAAATAAAAAGAGGTGTCAAATATGACAAGAGAAGAGAAAGTCGACAGCTTAATTGCATATTTAAAACAGGAGAATCCCAGTTATGAAGTCATCCAAGAGCCGTATGATTATCATGATAAACGCAGGCTTCTCAGAAGTCTGATGAATGTAAGATTTCCCGGAGATATTTCCCGGGAGTATCTTCAGATGCAGGATGAACTTTTGCGTGAAGAAGCAAAAGAAAAGGAGATTGTAGAGTTAAAGGCCATTCCTGTTATCGGAAACGTATATCCTTGCACAACCATTAAAAATACAGAGAAAATTTCTCTATGGCGGGGAGACATTACAAGGCTTTCTGTGGATGCTGTCGTAAATGTGGCGAACAGTCAGCTTCTGGGATGCTTTGTGCCGTGTCACAACTGTATTGACAACGTGATCCATTCGGCGGCGGGTATACAGCTTCGAAATGAATGTGCGCAGATTATGGAGGCTCAGGGGCATGAAGAGCCGATAGGAAAAGCCAAGATGACAAATGGTTACAATCTTCCGGCAAAGTATGTGATTCATACAGTAGGACCGATGGTAGGCATGGCTGTGACGGACAGGCAAAAAGAAGAATTGAAATCCTGTTATTTAAGCTGCCTGAAACTGGCAGAAAAGAAGGGGTTAAAATCCGTCGCATTTTGCTGTATTTCCACCGGTGAATTTCATTTTCCAAATAAATTGGCGGCACAGATTGCAGTAGAAACGGTGGACAGATATTTGGGAAAATCAAAATTGGAAAGAGTGATCTTCAATGTGTTTAAGGAAGAGGATGAAAATATATATCGAAAAATGTTTCAATGATAAAATATTATGGAAGAAAAAGATTATTTTAAAGTTCTCTTGACAAGGGCAGAAGATGTGTTATTATCCCATCTTTGACAGTTGGAAGAACAAAAAACGGCTATAACCCCAGTAAATATG
>CAUWLL010000048.1:0-17375 GCA_963559605.1 uncultured Lachnospiraceae bacterium
AGCTTAAATGCTGGTGGCTGCAAAGCAGCCGCCTAAAAATGTCAAGGTACCCGCTGTTTTGCGTTTACATGTTAAAAAGTGAAATTACACGCTTATTCCGTAAAATTTACTGTATCTCGGGATGGTCGTGTCTACCATAAATTTATCCAGATTTTCAATGCTGCCATTCACCATTTCGCATGACGATACAGAATCTGTAAACAGAGAAATGACAAAATCTTTTAGAACTTTCGTCGGATTAAAGGAAGAGATAATCTTTATGATAGCGTCTCCGAAAGCAATCATATCCAAATATGATGTGAGTCGAATATGTTCCGCTTGTTTTTCCTGATATGATCATTACCCTGCTTTCCTGCTTTGGATAAAAGATACGGGCTTTCTCTTCCGAGTGGAGAGCCTTCTACCATATCCACTTCGATATTTTCTGGAATAGCAGCGGGAGCAGCCTCCTTCTTTTCCTGATTTATGAGGATTTCGATTTTCTTTGCAAGCTCTTTGCCTGCTCCAGGATAAAAATGGGAATATCGAATCTGGCGATTATTTTTTGAATTCTTCATATAATCCGCCTTTCTGGAAGTAGAATATACGCTCTCCTAGAGCAAGACTCATACAGTTAATGAACTCTAAGATTTCTTCCTGTAGAGATTCCGGTATTGCAACCTTTCTCATGCATCGGTCTGTTTTAGGAGCAAGGAAATATTCAATTCCATCTACAACGGCATAGTTTTTGTTCACGTCAATATGTGATTCTTTTCTCGGAATATTATCTGGAGTGAACGCCAGAACTTCATTTTGGTTGCGCTGCTTTCACCAATGAATCTGGAGATTAAGCAAGGATTGCGTTGGAGATTATAATACTTCACAGCATAGTTGAAGATGGCAGGGAGCTGCGAATGAATAGAGTGAAGATAGGTAGGTGTATACAGATTGCCATCTTCATCAGTATAATTTATACATAAGGTCGATTATATTATATTGCGAGGTACCCTCTACTATCCTCTCAAGGGCAAAGTAGAGCAGTCTGAAAAAAGAATACAAATATGAAAAGAACGACCTTAGACAAGGCGGAAAAGGGAAGAGAGAATACTCGATTATGTCCTTTGGAGGATAAATGGAATTGTTCCTTGATAAGACGGAAAGTGGTGGGAAGAAAGTTAAAGGTTATCAAGAGATAGCCTATCGTATTTGATCTAACGAATGGATAGAACTTGGTTTAGAACAAAACATTGTAATGAATGATGAAATCATACAAGAAATTACGTTGTGTGTATTTTCTTTGGCTCAACATACAGAATATAATGATCAAAGGAATCATGCGGGAAAAATAGATTTATTTCAATGATGAAGTGTTGCAGTGGAGAGAATGATAAAGATATGTGTTTAGAAAATGATATGGTTTTAGTGCAAGATGATAAATATATATTGAAAAAAGAAAGAGAAGAAGATAAGCAAGCGTATTTTGAACTATATAAAGAAGACTCTATTTTGTTTAAAAGAATGCCTTATGATATGTTTCGAGATTTTTTTGAAAAACAATGGGAAAATAGAAGACAAGAAAAAAATTTATATGTATCCATTTTTAAAAAGCAAGATTTTGCTTATTTGGGAAATATTGTTTTGCAAAATATAGATTCAACAACGCCTGAATTGGGAATAGATGTTGTGAAAAAATATCAGAGAAAAGGTGTGGCTTATGATACACTGAAAATGTTTGTGAGATGGGGAAGTGAAATATTTAATAATATGGAATATTTCTTAGTAAGAATTTATTCGGATAATTTAGCAAGCTTAAGTTTATTTCAAAAGTTAGGTGTAACTAAAATAGGAGAAGAACCAAGTGAATATCAAGTGTTTTTGAATCAATTTAAAGAGCACTTGGGAAAAGAAGAATATGGAAAAGTAAAAAAGAAAAATCCAGATATGGAAAATATAGCGAAAGGGCGGTATATAGTTCGGTATAAGTTAGAATATAAAACAGATGAGCAAGCTTTGTTTTCTAAACAAAATTGATTAGTGATTGCCGAATTCGAATAATAAGCATATTTCGAGGCACACCCCGCTATCCTCTCAAGGGAAAAGTTGAGTAGTCTCAAAAAGAATGAAACGCTGGAAGGATAACTGGGATGCCTTTTTCCCAATCTTCAAGTTTTCAGTAACTGTTAGAAAAGTTATTTATACAACAAATGCCATTGAATCATTGAATCCTACCTACCGTAGCTGAACCGCCAGAGAAGCGTCCTTCCAAGCGATACAGCCCTTTTAAAAGCCCTCTATCCGGCTACCTTTGAAGTTGCGAAAAATGGACTACAACGAGAACTGGGCGCAGGTCTATGGCGAACTGAGCATTATGTATGAAGGACGCTTGCCAGAATAATAGAAAGGGTAGAAAAGCGGGCAGAACTTCCTTGTATCTCTCTTTTTATTCCGAAATTTTGCCATCAATCGAAATCGTAACAATCTGCCAAGGGATGAATTTTCCGCTTGTCTGTAACGCTTTTTTGGTAGCTGTTTCCAGTCCGCTGCAGCAGGGAACTTCCATGCGTACAACGGTCACGCTTTGAATGTTGTTGTTTTGAATGATTTGCGTCAGCTTTTCGGTGTAGTCTATGCTGTCAAGTTTTGGACAGCCTATAATTGTAATTTTTCCACGCATGAAATCCTCGTGCATTCTGGCATAGGCGTATGCACTGCAGTCCGCTGCAATTAACAATTTTGCGTCGTCAAAATATGGTGCATTAGTCGGTACTAGCTTGATTTGGCATGGCCATTGTCCCAACTGTGATTCTGTATGCACCCGAGCGGAAAAAGTTGTTTCCTGTGAATAATGTTGAATGCGCTGCATTCGACTGCCGGGACAACCTGTGTGGGAAACAGCGGCAGGATTGCTTTTTGCTCTTTTTATCATATTTTCCTGCACAGCTTTTTCGTCATAGGCGGCAGCTTCTCGTTCCACAAAGGATATTGCACCTGTCGGGCAAGTTGGCAGACAATCGCCCAAACCATCACAATAATCATCTCGCAGAAGTATTGCTTTGCCTTTTACCATTCCGATTGCACCCTCGTGACAAGCTTCGGCACATGCACCACATCCGTTACATTTTTCTTCGTCTATTTGGATAATTTTTCGAATCATTTTATACCATCCTTTCTCTTGTCTTTCTGGGCATAGTATACTATAATTAAAAACGAAAATCTGTTGTTATAACAACGAAAGGAGAAAATGTGAAATTATCCGATATACAGCTATTCCGTGGGTTAGAAGAAGATGACGTCTCCTCGCTTTTAAGCTGTTTGAATAGTGTAAAACGTAATTATAAAAAAGGAGAAGTAATTCTTTCAGAAGGGAGCATTGTAGAGAATATCGGCATTGTGTTGTCGGGCATGGTAATGATATCCTGTAACGATGTTTGGGGGAATACCAGCATTTTAGGAAGTGGTGCGCCTGGCTCTGTGTTTGCTGAGGTATATGCCTGTATTCCGGGACAGCCTATGTTGGTTACAGTGTCTGCCGTGGAAGATACCTCTGTGTTGTTTATGAATGTGGGACGTGTTCTGGCTACCTGTACAAACGCTTGCCCATTTCATACAAACCTTGCACGAAATCTACTGACTGTCTGTGCTCACAAAAGTCTGCAACTTTCACAAAGGGTTTTGCACACCAGTTCCAAATCCATACGAGGCCGACTGATGTCTTATTTTTCGGAATGTGCAAAACATGCCGGAAGCAATTCTTTTCTGATCCCATATAACCGCCAGCAATTAGCAGATTACTTAAATGTTGACCGCAGTACTATGTGCAACGAGCTTTCTAAAATGCAGAAAGATGGAATAATTGAATACAAAAAAAATCGTATTTTGCTCAAAGACTGAGATTTAATCTCTAAACAAAATTAATTAGCAATTGTTGGGTTTGTATATAGTGTTTTTGAAAATATTTTTCTGACGTTTATAGACGCGCTGATTTGAAACAATATATAAAAGTACAATACCAGAGTTATAAGGTTTAAATAGTAACTCTGTTAAAAAACTTCCGTTCTTTTTGCCGATGAAGTACAATGTAAGCAACAAATCAGAAATTTATGATGCGAACGGAAGGGTAAAAGGGGCTTTTGACTTATAGCTAATTTCGATAAATAGAAAAAATTATAAAATAAATCTATTTGATTTCCTACATTTCTTCCATTATAGTAAGGATGTTAAAATAGAAGGAGGAGAAAAGATGAAAAGAAGGTTTTTATCATGTGTTTTAGCACTGACAATGTGTGCATCACTTTTATTGTCGGGATGCGGTGGGTCTAAAGAGAAAGATTCATCTAAAGAGAGTGGTAAAACAGAGAGCGCAAAAGCGGCAGAGCTTCGTGTTGCTATTTCTGCAAATCCACCGTCTCTTGATCCGCCGGCAGTAAATTCTAATATCGTAGGAGGAATCGGTGTTCATGTATATGAATCACTTTTTGCAATGAATGAGAATTATGAGCCGACACCTGTTCTTGCAGAATCCTACGAGGTAAGCGAAGATGGTATGGTATATACTATTAAACTCCGCCAGGGTGTGAAATTCCATAACGGAAAAGAAATGAAAGCAGACGACGTTGTAGCATCTATGAATCGGTGGCTTGAGATTTCTGCAAAGGCAAATACTTTGATTGGTGGCTCTACTTTTGAAAAAGTAGACGATTACACAGTAAAATTAAATGTGAATAAGGCTTCTTCTGATATTATCATGATTCTTGCAAGCCCGATCCAGTTTGCTGCGATCTACCCGTCAGAAGTAGTAGAAGCGGCTACAGCAGAAGGAATTACAGAGTATATTGGAACAGGTCCTTACAAAGTTGCTGAGTGGAAACAGGATCAGTATGTAAAGCTTGAAAAATACGAAGATTATCAGCCGTCAGAAGGAAAAGCAAGCGGTCTTGCGGGAGAAAAGGTTGCGGCTACAGATACGATTATGTTTGAAGTTGTAACAGATACAGCAACACGTATTGCAGGTATCCAGAGCGGACAGTATGACATCGCTGAGGAAATTCCGGCGGATAACTATGAAGAATTAGCAAAAGACACCAATTTGAAAATGGCAGTAGAAAGAGGAGGTACATTGAACCTTTTCCTTAACACTACAGAAGGTGTCATGGCAGATCAGAAAGTAAGACAGGCTGTTCTTGCTGCACTGAATTGTGAAGACATCTGTCTTGCAAGTTATGGTAATCCGGACTTGTTTGAAGTAAATCCGAGCTGGAGTCTTCCGACAGATGCACAGTGGGGAACAGAGGCAGGAAAAGAGTATTACAACCAGGGCGATACAGAGAAAGCAAAGAAATTACTTGCAGAAGCAGGTTAT
This sequence comes from uncultured Lachnospiraceae bacterium, assembly GCA_963559605.1. GTDB lineage: Bacteria > Bacillota > Clostridia > Lachnospirales > Lachnospiraceae > Dorea_D. The sequence goes on from CAUWLL010000048.1 coordinate 5,339, forward strand.
AACAATGAAAAGATCGTTCTTGTAACGACACCGGATTACGCAGAAATGTACAATGCAACAATAGTTGTGCAGGAGCAGTTGAAGAAAGCAGGATTCAACGCAGAAGTTGAAAGCTATGATTTCAGTACATTTATGGAACACCGTGCAGATCCGAAACAGTTCAGCATGTTTATTACAAGCAACAGCTACAATATGCTTCCAATCCAGTTATCAGTACTTGATAAAGGATGGGCAGGATTAGATCGTCCGGAAGTGACAGAAGGTATCGATAAGATCCGTTCTGCCGCAACTGCGGAAGAAGCATCTGCAGCATGGGAAGAACTTCAGGGATTCCTCTATGAATATGCAGGAGCTACGGTTCTCGGACACTATACAGGTATCAGCGCAATGCGATCCAACGTAGAGGGAGCAGGTTATCTTCGTTTCCCGATCTACTGGGGGGTAAGCGTTACAAAATAAGTACCAGAAAAACGGCGGGCTGCATTTTGCAAGCCGCCGTTTTTTGTAATGAGAAAGGAGGACAATCGAATGTTGTCTTATATCGGAAAACGAATTTTATCCTTAGTTCCGGTTATGTTTGTCGTTTCGTGCGTCGTATTTCTTGTTGTATATCTGATTCCGGGAGGACCTGCGACAGCGCTTCTTGGTATGGAGGCCTCTCCGGATCAGATTGCGGCGTTGAATGCAGAGCTTGGATTTGATCGTCCGTTTCTTGCACAGTATGCTGATTGGTTTGGAGGAGTATTGAGCGGAGATTGGGGGACGTCCTATTTTCTTCGTCAGCCTGTGACACAGGCGATTGCAGAATACTTTTCGCCGACTTTAAGTCTCGCGATTCTGGCACAGATGATCGCCCTTGTTCTGTCCATTCCTCTCGGAATTATTGCGGCTTATAAGAGAGGAACTGCCATTGATGTGACTGCTGTATCGACATCACTTTTGGGAGCAGCGCTTCCGGGATTTCTCCTTAGTATGTTTTTAATGCTGCTTTTGAGTGTGTATAATCACATTTTTCCGGTTGCGGGATATGCAGAATTGACGCAGGGGTTGGGAGAACATTTGAAATATCTGTTCCTTCCGGCGTTATCTTTGGGAATCGTGCAGGCTGCCTACTTGACGCGAATGACACGTTCTGCGTTATTGGATGTTCTTCACAAAAACTACATTCAAACGGCAAGAGCAAAAGGACTGAAAGATAGAAAAGTGATTCTTACTTATGGGTTAAAGAATGGAGCTCCGGTGATCCTTACAGCGATCGGGCAGTCTTTCGGAAGTTTGATCACAGGAACAATCGTAACGGAAACCTTATTTAATATTCCGGGTATCGGCATGCTGACGATCGGTGCGATCAACCGGCGAGACGTATTCCTGATTCAGGGCGTTGTGTTATTCGTGACGCTCCTGTATGTACTTGTGAATCTTGTGGTAGATATAATGTATGGAGTTGTGGATCCGAGACTCCATCCGGGACGAAAGTAGGGGAGGGAGAGTATGTTTGTAAATAGAAAAAATATGACAGAAGCAAGTATGGCGATTTTTAAAGAACAGCGCCAGCTTCGGAAAGAAAGACTCCTCGCCAGTCCTGCATTACTCATCGGATCTGTCGGGTTTGTCATGATTCTTCTTGCGGCAATTTTGGTTCCGATCATCAGTAATGTGGATCCGAATGCGATGGAAGTCTCCAGCAGACTGGCAAAGCCGGGAGCAAAGTTCCTTCTTGGAGCAGACGAGTTCGGAAGAGATCTTTTTATTCGACTGATGTACGGAGCAAGAGTTTCCCTTTGGGTGGGAGGCTGTGTAGCCTTATTTTCCTGTGTTCTTGGAATTATCATCGGTCTCTACGCCAGTTATTTTAAGGTTTTAGATCAGATCTTAATGCGTATTTGCGACGGGTTGATCGCGATCCCCGGTATCCTTCTTGCGATTGCATTGATCGCTGCATTGGGGACCTCCAGCTGGAATGTGGTGATCGCTTTGACCATTGTCTATACGCCGAGTGTGGCTCGAACGGTAAGAGCAAGCGCTATGGTCATCAAGGAGCAGACTTATGTGGAAGCGGCAAAAGTCCAGGGGTTCAGTAATTTCCGCATTTTGTGGAAGATGATTCTTCCGGGTGTGATTTCACCGCTTACGGTACAAGCGTCCTTTATTTTTGCGCAGGCGATTATATCAGAGGCTTCGTTAAGCTTTTTGGGAGCAGGAGTTCCGGCGCCGGCTGCAAGCTGGGGGAATATGCTGCAAGCAAGTAAACTTGTATTTTCGAAAGCGCCATGGACGATGATATGTCCGGGAGCAGCAGTAGTGCTTTGCGTACTGAGTCTGAACCTTCTGGGTGACGGACTTCGGGACTTTTTAGATCCGAGAGTGAAGGGAGGAGCGAAGAAATAATGGAAAAGCCAATGCTTGAAATAAAAGATCTCCGGGTACTCTTCCCAGTACATAAAAAATGGCTTCCGGCTGTAGACGGTGTGTCTTTGTGTATCCGTCCGGGAGAGATTACGGGAGTCGTTGGAGAATCCGGCTCCGGGAAGAGCGTGATGTCCCAATCTATACTAAGACTTCGCGATCACGATACGGCGGTGCGCTATGAAGGCGAAATCTTATTTGATAAGGAAAACATTTTGAAAAAACCGTTGGATGAGATGCGGGAAATCCGTGGGAACAGTATTTCTATCATTTTCCAGGACCCTTTGAACTCGCTAAGTCCGGTACATACAGTTGGAAAGCAGTTGAGTGAAACGCTGATCTTACATAAAAAAATGACGAAACAGGAGGCGGAAACCCGTGCCGTTGAGATGCTGAAACTGACGGGAATTCCAAATCCGGCAAACTGTATGAAGAAATATCCATTTGAGTTGTCCGGTGGTATGCAGCAGAGAGTGATGATTGCGATGGCATTGTCCTGTGAACCGAAGCTATTGATCGCAGATGAACCGACAACGGCTTTGGATGTGACGATTCAGGAGCAGATCTTGCATCTGATCCGCGAGTTGAATGAAAAGCTTGGAATGTCCGTTCTTTTTATTACGCACGATATGGGAGCAGTGTCGCAGCTTTGCCATAGTGTAAAAGTTATGTATCTCGGTCAGGTTGTGGAAGATGCTTCGACGGAGGAATTATTTGCAAGGCCGCTCCATCCATATACGGAAGGACTTCTTGCATGTATCCCGCATCTTGGTGTAGAACGAGGAAAGGAACTTCCGACGATTGAAGGTTCGGTTCCGTCCCTTTCTAAAATTCCGCAAGGGTGTCATTTCTGTACCAGATGTCGTTATGCAGATGAGCGGTGCAGAACAGAACAGCCGCCGCTTGTGGATGTAGGAGATCAGCATTTTGTAAAATGTTGGAAATATGCGTCTTCTGAGAATGAGAAAGGGGAGGTATAGGTATGAGTGAACATTTACTTGAGATAAATAATCTAAAGAAAACCTACCCGCTTTCGGGAGGAAAAGGAAAGCTTTTCGGGCAGAAGGAACGCATGTGTGCGGTAGACAATCTGTCTTTCTATATTAATGAAGGCGAGACATACGGAATTGTAGGAGAATCCGGTTGTGGGAAATCTACAACAGGGAGAACCATTGTTGGATTGAATCAAGCGGACAGCGGCTCGATTCTCTATAAGGGAAAAGATTTATGTAAACTGTCGGAGCGGGAGTTTCGTCCCCTTCGTCAAGATCTACAGATGGTATTTCAGAATACGCTTTCTGCATTGAATCCGCGCCAGCGTATCGGAGCTATTTTAGAAGAAATTCTTTTGATCCATGGTATGAAGGAGGCGTCAGAAAGAAGAGACCGGGTTGTAAAAACATTGCAGAAGGTGGGACTTTCAGAGGATCATTATTTCCGCTTTCCGCATGAGTTGTCCGGGGGACAGGTGCAGCGTCTCGGAATTGCAAGCGCTTTGATCATCCAGCCGAAACTGATCGTCTGTGATGAACCGGTATCTGCTTTGGACGTATCGATCCAGGCGCAGATATTGAACATGCTGATGGAGCTGCAAAAAGAGTTGAAACTCAGTCTGCTTTTTATCTCGCATGACATCGGTGTCATTCGGTTTATTTCTGACAGGGTCGGCGTCATGTATCTGGGTTCTCTCGTGGAAGAGACAACAACGGAAGAGTTGTTCGAGAATCCGTTGCATCCATATACAAAAGCGCTGTTTGCATCGGCTCCGGATCCGTATATAAAGCGAAAGGATTTTGAGGTTTTGAAGGGGGAGCAGCCGGTAAGAACGGATAGTTTTCAGGGCTGTGCTTTTGCAGGACGCTGCCCGTATGTGACAGAAAAATGCAGACAGGATGCTCCGGTGTTCCGAGAAGTAAAAGAGGGACATAAGGTGGCATGTCATCGAACAGAACAATAATACGCTGTATATAAGTGCGAGATGTGTAAGTGATCTTAAAAATTACAGATGGTATGGGGTGAAAAACAGTTTCCTGTTTCAGGAGACTGTTTTTTATATGCATTATATACAAACAATCAAGCATTTGCTATAATAAACAGGTAGGAAGAAGGGATGAGAGTATGATAGAAAAGACAAAACGAATGATGATCGTCAGCTTTATAATATTAGTTTCGCTGTGTATGTGTATGATATTTGCACAGTCGTATTTTATAAGTAAGAAAAATGAGGAGACCATCGGAGAGATGGGAGAACTTTATATGGCTGAGGCAAACCGCCAGATTCTTCAAAAGTTCGCATCGATTACAAGCATCTGGACGCGGGAAGCAAAAGGTATTATTGTGAGAAATCCTGTTGAAAAGGCGGTGTATGGCGAGGAACTGAAAGAAGATCTGACCATCGGGGCTCGTGTAAGGAATTTTACATCTATGGAGCTGTACACGGATGCGGGGGAACGTGAAATTATATATGGGCAGCCCGGGAAGGGTGAGGAATCACCGGAGATCCAAAGGGGATTAGAAGATCGGGGGAGTTGGCTCAGTAGTGGGACAGATGCAAAAGGAAATGAGATGATTCTGCTGTCGTTGAAAACGGCATACCCTATGGCCGATGGGAAGACCGCTTCTTTTATGTCGTTGGGTTTTCCGGTAGGGATCTTGGAAGAAGCGCTTGTGCTGGACGATGAAGAGTCGATGGCATATTCTATGATCATCCGAAAAGACGGAAAGTTTGTAGTTCGGGGAAAGGATGTGACAGAAGAGACTTATTTTGAGTGGATTTTAGAGAATACCGAAGGAGTAGACGGGGAAAAGCCGGAAGATTTTGTTAAAGAACTGAAAGAGACGATGAAATCCGAGGGGGATTATGAGGGTCAGGTTAAGACGGAGAAGGGACTTCGGCATTTGCACTGTCTTCCTCTTGAAGGTTCTGACTGGTATTTGGTTTCTGTAATGTCTTATGAGGTTTTGGAAAATACCATTAATAGTCTTGAAGAAACAAGACAAAGCTCTCTGCTCGGAATGGTGACGTTTATATTGGCGACGATGTTGGTTGTATTTGTCATGTATTACCGAATGACCCGTAAGCACATGGAACGTCTGGAAAGTTCTATGAGAGAGACGGAGAAAGCCAATCAGGCGAAAAGAGAGTTTTTGTCGAATATGAGTCACGACCTTCGTACGCCGATGAACGGCATTGTTGGAATGACGGCAATTGCAGCGGCGAATATCCACGACGAGGAAAAAGTACAGGATTGTCTGAAAAAAATTAGTTTGTCCGGCAAACATCTGTTGGGGATTCTCAATGACGTTTTGGATATGTCTAAGGTCGAGAGCGGCAAACTTACTTTAAATGTAGAAATGATTTCGTTGTACGACATCATGGATTCTCTTGCGAGTATTATGCAGGAACAGATAAAAAGTAAAAATCAGCATTTCGATATATTTAATCAGAATATGGAAGAGGAGATGGTCTGGTGCGATGATGTACGTCTGAGCCAGGTGCTTCTCAATCTGTTATCCAATGCTGTCAAGTATACTCCGGAAGGCGGAACGATCAATGTATACTTGTTTCAGGAGTCATCTCCGAAGGGTGAAGAATATGTGCGGTGTCATTTTCATGTAAAAGATAACGGTATCGGAATGTCTGAAGATTTTCAGAAGAATATTTTTGAAACGTTTACGAGAGAAGATCGGGCGAGAAAGGTAGAAGGAACAGGTCTTGGAATGGCGATTGCCGCTCATCTTGTAGAGTTGATGGGCGGAACCATAGAAGTAGAAAGCAAACAGGGTGAGGGAAGTGAGTTCCGGGTAATACTGGATCTGAAAAGAGCAAATGAAAAGTCGGGGGACATGGTACTTCCACAGTGGAAGGTGCTGGTGGTAGATAATAATCAGAATCTGTGTGAAAGCGCGGCGGTTGAACTGCGGGGGATCGGAATCAGGCCGGACTGGGTGACCGGCGGAAAAGAAGCGGTTCAAAAGGTAAAAGAGAGTCTCCTAACAGGGAACAAATACAGCCTGGTTCTTCTGGACTGGAAGATGCCGGAAATGGATGGGCTTGAGACGGCGCGTGAACTTCGTGCCGTGGCAGGAGATGAACTTCCGATTTTGATCATTTCAGCCTATGACTGGAGCGATATTGAAGCGGAGGCAAGGGAAGTCGGAGTGACCGGCTTTGTTTCTAAGCCATTGTTCAAGTCTAACTTATATATGGAATTAAGCCGTTTGGCGGGGAAAGCGCCTGTAGTGGAAAGAGAGGAAGAAGTTTGTTTTGAAAATAAACGCATCCTGCTTGCAGAGGACAATGAACTGAACAGGGAGATCGCGCAGGAAATTCTTTCAGATGTGGGCTTTGAAGTAGAATGGGCGGAAAACGGAAAAGTCTGTATGGATATGTTCGCGGCTTCACCGGAGGGGTATTATGATGCGGTTCTGATGGACATCAGAATGCCGGTCATGGATGGTTATGAGGCATGCAGAAACATTCGTGCCATGGAGAGGGAGGATGCAGACCTGCCGATCATTGCCATGACTGCCGATGCCTTTTCTGAGGACAGGCAGAGAAGTCTTCGCTCAGGGATGAATGAACACGTGCCAAAGCCAATTGATGTGGATAAATTATATCAGATTTTGAATCAATATATACGGAAAACGAAAGAATAAAATATTGTGAAGAGGAAAGAAGAATGGGGAAAGTAGAGCTGAGTAATGTCAAACGAAAAATATTGGTTGTAGACGATTCAGAGTTGAATCGCGCGCTGTTGTGTGACATGCTGTCCGATGATTATGAGATATTGGAAGCGAAAAACGGGCTGGAGGCGTCCGCTGTCCTACGGGAAAAAGAGCAGGAGATCGCATTGATGCTGCTGGATATTGTAATGCCGGAAATGGATGGTTTTGAGCTGCTGGCGGTAATGAATAAGAATGGCTGGACGAAGAGTATACCTGTTATTATCATTTCGGCGGAGGCTGTTCCGTCTTATGTGGACCGGGCGTATGATCTGGGGGCGCAGGACTATATCAGCCGTCCGTTTAATGAGCGTATTGTACAGCACAGAGTAAGTAATACATTGATGTTGTTTGCCAAGCAGCAGGAACTGGAAAATATGGTCATTGAGCAGATCGCGAAGCGTGAAAAAGACAACGCATTGATGATTGAAGTGCTTTCGAGTATCGTAGAAACCCGTAACGGAGAAAGCGGTCTTCATGTTCGGAATATTCGGATATTGACAGAATTGCTTTTGAAGAAGCTTTTGCAGAAAACGGACAGATATTCGATTGACAGAAAGGAGATTCCTCTGATCTGTAATGCATCTTCGTTCCATGATATTGGAAAAATCGTTATACCGACAGAGATTTTGAATAAACCCGGCAGACTTACGGACGCAGAGTATGAGGTCATGAAAACACATTCGTTAGAAGGGGCAAAACTTCTGGAAGAAATACTGAGGCGCAAAAAGGAGCCGCTTATCAAAACGGCATACGAGATCTGTCGATGGCATCATGAGCGGTATGACGGCAGGGGGTATCCGGACGGGCTTAAAGGAGACGAGATTCCGATCGTGGCGCAGATTGTTTCTATGGCAGATGTTTATGATGCACTGCGTCATGAGCGTGTTTATAAAAAGGCTTATACGCATGAGAAAGCGATGGAAATGATTCTGGCGGGCGAATGTGGCGTGTTTAATCCGCTCCTCTTAGAATGTCTGGAAGAATTATCGGATGTTTTAAAAAAGAAATTGGAACTGAGTCAGGGAGAGAACATTACCAAAACAGAGATTGCGTGGGAAATTGACCGGACGTTTGAAAAAGGCAGTATGGATTTGTCCTCCCGGACGTTCTATCTGCTGGAAAGAGAGCGGATGAAATATCGGTTTTTCGCAAATATGTCACAGGAGATCCAGTTTGAATATACAAAGACACCCGAGATGCTGACTTTATTTGAGTGGGGGGCAGAATACCTTCAATTACCTGAAGTAATCTTGAATCCGAGAGAAAGTGTGTTTGGAAGGGAGATTTTTCAGGAGGAAGATTTTGTCCGGTTTTTACAGACGCTGGAAGATAAGAACAGAAAAGAAGATATATATGAAGGGAACTACCTGCTTACAATTCACGGTGAGAAGCGCTGGAGCCGTGTAATGGCGCAAACTATTTGGAGTGAAGAGGAACCCCGAGAGTTTGTGGGGGCAATCGGTAAGATCGTGGATGTTCATAATGAGACAGAGGAAATTAAGCATCTGAAATCTCTTGCAGAGAGGGATTCTCTGACAGGACTTTTGAATCATAAGGCGGCACGGGGGAAAATCAACAGAATACTTGCCGGAGGCGCAGAATTAAAATATGTGATGCTGTTATTTGATCTGGACGGATTCAAAATGGTCAATGATAAATACGGACATTTGTTTGGAGATGAAGTGTTGAAGTTTGTTGCCTCTACTTTGGTGGAGAATACGCGGGGAGCTGATATTGTTGCCCGGGTTGGCGGAGATGAATTTCTGCTTTTTATGCCCTATGAAGACGAGGAAAAACTTCCGGTGGATCGGATGTTCCGTGTATTGGACAAGAAATTCAAAGGATTTCCGGTCAGCATTAGTATGGGAGTTGCAAAGGCAAAAGACAGTGACGGGAAATACGATACGATGTTCCATATGGTGGATATGGCACTGTATAAGGCGAAAAAGATGGGAAAACATGCATACTGTTTCTATGACAGGTCAGACGAAGTCATGAAGTCTGTGCTAAGTCCGATAAAAGATGTCGATGAAGCGGCGGAAGGGGAAAGATAATGACAGTAAAAGAATGCTATGATGCAATCGGAGGGGATTATGAGGAAGTCAGCAAACATCTGCGTTCGGAGGAAAGAATCAAAAGATTTCTTTGCAAAGTGCCGGATGACAAGAGCTATATGACTTTGTGTGATTCTCTGAAGCAAAGAAATATGGAGGAGGCGTTTCGAGCGGCACATTCTATGAAAGGGATATGCCAGAATCTTGCGCTGAAGAAGTTGGGGAAATTCTCGTCTGCACTTACAGAGTGTCTGCGAAACAGACGGGAATATACAGCGGAAGTAGAAGCATTATTTGCGCAGGTACAAGAAGATTATGCGGAGACGATGGAAGGTATCCGCAGATTATAAAGTGGAGTGATTTATGAGAAGGTTAGAGTTGATAGCCCCGTGCCATTTTGGATTGGAGGCTGTATTAAAAAGAGAGATTATAGACTTGGGGTATGACATTGCGGAAGTGGAGGACGGAAGAGTAACCTTTTACGGCGATGAGGAGGCTGTTTGCAGAGCGAATATCTTTCTTCGTACTGCGGAGCGTATTCTTGTGAAAATCGGCAGTTTTAAAGCGCTGTCTTTTGAGGAACTGTTTGAGAATACAAGAGCGCTTCCGTGGGAAGAATTTATACCTCGGGACGGAAAGTTCTGGGTGGCAAAGGCAGCTTCGGTAAAAAGTAAGCTGTTCAGTCCGTCGGATATTCAGTCGATTATGAAAAAAGCGATGGTAAAGAGACTGTCGGAACATTACCATGTGGAGTGGTTTTCGGAAGACGGCGCGTCTTACCCGATTCGTGTGTTTTTGATGAAAGATATAGTCACAGTGGGAATCGATACGTCGGGAGTTTCCCTTCATAAGAGAGGATACAGGGAGGTTTCGGGAAAAGCGCCGATTACAGAGACGCTTGCAGCGGCGCTTATTATGCTGACGCCATGGAAGAAAGATCGTGTGCTGGTAGATCCGTTTTGCGGAAGCGGTACTTTTCCGATCGAGGCAGCTATGATGGCGGCGAATATTGCACCTGGCATGAACCGCTCTTTTACTGCGGAGGAGTGGACGAATTTTATTCCTAAAAAAATGTGGTACGACGCAATAAATGAAGCAAATGAAATCATAGTCGATGATGTGGATGTGGATATTCAGGGATATGATGTGGACGGCTCTGTTGTTAAGATTGCCAGAAGAAATGCAAGAGAAGCCGGAGTGGATCATTTGATCCATTTTCAGGAAAGAGATGTAAGAGAACTGAGCCATCCGAAACCATACGGCTTTGTGATCACCAATCCTCCTTATGGGGAGCGCCTGGAAGATAAAAGAGATTTGCCGGAGTTATATCGTGGATTTGGCGAGAGTTTCGAAAAATTGGATAAATGGTCAGCTTATATGATCACTTCTTATGAGGATGCAGAGCGGTATTTCGGAAGAAAAGCAGATAAGAACCGTAAGATTTATAACGGAATGCTGAAAACATACTTTTATCAGTTTATGGGTCCGAAACCGCCCAAAAGAACAAGAGAAGAACAGAGGTAAAGAAGATATGGATAAGATTATATTTGCTACGGGAAATGAACATAAGATGGTGGAGATTCGCATGATCCTTGCCGATCTGGGAGCAGAGATCCTCTCTCAGAAAGAGGCGGGGATCCGGGCGGACATTGTGGAAGACGGCACAACCTTTGAGGAAAATGCACAGATTAAGGCGACGGAGATTGCAAAGATTATATCAGGTATGTCGGAGTATAAGGATGCTGTGGTGCTGGCGGATGATTCGGGTCTGGAGATTGATCATCTGAATAAGGAGCCGGGAATCTATTCGGCAAGATATATGGGAGAAGATACTTCTTATGACATTAAGAATCAGAACCTGATCGACAGGCTGGAGGGAGTGCCGGACGAAAAGAGAACGGCAAGGTTCGTTTGTGCCATCGCGGCAGCGTTTCCGGACGGAAACGTTGAAGTCGTGAGAGGGACAATGGAGGGAAGGATCGGTTATGAAATTGCAGGAACCAACGGCTTTGGTTATGATCCGATCTTTTATCTGCCGGAATATGGATGTACAAGCGCAGAGCTTTCTCCTGAAAAAAAGAATGAACTAAGCCACAGAGGTGAAGGATTGAGAAAGATGAGGAAGATTCTGGAGGAGAGATAAGAACTTATGAAAATCTTGATTGTAAGTGACACGCACAAGATACATCGGTATCTGGATAAAGCGATAGAAAAAGAAGCTCCCATTGACCTTCTGATCCATCTGGGAGATACAGAGGGGGGAGAAGATTATATTGAAGCTTTTGCAGGCTGCCCGTCTCATATTATTGCGGGAAATAATGATTTTTTCACTAATCTTCCAAGGGAAAAAGAATTTATATTAGAAGGAAAACGAATTCTTCTTACCCATGGACACCAATATTTGGTGTCTATGGGTGAAAGACGAATAAAAAAAGAAGCCAAAAACAGAGGAATAGATATTGTGATGTATGGTCATACGCATGTACCGTCATATTCAGAGGAGGAAGGACTTATCATTTTGAATCCGGGAAGCATCTCTATTCCGAGACAGAGCGGCTATGAGCATACCTATATGGTGATGGAACTTCGTAAGGGCGAAAAAGTGACCTGTGAACTGCGGTCTGTATAGGGTATTTTTCCCGGATTTTACAGGAGAAAAAAGGTGGAAGAAAAAAATATAAAAAAATAAAAAAATAAAAAAATAAAAAAAGTTGTTGACAAATGAATGGTCGTCCTATATAATAACTCTTGTGTTCACGAGAGAACAGTCTGAAGGACACGGAAATAAATACTGTCGGGGTGTGGCTCAGCTTGGCTAGAGCGCCTGGTTTGGGACCAGGAGGTCGCAG
>CAUWLL010000049.1:0-17020 GCA_963559605.1 uncultured Lachnospiraceae bacterium
CCCTGCTATAGCGGATTGCAGGTTCAAGGTACCGCTAACACCCCGGCTGCACGAGTCTATATTTTATCGTGTTTTAGCCGAAATGTCAATGGGGAGGAACAAATGAAAATTTTATTAGCTGCAATTAATGCAAAATACATACATTCTAATCTTGCGGTATACTGCCTGAGGGCGTATACCTTAAAGCATTTACGGGAAAATAATATAGATGGAGATATAAATATAGAAATTGCCGAGTATACGATCAATCAGCAGGCGTCAGATATTATGCAGGATATTTATGAGAAAAAAGCAGATATGCTGTGTTTCTCCTGTTATATCTGGAATCTGGATTATGTAGAGCAGATCGTGGAGGAACTGGGAAAGGTGTGTCCGGGGATGCCGATCTGGCTGGGAGGTCCGGAAGTTTCTTATGATGCGGCGGATGTGCTCCGAAGACTTCCGAAGGTAAAAGGCGTGATGAAGGGAGAGGGAGAGCTTACGTTTTGCCAGGTTGTGGAAGCTTATCTGAAATCAGAGACATCAGGCGCTTTGGATAGCTGTCTGGAACAGCTCCAAGGCATTACTTACCGTGCGGGTGTTTGCCGAAAAGAAATCGGCAGGAGCAGCGCGGACCATATGGAAGGGGAAAAGGTGGTGGAAAATCCTTGGCGGGAGCCTATGGATCTGAGCCAGGTTCCCTTTGTCTACGAGGATATGCAACCTTTTGAGCATAAGATCATCTATTATGAGACGAGTCGCGGTTGTCCGTTTTCCTGCAGTTATTGTCTGTCTTCTATTGACAAGAAGCTTAGGTTCCGAAGTTTGGAGCTGGTGAAAAAAGAGCTACAGTTTTTTATTGACCATAAGGTTCCGCAGGTAAAGTTCGTGGATCGTACCTTTAATTGCAGCCATGCGCATGCTATGGCGGTGTGGCGTTATATAAAAGAAAATGATAATGGAGTGACTAATTTTCACTTTGAGGTATCTGCGGACTTGCTGAATGAGGAAGAACTGGAATTGATCGGGCAAATGCGGCCGGGATTGATACAGCTGGAAGTAGGAGTCCAGTCGACCAACCCGGATACAGTCCGGGAGATACGAAGGACGATGGATCTTGGGAAACTGCGGGAGGCAGTGCTCCGTGTGGAGGCGACAGGTAACGTACACCAGCACTTGGATTTGATCGCGGGACTTCCATATGAAGGTATGGAAAGTTTTGCCCGTTCTTTTGATGATATTTACGCTATGAAACCGCAGCAGCTCCAATTGGGATTCCTGAAAGTGCTGAAGGGTTCTTATATGGAAGAGCAGAAAGAAAATTATGGACTTATCTGCCAGAGCAGACCGCCGTATGAGGTGCTGTCCACCAAATGGCTCTCTTATGAGGAGCTTTTACGTCTGAAAGGAGTCGAGGAGATGGTGGAGGTCTACTATAACAGCAGACAGTTCGAAAAGACAATGGGCGAGCTTAGTAAAGAATATCCGTCGGCTTTTGTAATGTACGAAAATTTGTGGAGCTACTATAAGGAAAATGGATTCCATAAGGTACAGCACAAAAGGAGTTCGCGCTATGAGATCCTGCTCGGATTTCTTGTGGAAAACCATCCGGGACAGGCAGCATATTACAAGGAACTTCTGGTCTATGACTATTATCTTCGGGAGAACGCAAAAACACGGCCGGTGTTTGCAGGAGAATCCTCTCTGGAAAAAGATGAAATCCGAGCGTTTTATGAGCGGGAGGAAAAAGAGAGGATTTATCTGAAGGGATATGAAAAATATGATAAAAACCAGATGCGGAAGATGACGCACTTGGAGAGATTCCCACAACTCGGAAAGACAGTGCTTTTTGACTATTTGGAAAGGAATCCACTGAACCAAGAGGCGCGAACCTGTATTATTAAGGGGTGTTAAGTAAGAAAACAACGATAAACGGAAGATCGAGAATGGTTATTGAAAAACGAATATAAACGTTATACAATAAAAGAATACGAAAAAAGGAAGGAAGATTAGATTATGAATATGAATGATAAAAAAGTCAGAAGGATCATTGCAATTGTTGTGATGGTTATTATAGTGGCAATGATCGCAACGAGTGTGCTTCCTGCTATGATGGCATAAGGAGCAGGGAGCGGTATGGCACAAAGAAGAAGTATGAGAAATGCAAGACGGGCAATGATGAGACGGAAAAAGAGACGACAGCTTCTTTTCGGTCTTGTTTTTGTGAGCATTTTTTTAATCTGGGGTGTTATTTATCTTTCCATGCGTGGGTATATATCAAAATATCCAGAACATAAAGTTTACAAAAATGTATATATCGGTTCGGTCAACGTATCGGGAATGACAGAAAAAGAAGTACTTAAAGAGCTGGAAAAGCATCTGGAATATGACAACGCCGTGAAAGTAGTGCTGAAAGTAGGAAAGAAAAAAGCAGAGACAACGCTGGAAGAATTGGGCGTGAAATTTGAAAATACAAAAAAGCTGGCGAAGAAAGCTGTCGGTTATGGAAAGTCGGGAAGCGTATGGAACCGTTTCCGAAAAATCAAAAAACTTTCCAAAAAGAAAATGGTCATTGAAAAAAAGGTTGGCGTGGATGAGAAAAAGGCAAAATCTGTGTTTAAGAAAAAGGCAGTTCCGCTTACAAAGCATGCGCGAAATGCGACCATAAAAAAGACAGGGACAGGGTTTTCGATTACGGAAGAGAAAGCAGGTCAGACTGTAGATATAGAAAAATCTATTGCCCAGCTGGAAACGTATCTGAATACAAAGTGGAACCATAAAGATTTTTCTGTTTCTATGGTTCAGAAACAAGAAAAACCAACCGTCAGAGCCAAGGACTTGGAAAGTATTTCGGATGAACTGGGCTCCTTTTCTACAGACGCAGGAAGTGGCGAAAGGTGGAAGAACTTGAAGACAGGCTCAGAGAAGTTAAACGGAACCGTTCTGATGCCGGGACAAGAGGTTTCTGTTCACGATCTGACGGCGCCTTATGATGAGAAGCATGGTTATGTTCCGGCGGGTTCTTATGAAAACGGACAGGTAGTAGACACCTATGGCGGCGGGATCTGCCAAGTGTCAACAACACTTTATAATGCGCTGCTTTACGCAGAGCTTGAGATTACAAAACGTTACCCGCACTCGATGCTGGTGAATTATGTCGATCCATCCCGGGATGCCGCTATCGCAGGCGATGTGAAGGATCTGAGGTTTAAAAATAATTACGATACTCCGGTTTACATTGCAGGGGAAATCGATTCTGCAAACCAACTGCGCTTTAGCATTTACGGAAAAGATACGCGGAAAAAAGGACGAGAAGTGAAGTTCGAAAGTGAGACGCTTGAGACAGAGGAGTACGGCACGACTTATAAGGTCAACCCGGAAGCGCCTATTGGTTCCATGAATGTTACGGGAAGTCCTCACACAGGGAAGTCCGCACAGCTATGGAAGATTGTTTATCAGGACGGCAAAGAGGTGAATAGAGACGTTATCAATCAAAGCCGGTACAGTAAGTCCGATCAGATTGTAGAAGTGGGCACGAAGTCTGCCAATGGAGAAGCGACCGATCTTGTGGCAAGGGCAGTGGCAACGCAGGATCAAGAGAAGATCCAGGCGGCAATCAGTCAGGCAGTGGGGTTATTGTAAGAATATTTGGGAGAGCTTATGAGATTAGAGACAGAGACAGGCTATATTGTAAGTAAACAGACGGTTTTATACGGTTATTCCAAACATCTTGGAGAATATGCCGTCGCATCAGTGGTAAATGAACTGCTGGCAGACGGAGCAGAGCTACAGAATATAGGGATAGGTATCAGAATTGAGATTCCTGTTTATGGATATACATCCCGCATACATGGACTGGAAAAATCTGTAAAGGCTCTCTGTAAAGAAAAAGGGATTCGTTTGCTACAGGTGGAAGGCAAGAAGAATCCGGCGCTTCGTTTTGCACAGATGATGGTTCAGGGAATTGCGTCTGTAAAAAAAGAGAGCGTTTGTTCCGAAACGGAATGCATAAAGGCGGGACAGGATATTGTCCTCACAAAATGGATTGGTATGGAGGGAATGCTGCGGATTACAGAAGAGCGGGAAGAGGAACTTAGGAAGCGCTTTTCCGGAGGATTTATGAACCGGATCTTCTCTTATCGGAAAGAATTGTTTGCCGAGCAGGAAATTTCTGTTGCCAGACAGGCGGGAGCGGCGGCTCTGTACCAGATCACAGAAGGAGGAGTTCTTGCCGCGCTATGGGAGCTTGCAAAGAGAGCGGAGACGGGGATCAGTCTGGATATGAAAGCTATTTCTGTTTTGCAGGAAACGGTGGAGGTGTGTGAACATTTCCGCTTGAATCCCTATCAGCTTACGTCTGTGGGAAGCTTTTTGGTGGTGACGGATAAGGGGGAAGAACTGTGCGAGAAACTTTCGGAACAGGGGATAAAAGCGTCTTTATTGGGGCGTATTACAGATAATAATGACAAAATTATCCGAAACGGGGAGGAAATCCGTTATATTGACCGTCCCGCGCCGGATGAAATATTTAAAATATTCGGTAACTAGTCGGCATGTGGCTGAGTAGTTACCGTTTTTTAGAAGAAAGAAGGAGAAAAGTTATGTTAAATATTGTACTTCATGAGCCGGAGATTCCGGCAAATACCGGAAATATCGGAAGGACCTGTGTAGCGGCAAACGTAAGGCTGCATTTGATCGAGCCGTTTGGATTCCGTTTAAATGAAAAGAATTTAAAAAGAGCGGGGATGGACTACTGGGACGCCTTAGATGTAACAACATATATTGATTACAATGATTTTCTGGAGAAAAATCCGGGAGCGAAGATCTATATGGCAACTACGAAAGCGGAGAAAGTTTATACGGAGGTTCAGTATGAGCCGGACTGTTATATTATGTTTGGAAAAGAAAGCGCCGGAATACCGGAGGAAATTTTAGTAAATCATAAAGACGAATGCGTACGGATTCCTATGGTCGGAGACATCCGCTCTTTGAATCTGAGCAATTCCGTGGCGGTTATTTTATATGAAGCATTGCGTCAAAATCACTTTGAAGGAATGAACCTGGAAGGGCATTTGCACAAGCTGAATTGGTAGAAAGATTGTTTAGTTAATGAAAAGTTTATAGACATTTGCGAATGTTCATACTATAATTTAAGATACAAAAAAGTTGTTATCAAACAGAGAGGTGGTGAAAAAATGGTAGAAGAAACCATTAGAACCATCAAGGAAACGGAAAATGATGCAGAAGAAATGATAAAAAAAGCCGATGCAACATGTACCACGATCCTTGAGGATGCCGAACGCTCTGCAAAAGAAATGAAAGAAAAGGCAGAGACGCAGGCAAAAGAAAAGGCTTTGAGCGTTCTTGATACAGCGAAGGAAGCAGGGGAAGCTTCCGTTCAGAAGGTTCTTGCGCAAGTAGAAGATGAGATCGCAGCATTGAAAAAAGCTGCGGGCGCAAAGGAAGCCGAAGCAATCCAGGCAGTGATTGCGGATTTAGTGTAACCCACGAATAAAGTATTAAAAATAGCAGAAAAGGAGGGATGAGGCTATGGCAGTATTGCAGATGCAAAGAGTCAGTATCTGCGCGCTTAAGAAAGATCGTAAAGCAATCCTGGAAAAGATACAATCACTTGGCATTATGGAAATGAATCAGGTTGCTGAAGCTGAAGAAGGTTTTGAAAAGATGGATACTGCGAATGCGAGACAGAGTTTTGAAAGGTCTGCGCATATTACGGATACGGCATTGAGTATTTTAGATGAATATGCACCGCAGAAAACATCCATGTTTGCAGCCTTGAAGGGGAAAAACCTGATCAGTCAAAAGGAATTTGAAGAAGCCGCTGCTAAGAAAGAGAAAGTTATTTCGGATGCGAATGATTTAATTGCAAAGAGCAAAGAGATAACGGAGAAGAAAGCCAATATCCTCAAACTTGAGAATCAGATTGAATCGCTGACTCCATGGCTTGCCTTGGACGTACCGATGAATTTCGGAGGTACAGAAAAAACGGCGATGATACTTGGAACGATGCCTGCGGAAATAACGCTGGAAACAGTGTATGAAAAAATCGCAGAGTATTGTCCGGAGGTAGAGGCTTTTGATATTCAGACGATAGGAAAAGACAAAGATGCAGTTTATCTTGCAGCTTTTTGTCTGAGAGCAGACACTGAAAAAGTGGAAGCTGCGCTTCGAGCGGCAGGACTTGCCAAGCCGTCACAGACGACAGGAAAAGTTCCGGCTGTAAAAAAGGAACAACTTACAGCAAAGATACAGCAGTTGAATCTTGAAATCGAAGAGACGAAAAAAAATATCAAAGAATATGCAGACAGTCGTTATGAACTGAAATTGGTTGGGGACTATTTCAGGATGCGGGCAGAGAAGTACAATGTGCTTGGAACGATCCCGCAGTCTCAGAGGACGTTTGTGGTGAGCGGATATGTCGTGAAAAAGACTATACCGGTCATCGAAAAGGCAATTGGAGATGCATTTGAGTGTGTGATCGACGTGGAAGATCTGAAGGAAGATGAAGAGCCGCCGATCCTGCTTGAAAACAATGGGTTCTCAGAGACGGTGGAAAGTATTGTGGCCTCTTATGGTCTTCCGCAGAAAGGCGAGTTTGATCCGACAACCATTATGTCGTTTTTCTATGTGTTCTTTTTCGGAATGATGTTATCGGATGCAGCATATGGCGTAATTCTTGCAATCGCATGCTTTGTTGTGATAAAGAAGTTTCCGAGAATGGAAAGTGGAATGAAGAAAACCATGAAAATGTTCATGTACTGTGGAATTTCCACAATGATATGGGGAATTTTATTCGGTGGTTATTTCGGAAATGCGGTAGATATTATCTCCGGCAATTTCTTTGGGCATACGATCACACCGCCGGCGCTTTGGTTTTTGCCATTAAACGATCCAATGAAGCTTCTGGTTTATTCTATGTTGTTTGGAGTTATTCATTTGTTTACAGGACTTGGTATTAAAGGTTATATGTGCCTGAAAGACGGAAAAGTGATGGATTTCTTCTGTGACGTAGTGCTTTGGTTCTGTCTGTTGGTGGGACTCATTTTGATGCTTCTTCCGACAGAGATTTTCGGGTCCATTATTCAGACGCAGATCGTATTCCCGGCTCCGGTGAATACGTTGGCGAAAGTGCTGGCGATTGTGGGAGCGGTCGGAATTGTACTGATGTCCGGGCGCGCTAATAAGAATTTTGGACTTAGAATCGCCCTTGGAGCATACGATCTTTACAATATTACCGGATGGTTAAGTGATGTATTGTCTTATTCAAGACTTCTGGCGCTCGGTCTTGCAACCGGAGTTATCGCCTCCGTTATGAACGAGATCGGAAGCATGTTCGGTACTGGTGTGATCGGAGTGATCGGATTTGCGGTAGTATTTATCGTCGGTCATACGCTGAATCTGGCGATCAATCTGCTGGGAGCGTATGTGCACACGAACCGTCTTCAGTTTGTAGAGTTCTTCGGAAAATTCTACGAAGGCGGCGGCAGACCGTTTGAACCGTTTAAAGCAGATACGAAGTATGTAGATATTCAGAGCCGTGCAGATTAGGAAAGCAGAAATATTTACGAAGTTTACGAAGTTAATATTACATTTATTTAAGGAGGAAACTTTATCATGAGTATTTGGGAAAATTTAGGAATTGTATACGCGTTACTTGGAGCAGCAATTGCGGTATTGATGGCAGGTGCAGGTTCTGCGATCGGAGTAGGTATTGCAGGTCAGGCAGCCTCCGGTGTTGTAACAGAGGATCCGAGCAAGTTTGCGAAAGTTCTTATCATGCAGCTTCTGCCTGGTACACAGGGACTTTACGGACTTCTGATCGGTTTCATTACATTACAGAAGATCGGTATTCTCGGAAGCGGAGCAGCAGACCTTACACCGGCAACAGGACTTATGATCCTTGCGGCTTGTCTGCCTATCGGTATTGTTGGACTTATTTCCGGAAAATATCAGGGAATGACTTCTGCCGCAGCTATCGGAATCGTTGCAAAGAAACCGGATCAGTTTGGTAAGGCTATGTTGTTCCCTGCAATGGTTGAGACATACGCGATCCTGGCGCTTCTGATTTCATTCTTAGCAGTGAACGGTATCAAGATTTAAGAATAAAAATGAAAGAGGGAGAAGGCTATGACTGGATTAGAAAAGATAAAAAGCCAGATCTTAGAGGAAGCGAAAGCAGAAGCAGACGATAAAATTGCCAAAGCCAAAGAAAAAGCGACCGAAATCATAAGTCAGGCCGAGGCGGAGGCGGCAAAAATAGCGGAAGCGATCGCTCATAAGTCGGACGTACAGGTGGCAAATTATAAAGACCGCGTAGTGTCTTCCGGCGATTTGCAGCGCAGAACGAAAATTCTTGCGGCAAAACAGGAAGTCATTGCAGAGGTGCTGGATAAAGCATATCTGTCACTTACAACGATGAAGGAAAGCGAGTATTTTGCAATGCTTCTCAAAATGCTTGATAAGTATGCGCAGCCGGAGAATGGAGAGATATTTTTCTCACAGACAGACTTGGAGAAGATGTCTGCGGAATTTGAGGCTGAGGTGGTAAAAACTGCGGGAGACAAAGGCGGAAGCCTTGTAATCTCTAAGGAAGGCAGAAAGATAGAAAATGGATTTGTTCTTGCCTATGGAGGCATAGAGGAAAACTGTACATTACAGGCAATGTTTGATGCAAAAAAAGATGAATTGTCTGATATAGTACAGCGGATATTATTTGCGTAACACGCGACAGGAGGAGTAGCATGAGTGAACAGTATACCTACGCGGTTGCGCGCATACGTGCATTGGAAGTTTCGTTGTTTTCAAACAGCACCATCGACCAGTTGATTGCATGTCAAAGTTATGACCAGTGTTTGCAGTTTTTGGAAGAAAAGGGCTGGGGAGATGCGGAAACGTCCGGTAATGCAGAGGCAATGCTGACCAGAGAAGAAGAGAAGATTTGGGAAGTGGTGAAAGAGTTATCTATTGATATGAAAAACTTTGACGTACTTTCCTATCCGAAGCTTTTTCACAATCTGAAAGCTGCGATCAAGGAAGTGTGCACGGAAGAAAAAAACAGACATATTTTTTATGAAGATGTGTCGATTCCGGGAAGCGCTATGTTGGAGATCGTAAAAGACAAGGATTTTAGCAAGCTTCCGGCAAATATGCAGCAGGTGGCGGCAGAGGCTTACGAGTCGCTGCTTCACACAAGAGACGGTCAGTTGTGCGATGTGATCATTGACAAGGCGGCGCTTGACGCAATCTATGAAGCGGGTAAGAAGGCAGAGGCTCAGATTATTAAAGACTATGCAGAATCTACCGTTGCAGTTGCAGACATCAAGATTGCCGTGCGCTCACAGAAAACCGCAAAATCAATAGAGTTTATGAAGCGGGCAATGGCAGAATGTGACAGTGTAAATGTTGACCAGTTATCAAAGGCGGCGCTTGCAGGTATGGATGCTTTGAAAGAGTATCTGATGGGAACTGCATATGCAGAAGGTGCAGAAGCGCTGGCAGAGTCGACGTTCGCATTTGAACGCTGGTGCGACAACCGTATCATCCAGACTATCAGTCCGCAGAAATATAACGCATTTACTATAGGGCCGGTAATTGCCTATGTAATTGCGAGACAGAATGAAATTAAAACGGTGCGAATCATTCTTTCCGGTAAGTTAAATGACCTGCCGGAAGATTCTATTCGGGAAAGGGTAAGGGAGATGTATGTATAAGATTGCAGTATTGGGCGATTACGACAGTATTTACGGGTTCGCTACGCTGGGACTTGATACATTTCCGGTAAGTACCCAGGAAGAAGCCGCAGAGACATTAAATAAACTGGCAGCAGGCAGATATGGCGTCATTTATATCACAGAAGCCATGGCAGCGCAGTTAAAACAGGAAATTTCAAAATATGAGGAGCAGATAACTCCGGCAATTATACAGATTCCGGGTATTGCAGGCAATACAGGAGCAGGAGTGGCAGGTGTTAAAAAGTCTGTGGAAATTGCAGTAGGATCAGACATTCTGTTCTCACAACAATAGAAGGAGTGTGATTCATCCAAATGAGTACAGGTACGATTAAAAAAGTAGCAGGACCTTTGGTTATCGCATCTGGTATGCGAGATGCCAATATGTCAGACGTTGTACGTGTCAGCGAGAAACGTCTGATTGGAGAAATCATCGAGATGCACGGTGATGAGGCGTCTATCCAGGTATATGAGGAGACATCGGGACTTGGCCCCGGAGAACCGGTAGAGTCAACGGGAGCTCCGATGTCCGTAGAACTTGGACCTGGTCTTATCACAAGTATTTATGACGGTATCCAGCGTCCGCTTGATGATATTATGAAGATTTCGGGAAATAACTTACAGCGTGGAGTGGAAGTTGCGTCCCTGAAAAGAGATAAGAAATGGGAGTTTGTCCCGGTTGCACAGGTTGGAGATGAAGTAGAGGCAGGAGATGTGCTCGGTACAGTTCAGGAAACAGCTGTTGTGCAGCAGAAGATCATGGTTCCAAACGGAGTTAGCGGAACTGTAAAAGAGATCAAATCCGGTGAGTTTACTGTAGAAGAGGTTGTGGCAGTCGTTACAACGAAAGACGGTGATAAGGAACTTACCATGATGCAGAAATGGCCGGTTCGTAAAGGGCGTCCGTATGTGAAGAAGCTTCCTCTGGACGCACCGCTCGTAACAGGACAGCGAGTAGTAGATACGTTTTTCCCGATTGCAAAGGGTGGTGTTGCAGCCGTTCCGGGACCTTTCGGAAGCGGTAAAACAGTGATTCAGCATCAGCTTGCAAAATGGGCGGAAGCTGATATTGTAGTATATATTGGTTGTGGAGAGCGTGGAAATGAGATGACAGACGTTCTGAATGAGTTCCCGGAACTGAAGGACCCGAAAACGGGACGTTCTCTTATGGAAAGAACCGTTCTCATTGCAAATACTTCCGATATGCCTTTTGCGGCCCGTGAGGCATCTATTTATACAGGTATCACAATTGCAGAATATTTCCGTGATATGGGATATTCCGTAGCGCTTATGGCAGACTCTACTTCCCGTTGGGCGGAGGCGCTTCGTGAGATGTCTGGACGTCTGGAAGAAATGCCCGGTGAAGAGGGATACCCGGCATATCTCGGTTCTCGTCTGGCAGAGTTTTACGAGAGAGCAGGCCGTGTAGTTTCTCTTGGAAAAGAGGGAAGAGAAGGCTCCCTGTCTGTCATCGGAGCAGTATCTCCTCCGGGTGGTGATACATCAGAGCCGGTATCGCAGGCGACCCTTCGAATTGTAAAAGTATTCTGGGGGCTGGATTCTGCGCTGGCGTATAAGAGACATTTCCCGGCGATCAACTGGCTGACCAGTTATTCGCTGTATCTTGACAATATGCAGAACTGGTATAACGATACCGTTGCCGAGGACTGGATGGATGACCGTCAGAGAATGATGAGTCTTCTGACAGAAGAAGCGGCATTGGAAGAAATTGTGCAGATGGTAGGTATGGATGCACTTTCTCCGGCTGACCGTCTGAAAATGGAAGCGGCAAGATCTATCCGTGAAGACTTCTTACATCAGAACTCTTTCCATGAAGTGGATACTTACACACCGCTTCGTAAGCAGTATCTTATGATGAAACTGGTACTTGCATTCTACGATCTGGCTTCCGACGCACTAAAAAAAGGCGCGTCTATGAAGGAGCTTCTCGTTATGGACGTAAGAGAGAGAATCGGTCGTTATAAATATACTACCGCGGAGAATATTGAGACAGAATATGAAAAGATTATGGAAGAACTGCACACAGAGATTGCAGGAACATTCGGGAAGGAGGACTTCTAATTATGCCAAAGGAATATAGAACCATACAGGAAGTTGCCGGACCGCTGATGATGGTAAAAGGTGTTGAGGGCGTTACGTTTGATGAGCTTGGAGAAATCGAGCTTGCAAGTGGTGAAAAACGCCGTTGTAAAGTATTGGAAGTAGACGGAGATAATGTTGTTGTCCAGCTTTATGAAAATGCTGCCGGAATCAACCTGAGTAACAGTAAAGTACGTTTCCTCGGACGAAGCATGGAACTTGGTGTTTCCGGAGATATGCTGGGACGTGTATTTGACGGTCTCGGCCGTCCGATTGATGACGGTCCGGAGATTCTGCCGGATGAAAGAAGAGATATTAACGGTCTGCCTATGAACCCGGCGGCGCGTGTATATCCGGAGGAATTTATTCAGACAGGAGTTTCCGCTATTGACGGATTGAATACATTGGTACGTGGACAGAAACTGCCGATCTTCTCCTGTTCGGGATTGCCGCATTCACAGCTTGCTGCACAGATTGCAAGACAGGCAAAGGTTCGCGGAACGGATGAAAACTTTGCCGTTGTATTTGCGGCAATGGGTATTACATTCGAGGAGTCGAACTACTTTATCGAATCCTTTAAAGAGACGGGGGCTATTGACAGAACGGTACTCTTTATCAACCTGGCAAACGACCCGGCTGTTGAGCGTATTTCTACCCCGCGTATGGCGCTTACGGCAGCAGAATATCTGGCGTTTGAAAAAGGGATGCATGTACTGGTCATCCTGACGGATATTACAAACTATGCAGACGCGCTTCGTGAGATTTCCGCGGCGAAAAAAGAAGTTCCGGGACGTCGTGGTTATCCGGGCTATATGTATACAGACCTTGCGACTATGTATGAAAGAGCAGGACGTCAGAGAGGAAAAGACGGAAGTATTACGATGATCCCAATTCTGACTATGCCTGAGGACGATAAGACGCATCCGATCCCGGATCTTACAGGCTACATTACAGAAGGACAGGTAATCTTAAGCCGTGAGCTTTATCGAAAAGGCTTACAGCCGCCAATCGATGTATTACCATCCCTTTCTCGTCTGAAAGATAAGGGTATCGGAGAGGGAAAGACAAGAGCAGACCACTCCAATACTATGAACCAGTTGTTTGCGGCTTACTCCCGCGGTAAAGATGCGAAAGAGCTGATGACAATCTTAGGCGAAGCGGCTCTGACGGAGATCGATCTGAAATATGCGGAGTTCGCAGAAGCATTCGAGAAAGAGTATGTGTCTCAGGGATATAACAATGACCGTTCTATCGAAGAAACACTGGAAATCGGCTGGAAATTATTATCCATGCTGCCAAGAGCAGAGCTCAAACGTATCGACGACAAATTCTTAGATATGTACTATGGAAAGCAATAAGCCATGCACAGATATAGAAAATCTCATGCAAGCTTGCTTGCAAATGGAAGATTTTCTATATCTGTATAGGGCGCAAGCCCGCAGCGAGAAGAAGCGAAGCGAAATCGAGCTGGGCATGGCGTAGATGAATAGGTCGAGGGCCTGCAGCGAGAAGAAGCGAAGCGAAATCGAGCTGGGCATGGCGTAGATGAATAGGGCGAGGGCCCGCAGCGAGAAGAAGCGAAGCGAAATCGAGCTGGGCATGGCGTAGATGAATAGGTCGAGGGCCCGCAGCGAGAAGGAGCGAAGCGAAATCGAGCTGGGCATGGCGTAGATGTGTAGGGCGCAAGCCCTCAGCGAGAAGGAGCGAAGCGAAATCGAGCTGGGCATGGCGTAGAAGGAGGGCAAAATGGCGAAAAAACAAATCACTCCAACACGTATGGAGTTGACGAAGACAAAGAAGAAACTTGTCACAGCCAGAAGGGGGCATAAGCTTCTGAAAGACAAACGTGACGAGCTGATGCGCCAGTTCTTGGAACTGGTAAAAGAAAATATGGCGCTTCGTCAGAAAGTAGAAGCCGGAATCCTCTCCGCAAACAAGAATTTTGTAATAGCAAAAGCCGGTATGGATGAGGCGACATTAAATACAGCATTGATGGCTCCGAAACAGGAGGTAAGTTTAAATGTAGGACAGAAAAATGTTATGAGCGTTGATATTCCTGTCTTTGAGACGAAGACAAGAACTGCCGATGCTAACGACATTTATTCCTATGGATTTGCGTTTACTTCCGGGGATTTGGATGGGGCTGTAAAATCACTGGCAGATATATTGCCAGATATGCTGAAACTTGCGGAGACAGAGAAAGCATGTCAGCTCATGGCGGCGGAGATTGAGAAAACCCGACGCCGTGTAAATGCGTTGGAGCATGTAACGATTCCGGAGGCTCAGGCTACCATAAAATATATTACGATGAAGCTGGACGAGAACGAGAGAAGTTCCCAGATTCGTCTGATGAAGGTAAAGGATATGATGCTGGAAGAAGCGCATCATTACAGCGAGAGAGCTTAGGAAAAGTAAATAAGATGACAAAAAGGGCGTTGTTCTATAGATGGAGGATCATCTATGGAGCAACGGCTTCTTTTTGTTTTTAAAAAGAGACCGGTTATCATGTGGGTAGGGAAAAAGGAATCACTTTAGAGTGCTATATGCATATATTAAGGTATATACTTATTTGCAGGAGTGTACAGTGATGAATGACAGAACCCCCTTTTATATGACTTATCAGATACCGTTTCTTTTTGAAGACGACAGAAAAGACCGGCGGGATTATGATTATATGAAAAGTATATACCCGGATACGGCAAAGCGGATCCTGCCTTTTGTGGAGGAGGAATGCGACCGTCTGGAATATGATACCAGTATGATTTTTGACGAATACCCGGATCAGTTGCAGCTTCGCATGATGAGCCGAAGGGTTTATGACCGGGCAAAGGCCGGAGAAGAAAATCCGGGACAGTGGCTTCAGGAACTTGTTCAGGTTATGGTCTGCCAGGAGTTGTGCCAAAGGAGACGGGAACACAGGGGGAGAAGATTTTATTAGAGAAAAACGATTCAGCCATTCCTGTTTTTATGGCTGAATTGTTTTTGCTGACAGTGAGGAGGAGAAAACACAGGTAGAGATATGCGCCATATGGGAAATTATCTTAGATTAAAGTAGACGAATGAAGAAAGATGTGATAGAATATTTGGGAATTTATGGCGGACGGAGGTGCCTGTGATATGAAAAATATTATATTTATCGGAATGCCTGCGGCAGGAAAGAGTACAGTAGGCGTTGTGACGGCAAAACGTCTGGGATATAAGTTTATTGATACAGACCTTCTGATTCAGGAGCAGGAAAAAAAACTTTTAAAAGAAATTATTGCGGAATGCGGCATTGAAGGATTTCTGAAAATCGAAGATAGGGTAAATGCATCCGTAGAAGCAGAGAAAGCAGTGATAGCTCCAGGAGGAAGTGTTGTTTATTGTAAAAATGCAATGAAGCATTATAAAGAAACAGGAATTGTCGTATATTTGCAGGCATCTTTTGAAACAATAAACAGCAGGCTGGAAAATGCAAAGAACAGAGGAGTTGTCCTGAAAGAGGGACAGACGTTAAAGGCTCTTTATGATGAAAGGGTTTCACTTTTTGAAAAATACGCAGATATTACGATATGTGAGGATGGATACGACTTGGGTGAGACTGTTGAGCATGTATTGGAAGCGTTAAAGATAGAGTGAAATGTTACAAAATGTTACATAAGTCTAAAAAATATTTTACAAACGTAGATTTTATGTTATACTATTAGAAGATATGACTAAAGATTATAGGAAGATAATAGAGATATTGAAATAAACTTTGAGGTGTGATAATGGAGCAGTATATTATTAAAGGGGGCCATCCACTGGTTGGAGAGGTAGAGATTGGCGGGGCAAAAAATGCGGCGCTTGCAATTCTTGCAGCGGCGATTATGACGGATGAGACAGTAAAGATTGATAATCTTCCGGATGTCAATGATATTAATGTTTTATTAGATGCAATTGCAGGGATCGGAGCGACCGTAAATCGTGTGGATCGCCATACTGTAAAGATTAACGGCAAGGGTGTTTCAGACTTTAGTATTGAATATGATTATATTAAGAAGATCAGAGCATCTTATTATTTGCTGGGAGCATTGCTTGGAAAATATAAACATGCAGAAGTAGCGCTTCCGGGAGGATGTAATATTGGCAGCAGGCCGATCGATCAGCACTTAAAAGGTTTTCGGGCTTTGGGTGCAGATGTTGATATTGAATATGGAAAGATTATTGCAGAGGCAGAACGCCTTGTGGGGAAACATGTTTATTTTGATGTGGTAAGCGTAGGCGCAACCATTAATGTTATGATGTCGGCGGCAATGGCCGATGGGATGACAATTATGGAAAACGTGGCGAAAGAGCCTCACGTTGTAGACGTTGCGAACTTCCTCAACAGCATGGGAGCGAATATCCGTGGTGCAGGAACTGATGTTATTAAGATCCGTGGAGTGAACAGGCTTCACGGGACAGAGTATTCTGTAATCCCGGATCAGATTGAAGCAGGAACCTTTATGTTTGCGGCAGCGGCAACAAAGGGTGACGTAACGGTACTGAATGTTATTCCAAAACATCTGGAAGCAACCATTGCGAAGCTTGTAGAGATGGGATGTGAAGTGGAAGAGTTTGACGATGCGGTTCGTGTGGTTTCCAAAGGAGACTTAAAGAGCACACAGGTAAAAACACTTCCGTATCCGGGATTCCCGACAGATATGCAGCCTCAGATCGGAGTGACGTTGGCTCTGAGTCAGGGGACAAGTATCATTACAGAGAGTATTTTTGAAAATCGTTTTAAATATTTGGATGAGCTTGCAAGAATGGGCGCGAATGTAAAAATCGAAGGAAATTCTGCAACCATCGAAGGCGTAAAGGCATTTTCGGGAGCGAGAGTCAGCGCGCCGGATCTTCGTGCGGGAGCTGCGCTTTGTATCGCAGGGCTTGCGACGGACGGAATTACAATTGTGGATGATATTGTATACATCCAGAGAGGTTATGAACGTTTTGAAGAGAAACTCCGTAGTATCGGCGGTTTGATCGAACTGGTTGAGACAGAGAAGGAGATTCAGAAGTTCAAATTAAAAGTAAGCTAGTGTATAAGGGGCTGTCGCACTTTGAACTGCTCCCCGTCAAGTAGACAATTGAAAAAATATAAAATTTTTCCTGCCAGTAGATTATCTGCTGGCAGTTTTTTACTTTATAGGAAAGTTCGACTTTCGTCGAACTTTTGAATGAAAATAGCT
>CAUWLL010000050.1:0-15647 GCA_963559605.1 uncultured Lachnospiraceae bacterium
CTTTTCTGCCATGTCAGATGTAGCGGTAAATGTTGCAACAGATTTTGCCGGAGCTGTCTGTGCAGCGTTGTTTGCTTCGTTCTTAGCAGCTCCCTGTGACTTCATTGTGGGGAATAATAAAACGTCACGGATAGCTGCTTCGTCACAAAGAAGCATACACATTCTGTCGATTCCGAAACCGATACCGCCTGTCGGTGGCATACCGATTTCTAACGCATTTAAAAAGTCCTCGTCTGTCGTATTAGCTTCTTCATCTCCCTGCGCCAGAAGTTCTTCCTGCGCTTTGAAACGCTCTCTCTGGTCAATCGGATCATTTAACTCAGAATATGCATTTGCCATTTCCCATCCATTCATAAAGAACTCAAATCGCTCTACATACTCCGGGTTCTCCGGTTTTTTCTTTGTAAGCGGAGAAATCTCGATCGGATGATCCATAACAAATGTCGGCTGGATCAAGTGTTCTTCTGCAAACTCCTCAAAGAACAGGCTTAAAATATCGCCTTTTTTATGTCTCTCCTCATATTCTACGTGGTGCTCTTTTGCCAGCTCTCTTGCCTGTTTCAAAGTTTTTACCTCGTTCCAGTCAATGCCTGCATATTTCTTAACCGCATCTACCATCGTAATTCTCTCAAATGGTTTACCGAGATCCATTTCCACACCTTTGTAGGAAATCGTTGTTGTTCCGAGCACATCCTGTGCCACGTGACGGTACAGATTCTCTGTCAAATCCATCATTCCGTTGTAATCTGTATATGCCTGATAAAGCTCCATAAGCGTGAACTCCGGATTATGCCTTGTATCCAGACCCTCATTACGGAATACTCGTCCAATCTCATAAACTCTCTCAAGTCCACCTACGATCAATCTTTTTAAATAAAGTTCCAGGGAAATACGAAGCTTAAAGTCTTCGCCAAGTGCGTTAAAATGAGTTTCAAACGGTCTTGCCGCAGCGCCTCCGGCATTGCTTACGAGCATTGGGGTTTCTACCTCTAAAAATCCTTCGCCGTCTAAATATCTACGGATAGAACTTAAGATTTTTGATCTTTTAATAAAGGTGTCTCTTGCATCTGTATTCATGATCAAATCTACATATCTCTGGCGGTAACGCGTATCTGTGTTTGTCAACCCATGATACTTCTCCGGCAGAATCTGAAGACTCTTGGAAAGAAGTTTTACCGCAGATGCGTGAATAGAAATCTCACCTGTCTTTGTTTTAAATACCTCGCCTTCCAGTCCGACAATATCTCCAATGTCCAATTTCTTAAAATCTTTGTATTCCTCTTCCCCGATACTGTCTCTCGCAACATAAGACTGGATATTTCCTGTCTGATCTAAAATATTACAGAAAGAAGCTTTCCCCATAACACGTTTCTGCATCACGCGTCCGGCTAACGTAACATGCTTTCCTTCCATTTCCTCATAATTCTCTTTTACATCCGCCGCATGACAGGTTACATCATACTTTGTAATCTCAAAAGGATTCTTTCCGCTGCTCTGTAACTCTGCAAGCTTGTCACGGCGCACCTGTCTTAACTGATTTACATCCTGTTCCTGTCCATTTTTCTTAAGTTCGCCCATTTTTTTCTCCTTCCCTTTTAGGTGAATATAACCCCCTCGTACTTTGAGGGGGTTGATACATTTACATTTCTGACTTTTAAATCTTATTGAGAACGGCTGATCTCAAGGATTTTGTACTCCATAGTTCCGGCTTGCGTCTCAACTTCTACCACGTCATTTACAGATTTGCCCATTAGTGCCTGACCAACCGGAGATTCATTGGAAATCTTACCGTCCAGACTGTTTGCCTCTGTGGAACCTACAATTTTAAACTCCATCTCTTCATCAAAGGTAACATCAAATACTTTTACTTTACATCCGACATTAATCTTATCAAAATCAACCTCATCTTCTACTACGACTTCTGCGTTCTTCAGAATATTCTCTAATTCTTCGATACGAGCCTCAATATCGCGCTGTTCATCTTTTGCTGCATCATACTCTGCATTCTCAGAAAGATCTCCCTGCTCTCTGGCCTCCTTGATCTTTCCGGCAACTTCTTTACGTTTTACAACTTTGAGGTTCTCAAGCTCATCCTCTAACGCTTTCAGCCCTGCATAAGTAAGTAGTCTTTTCTTTGTTTCCATTTTGCCCCTTTGCTCCTTTTCTATATTAATATCATATAAAATAAAGACACTTTCACAATTTCAATATTATAGCCAATATACTACGTGATGTCAACTGTTTTTTATATCTTCTCCCGCAACAGCTTTTCCAATTCCTCATATGTCTCTACATGATTGATCTCTTCCCTGAGTTTCGCTGAACCTTTCATTCCTTTTGTGTACCATGCCACATGCTTTCTCATTTCCCGTATACCAATATAGTCGCTTTTATATTCCATCAGAAGTCTCGCATGACGGAGCATGGTTTCCCGGATTACTTCTGGGCTCGGCCTGTCCGGCATGACTCCTGTTTTATCATATTCCCGAAGTTCTGCAAATATCCACGGATTTCCCTGCGCTCCTCTGCCGATCATCACACCGTCACAGCCTGTCATCTGCCGCATCTTGAGTGCGCTCTCCCCGGAAGTAACGTCTCCGTTCCCAATAACCGGAATGGATACCGCTTCTTTTACTTTGCGGATAATCTCCCAGTCTGCCCTCCCGGAATAATACTGCTCTCTGGTTCTCCCGTGAATGGCTACCGCCGCACCGCCCGCATCTTCGATAATCTTTGCAATCTCCACGGCATTTACAGACTCATCATTGAAACCTTTTCGTATTTTTACCGTCACAGGCTTCTGAATTGCCTTTGATACCTTCGACACAATCTCATGCACTTGTTTAGGCTGATTCATGAGCGCTGAGCCCTCTCCGTTCTTCACGACTTTCGGAACCGGACACCCCATGTTGATGTCAAGAATCTGAAACGGCAGATGCTCAATCTGTTTCGCAATCTCACTCATAATGTCCGCATCCGAGCCAAATAATTGCAACGATACCGGATATTCCTCCGGGTGGATTTCCAATAATGCTTTTGTATTTTTATTCTTATATAAAAGCGCTTTCGCACTGATCATTTCCATACAGAGAAGTCCCGCCCCCTGCTCCTTGCAGAGCAAACGAAATGGCAGGTCGGTCACTCCTGCCATGGGTGCAAGTATATATGGATTCGCAAGTTTTACATTTCCTATGTTCATTTGGGTACACCCTCTTTGTCAATTTAGGACGTAGCCCTTTTCAATTTTACTACGTCCCCCGTTATTTTTTTAACGTTTTTTGTTTTTCTCAAATATAATCTGCAGTCCCTTCAACGTAAGCTGCTGATCGTATACATCAATCACATCCGTCTCGGATATGATCATATTTCCAAGGCCTCCGGTTGCCACAACTTTCGCATCTTTATAACCGGACTCCTCTTTCAGGCGTTTTATAATGTACTCTGTCTGCCCTACCTGTCCGTAAAGAAGTCCCCCCTGCATACTGGAAATAGTCTCTTTCGCCAGAATAGACGCCGGTTTTTTTATCTCGATCGCCGGAAGCATGTCGGCTTCACCCCAGAGCGCCTGCGCGGACGTTCGGATTCCCGGTGCGATCACACCTGCTTCAAAAGTGCCGTCCGGCCCTATGATGTCATATGTGGTCGCAGTCCCGAAATCCACCACAATAACAGGACCGCCGAACAAGGTATAAGCAGCCACTGCGTCTACGATACGGTCTGCTCCCACCTGTCTCGGATTCTCCGTCACAATGCGTATTCCCGTTTTGATCCCTGCTGACACCACGACCGGCTTTGTATGAAAATATTTGATAATGCCGCTGCCCAAAGAATGCATAATATCCGGAACAACCGAAGCAATGATCACGTCCGAAATTTCTTTGCTGTTAATTCCGTTTCTCTCTACAAGCTCTTGCAGCATAATGCCATACTCATCGGATGTGCGCGGCTGTTTGGATTTTAACCGAAAAGTACCGAACACTTTATCTTTATCAAATATTCCGATTGTAATATTGGTATTTCCGACATCGATTACTAATAACATAATTTCCTCCTACAATTCTTCTCCAAGGAAGAATACTTTGTAATACAACTGCAAGGACTCCAGCAAATCTTGTTTTTCTCTCCGAAGCTGCTTGATTTTAAGCTGACTTCCAATCTCGTCAAACATAGGATCATAATCTTCGGCAGTCACTTCAAAGCAAAGCTCGCCGTCCTCTTCATACACTAAGGTTAAAATCCCTCCCACATCATGTACATAGAGTACGCACATGATTTTCAGTTCATCCTTTATATGTTCCGGCAGTCCTGAAAAATCCGGATTCAGATAATATTTTTCTTCATAAGAATTTGCTCCGCAGAGCACAACTCTGTCCTCGTACATATGGTCCCTCCCTTTTACGTGTATCCGTATATCCCCCTCACAGACACTTCCCCGGCATAAATATTTTTTACTTCGCCGTTTTTCGTCTTCACAAGAAGCTCTCCCTTTTCATTTACCCCCAGCGCATGGGCAGTAAATGCATTCCCCGGCTCCAATACCTTCACTTCACAGTCTTTGTTGATCAGTAAATCATTATAAATGTTTCGGATGCCTGACAGGTCTTCTGTCTCAGAAAATATCTCATAGTAGTTCCAAAAATGCTTCACAATGGATACGAGCAGCTTCTCTCGGTCTGTAGAAAGACCGGTTTCTATTTTTAAAGACGTCGCTTTATTTGAAAGCTCCTCCGGGAATTGTTCCTGATTCACATTGACACCCACTCCTACGATCACATAGGAAATACCATGCTCACCTGCGCTCATCTCTGTTAAAATACCACATAGCTTCTTCCTTTGAAGCACAATATCATTTGGCCATTTAATCTTTGTCTCTACACCGCACACTTCCCGGATGGCTTCTGCAACGCTCACTGCCATCACAAGGGTCAGCATAGGCGCGGCGGTCGTTGCAATCTTTGGTCGCAGTAAAAGACTCATATAAATATTGCATCCTGCTGCCGCCGTCCAGCTCCGACCTCTGCGGCCTTTTCCGGCGCTCTGGCAGTCTGCCGTAAACAGTGTTCCATGAGGGCTTCCGTTTTCCGCATATATCTTCGCTTGTGTATTCGTAGAATCTGTCTCGTCGAAATAAATAACTTCACTGTTTGTCCATGGAACTTGTATCTGACGCACGCTCTCAGCCTTCCTTCTGTCTTCTATAACTATCCACTTAACTATCTTTTACCAAGTGTTGCCACCATCACCGCTTTGATCGTATGCATACGGTTCTCCGCTTCATCAAACACTTTAGATTTTTCAGACTCAAATACCTCGTCTGTCACTTCCAGTTCTTCCAATCCAAACCTCGCCTTGATCTCTCGTCCGATTTCCGTCTTTAAGTCATGATATGCCGGCAGGCAGTGCAAAAAGATCGCTTTCTCTCCCGCATTATCCATCACTTCTTTTGTCACCTTATACGGAGACAGCTCACGGATTCTCTCTTCCCACACTTCGTCAGGCTCTCCCATGGACACCCATACATCTGTATAGATTACGTCCACGTCTTTCGTACCTGTATTCACATCCTCGGTAAGTGTAATACTTCCACCGCTTTCCCTTGCGTACTCCTCACATGCCGCCACAAGCTCTGCATCCGGGAAATAATTTTTCGATGTACATGCAGTAAAATGCATTCCCATCTTCGCACAGGCAATCATCAGAGAATTCCCCATGTTATATCTGGCGTCACCCATATAAACCAGACGGATTCCCTCGATCCTTCCAAAGTGCTCACGAATCGTCAAAAGATCCGCCAACATCTGTGTCGGATGGTATTCATTGGTCAAACCATTCCACACCGGAACCCCTGCGTATTTTGCCAGGTCTTCTACAATTTCCTGTCCATATCCACGGTATTCAATTCCGTCAAACATCCGTCCCAGCACTCTCGCAGTGTCCTCGATACTCTCTTTCTTTCCGATCTGAGACGCACTGGGCGCCAGATAGGTTGTTCCCATTCCCATATCGTGAGCCGCTACCTCAAAAGAACACCGGGTTCTGGTGCTTGTCTTTTCAAAAATCAACGCCACATTCATGCCTCTGTAATGATCGACTGCAATCCCCTGTTTCTTTTTCTCCTTAAGCTGTGCTGCAAGATCTACCAGATACGTAATTTCTTCTTTGGTAAAATCTCTGAGCGTCAAAAAGTTTCTTCCTTTTAAATCCATCTTTCCGTCCTCTTTCCATTCCATCAAAATGTGCACAAAGCGCGGCACATCGTTTTGTTCTTCCAAAGTCATATACCTTTTATATACCATTTCAAACAATTGGTCAACCGTATAAATGCGATATTTTGGGATTTGAAACAGCTTTGCCGATGCCTCCAGCATCCCCATATAAAGCTCTTTGGCAGAATACCCCAACGACAGCTTCAGGACAAATGCAATCTCTGCCTTTTCCAGCTCTTTTAAGCCGTCAATCTTTTCTTCATAATATGCCTCGTCATGGGTCTGGTCAATATAATATATCCTTCCCTCCAAGCCGTAGAGCAGCCGCTTCGTATCATAATAGCCGATGATCATATTCTGCCGGCTTCTTTTCCCGGAAAATTCAAGAATACTTCCAAGCTTCACCCTTGGCGACACCTCATAAACTGTCGTATCTTCTGAAAACTTCACTTTCTGTTCCACACCGATCCCACGAATCCGTACCGAGAGAATATCCTTATATTCTCTATCCAAAAGTATGTTAAACGGCGCCGCATTCCTCACGCCTCCATCCACATATTTCTTTCCGTTAAGGGGAACATTTTTAAAGCCGATCAAATACGCACTGGCAAGAAGAAAATCTTCCAATTGACCTTCCGGGATTTCTTCCACACCTAAATCCAGCTCCTTAAAATCTGTCACCGAAAAAGTAGACAGACAAAAATCTATTCCACTGTTTCGAATAGCCTCTTCGTCTACCGTCTCATGAATCAATTTGCGAAGAGGTTCTATGTCGATTCCCCCGTCTTTGATCTTTTCCCATACTTGAGTCAAAACCTCCCGCAGGGGAACCTCGCCGTCAAAAAGCGCTTCCATCTCCCGGTCATCCACGTCCATGACTGTAGAAAATGTCATCTCCCTCCAGATTTTTTCAGCTTTTTCCAAATCCCCCATACAAATGAGGGCGCCGTTTAAGGCGCCCACTGAAGTTCCTGCTACTGCTTTTATCTTCACTCCGGCTTCTCTCAGAGCCTTCCACGCACCAATCTGATACGCGCCTCTCGCTCCGCCGCCGTCAAGCACAAGACCATATTCTTTGGATAGATCGATCACTGATTTCATATTATTTTTCGTCCTTACTGCCAATCTCCGTCAACGATTTTACAAGACCTGCAATCCCCTGGATCTCCGATGGGATGATGATCTTCGTAGCCTGACCGTCAGCCGCTTTTTCAAATGCTTCCAGACTCTTCATCGTAAGTACTGCATCATCTGCACCTGCTTCTTTCAGGAAACGGATACCATCCGCATTCGCCTGCTGCACTTTCAGAATTGCCTCTGCCTCACCTTCTGCCTGACGGATCATAGCTTCTTTCTGAGCTTCCGCCCGCAGAATTGCCGCCTGCTTCTCTGCCTCTGCATCCAAAATTGCAGATTCTTTATTACCCTCAGCCACAAGAATTGTGGACTTCTTCTCACCTTCCGCACGAAGGATCGCTTCACGTCTCTCACGTTCTGCTTTCATCTGCTTCTCCATGGCATCCTGAATCGCTGCCGGCGGAATAATATTTTTCAGTTCCACACGATTTACTTTGATTCCCCATGGATCTGTCGCAACATCCAGAGACGCTCTCATCTTTGTATTAATGGTCTCTCTGGAAGTCAGCGTCTGGTCTAATTCCAAATCTCCGATAATATTACGAAGAGTCGTTGCCGTCAGGTTCTCAATCGCCATGATCGGATTTGCCACTCCATAGCAGAACATCTTCGGATCTGTGATCTGATAAAATACAACCGTATCGATCCGCATGGTTACGTTATCTTTTGTAATCACCGGCTGAGGCGCAAAATCCACAACCTGCTCTTTCAGATCCACCTTTCTCGCCACACGGTCAAACACCGGCAGTTTAAAGTGGATTCCTGTTCCCCATGTCGCCTGATATGCTCCAAGCCTTTCGATAACCAACGCCTGCGCCTGTCTTACGACCCGGATGCAGGATATAATGAGCAGCATCACTATAATTGCCAAAATCACCAAAAAAACTGTAAATAAACTAAATCTCGTCATTCTTCTTATCCTCCTTCTGTCTCACAATCAGCTTCACACCCTGGATTGCGTCCACCTGCACTATCGTATCTTTTGCAATTTTTCCGCCCGGATCTTCAGTCTTTGCCGACCACTCCTGACCGTTTACCTCTACTTTTCCGACCGCTTTCAAAGTGTCTACTTCCTCCAGCACCACACCCTGCTGCCCAATCAGACTTTCGGCGTTCGTCCTCTCGCGATTCTGATTAAAATACTTAAGCGCCCATGGACGGGTAAATACTAACAACACCAGAGACACCACGATAAATACGCTGATCTGTCCCACCGTACCGACGCCGGCCATTCCCACAATATATGCCGCCAACGCGCCACCGGCAAACCAGATGGTTGTGAGTCCCATTGTGAAGATTTCTATCAGTAATAATACAACAAAAACAATCAACCAATATACTGTATTCATAACTCGCCTCTCCTTCCGCTATAGTATAGTATCCCTATTCATTTATATTACTATACTTTCATCGGAAATTCAACAATTCGTCTGTAATTTTCAGACTTTTTAATTATTTCTCTGACGCCTCACCTCGAACATTAACACCGCCGCTGCCACTGCCGCATTTAACGATTCCACCTGACCGCTCATCGGTATCTT
Organism: uncultured Lachnospiraceae bacterium; assembly: GCA_963559605.1. GTDB lineage: Bacteria > Bacillota > Clostridia > Lachnospirales > Lachnospiraceae > Dorea_D. The sequence goes on from CAUWLL010000050.1 coordinate 8,885, forward strand.
GATGTAAATATCCGCAGCAGCGGCAATTTCGTCTCTGAGTCCGCTCCCTTCATTCCCGATAAAAAATGCACAGGGCTTTTTATAATCTTCTCTGTCATAATCTGCTCTTCCGTCAAGATGCGCCGCATATGTAGTAATTCCCTTTTCTTTTATACAGGCAATAGAGGCAGGCAGATCCTCCGTATAATAAAACGGCATACGATAGACCGACCCCATAGTAGAGCGGATAACCTTCGGATTGTAGACGTCCACACAGTCTTTACTAAGCACAATCCCCGTCACACCTGCCCCCTCTGCCGTACGAAGGATTGTTCCAAGATTTCCCGGATCCTGCAGATTATCCAGTACCAGCAGATGAGGGATTTCTCCTGCAAGCACCTGTGCCTGCGAATAGTTCATCTGCTCTACCACACAGAGTATCCCCTGAGGCGTCTTTGTATCTGATACATAAGAAAATACGGTATCTGATAAAAGTTCCGTCACCGCCCGGCTTTTTGCCGTCATCTCATCAACCACAGCTTTTTCTTTTTTATAAAAGGTTTCCGATACATAGACCTCTCGAAGCTTCTGCACCGGAACTTCCCGGAACATACGGATTCCTTCTACCAAAAATACATTTTCTTCATCTCGTGCCTTTCTCTTTTTTTTCAGATTCACAAGACGTTTTACTTTCCCATTTGACGTACTCGTTATCATATGCTCATCTGTTCCCTTCCAAACTTCTCTAAAGCTTCATTTGCCCCGATCAGAATCAAGACCATTTCTTTTTCAAGAGCTTCTCGGGGATTCGGATTTACCTGTATATCCTCTCCCACTTTAACACCCACCACATTGACGTCATGGGCACGTCTTACATCCAGTTCTGCCAATGTCTTTCCAATCCATTTTTCCGGAATGGCAATCTCCGCAATACTGTATTCCGGCGACAGGTTCAGCCAGTCCGCAAACTCATTGGATACCAGATTACGAGCCACGCTTTTCCCAAACTCCTTTTCAGGAAATACAATACTGTCTGCCCCGATTTTTTTTAGAATCGTAGCATGAAGTTCGCTTTTTGCTTTTGCAAGGACAAAAGGAACTCCGATTTCCTTAGACACAAGCGTTGCCATAACGCTGGCTTCCATATCGTCTGCCATGGCAACCACGACTCCGTCCAGATTCCTCGTACCAAGAGAACGAATGACCTCCGGGTCTCCGATATTCGCCTGCATGGCATACGACACTTTGGAAGAAATTGCTTCGATCCTGTCCATATGGTTATCCACTGCCACAACTTCACAGCCTAATTCCTGAAGTGTGACTGCCACACTCTCTCCGAAACTTCCAAGTCCAAACACTGCATATTGTTTTCTCATATTCCTTCTCCTCTATCACTATCACTTCTTCGCCTATCCGACCATGATCCGCTCTTCCGGCAGCTTCCGCACCTTGTCTCTCGGATGCTTTTTCCCTGCAAATAAAAGTACAAGTGTCATAGGGCCAAGCCGTCCGATATACATCATACACATCAGCACGATCTGGCTTGCTCTTGACAGATGCGGCGTCAGATCCGCTGTCAGCCCTACCGTTCCGATCGCAGAGGCAGCCTCATAAATAACATTTACCAACGGAATACTGTCCGGTTCAATGATCAAAATCGTCATTGTCCCCGTAACAAATATACCGAACGCCACAACTACTATACAAAACCCTGTCCGTATATTATCGGTGGATATAGTCTTTCCAAAACATTCTGTATCATTGCCTCCTCGGACAAATGTAAAACACGCCGCTATGAGCATCATGATCGTTGTTGTCTTTACACCGCCTGCCGTACCTCCCGGAGAACCACCGATAAACATCAGAATGCTGTTAAATAATTTTGACTCTTCAAAAAGCCCACTCTGGGAGATCGTAAAAAATCCCGCCGTACGGTTGGTCACGGACTGAAACAAGGCTGCCATTACTTTCTCTCCCGGCGGAAGATTCCCCAGCGTCTCCGGGTTCTTATATTCCACCACAAATATGAAAACCGCTCCCACAAGAAGCAATGTCAATGTCATGATGATCGCCAGCTTGGACTGCAGCTTTAGCCTGGTAAACCACCATCGGCGCGGAAGCTCCTTTTTCATAATCTTCTTTCCATTGCCGATCACATCAAACCACACTATAAATCCGATACCGCTCAAAATGATCAAAAGCATCGTGGTAATATTGACAAGGGGATTCGACACATAACTTGCCAGACTGGTACTGCCCAAAATATCAATCCCCGCGTTGCAGAACGCAGATACGGCATGAAAGACAGAAAACCAGATTCCCTTCCATACTCCGAACTCCGGCACAAACTGAAACGAATACAGAAGCGCTCCCGCCCCTTCTACAACAAGCACACCAAATATCACACGGCGCACCATGCCTACCATGCCTCCCAGACTGTCCATATTATAAGTTTCCTGAATAACCACCCGTTCTTTCACCGTAATCTTTCTTCGCAGGATCAGAAAAAACGCCGTTACGCAGGCAATCACGCCAAGTCCGCCAATCTGTATCAGAATCAATAGGATCACCTGCCCCGGAATTGTAAACTGCGCTGCCGGTGTAATCGTCACAAGCCCTGTCACACAGACTGCCGACACAGATGTAAAAAGCGCATCTATAAAAGCGATGGGCTCACGATTACAGACAGGGAGCCACAACAATACCCCTCCCAGCAGGATTACGCCGAGAAATCCCACCGCAAGGATTTTCATTGTGTTCCACCGAATACTTCTTTTTTTATTCCTCATAACAGACATCCTTTATCTTCTTTTTTCTCACTTCTATGATTTATTATCTTATCATACTCGTCCGTATATTTTTCGTCAACCGTTGTCTGTTATATTTACACTGTTCTAACATTTTTCTCACATTACTTTTGGCGATATGGAGGTAAAGCTGCCTTTATCAAAACAAAGAATGTGTCTTGCACATTCTCGAGCCGAGCGCGGTCGTTTGCGACACACTACATAAAAACAGGCTCTGCCTGGCAACTGCCCTGCTGAGCCTGCAATCTTACATTTTAAACCGATAACCTACGCCCCATATTGTTTCGATATACTGAGGATTCGATGTATCCATCTCCACCTTTTCCCGAATCTTTTTGATATGCACCGTAACCGTAGCTATATCTCCTACCGACTCCATATCCCATATTTCACGAAACAGATCATCTTTCGTATACACATGGTTCGGATGGCTTGCAAGAAAAGTAAGAAGGTCAAATTCCTTTGTGGTAAAAGTCCTCTCTTCTCCGTTTACCCATACACGCCTTGCGGTCGTATCGATCTTGAGCCCGCGGATTTCAATAATCTTATTTTTCTGTGCCACACTTCCGATCAAACGGTCATATCTTGCCAAATGGGCTTTCACACGCGCCACCAGTTCGCTTGGACTGAATGGTTTGGTCATATAATCATCTGCCCCAAGTCCGAGTCCCCGGATCTTATCAATATCATCTTTCTTTGCCGAAACCATGATGATCGGAGTATTCTTCTCCTCTCTTATTTTTCGACAAATCTCAAATCCGTCCACCCCCGGAAGCATAAGGTCTAAAATAAACAGATCATAATCTTCATGAAGCGCTTTCTCCTGACCTACATTTCCATCATTGGCAACTTCCACCTGAAATCCGGAAAGCTCCAGATAATCTTTCTCTAAGTCCGCAATCGCCTCTTCATCTTCTACAATTAAAATCCTACTCATCTACCGGCACCTCCTGATATTTTCTAAGCACAAAATACATCGTCGTTCCTGTACTTTCCCTGCTGGTCGCCCAGATTTTTCCACCATGCTCTTCTATAATCTTTTTCACAATGGAAAGTCCTATTCCGCTTCCTCCCTTGGAAGAATTTCTCGACGCATCCGTCCGGTAAAATCTGTCGAAAATATTCGGCAGATCTTTTGCGGCAATGCCCTTTCCATTATCCTCAAGTTCAATCTGTACAAAATCTCCCACATCTTTTACACGGAGATTGATTTTCGCTTTTGTTTTATCCATATATTTCACAGAGTTGTTGATAATATTGTGGATCACACGTTTGAGCTGCTCTGCGTCTGCAATAACTTTCACTCCTTCTTCCACATAATTAAAATATCCAAACTCAACATTCTTCTCTTCCAATTCCAGTGTCAGATCTTCTGCGCAATCAGAAAAATAATCGTTGACCGACAGGATATTAAAGTTATATGGAATTCGGTTCGTATCGATCTTAGAATAAAGCGTCAGCTCATTAATGAGCAGATCCATCTCCGTCGCTTTATTGTAAATGGTCCGAATATACCTTTCCATCTTCTCCGGTGTATCCGCCACGCCGTCCATAATTCCTTCGGCATAGCCTTTGATCGTTGTTACCGGAGTTTTCAGGTCATGGGAAATATTACTGATAAGCTCTTTGTTCTCCTTATCGTATTCTAACTTCTCCTCGGCATTGTCTTTCAGCCTTTGACGCATATCCTCCAGATCACGGCTAAGCTGTCCTATCTCATCATCCGCATCTGTGGAAATTTCAAAGTCCAGCTCTCCTTCTTTGATACGCTTTGCAGCAGTCCTCATCTTAGCGATCGGATACATTACTCCCCGGTATATCCAGAGCAGCAATAAAGACGCTGTAAGAACAAGCACAAGCACCACGCCAAGCAATGCGTCATTGAAAAATTCTGCCACCTCAGGGATCACGTTACTTACATCTGTCACGATAAAAGCGCTTCCTTTTTCTCTCCCCGGATAGAGGAAATCAATCTGTTTTACAAGCACTTGTGCTTCTCCGCCTAAATACACGCCGTTTTCCGAAGTCGAACCCGAATCTCCGAATTGCGGAAGCTGTCCTTTTACATGCTCTACCTCTTCGGCATCTGCGCCTATATAAACAAGTGTCCCATCTTTTCTGACGATCAGATATGCTTTCTTTCGCTCCAATTCCCGGTTGATTTCTTCCAGCACCGTTGCGTCCTCCATGTTTGACGGAGCCGCTTTTACAAGCTGGGCGAGTTTGCGGTAAGATTCTTCCGTAATTCTGGAAAAAATCTGCGTAGAATTAGACAGGCTTTCTACCGTCGTCCCGGTAAGCCCGTAATTTTCTTCAAAAGCACTGATCTGTAGCTTACTCATAACCGTCACCATTGCGACAGTCAACACGATCGGAATTAATATAATTGTTAAAAAGGCTATGATCAATCTTGTCTTTAACTTCATATATTTTTCCTCCGTTAATAAGTATAGCACGAAAAAAGGCGCTTCACACCAAAGCGCCCATAAACTTTTCTAAAAATTTTATAAATAAGATTTGAGGATCTCTGCCTTATCTGTCTTCTCCCAAGAAAACTCAACATCCGTACGTCCGAAGTGTCCGTATGCCGCCGTCTTTTTGTAGATTGGTCTTCTCAGATCCAGCATTTTAATAATTCCCGCCGGACGAAGATCGAAGTTCTTTCTTACGATGTCGACCAGCTTCTCCTCGGAAATCTTTCCGGTTCCGAACGTGTCGATCATAATGGATGTCGGCTGTGCCACACCGATGGCATAAGAAAGCTGGATTTCACATTTCTTTGCAATGCCTGCGGCAACAATATTCTTCGCCACATAACGCGCCGCATAAGCTGCGGAGCGGTCTACCTTTGTGCAGTCTTTCCCGGAAAATGCGCCGCCTCCGTGGCGAGCCATTCCACCATATGTGTCTACAATGATCTTACGTCCTGTTACACCGGAATCTCCGTGCGGCCCGCCGATCACAAAACGCCCGGTCGGATTGATAAAGAATTTTGTATTCTCATCTACCATCGTTTCCGGGATCACAGAATCAAATACATATTTTTTTATATCTTCATGAAGCTGCTCCTGTGTCACCTCTGGATCATGCTGCGTAGAAAGTACAACTGCCTCTAATCGTTTTGGAACGCCGTTTTCATCGTACTCTACGGACACCTGGCTCTTTCCGTCCGGTCTCAGATACTCAAGCGTACCGTTTTTTCGAACCTCTGTAAGTTTGCGTGTCAGCTTGTGCGCAAGTGAAATAGGATAAGGCATAAGCTCCGGCGTCTCGTCACATGCATAGCCGAACATCATTCCCTGATCTCCCGCTCCGATCGCTTCGATCTCTTCATCTGTCATCTGGTTTTCCTTTGCTTCTAACGCTTTGTCTACCCCCATGGCAATATCACCGGACTGCTCGTCAATAGCTGTGATCACGCCGCATGTATGCGCGTCAAATCCATATTTCCCTCTGTTATATCCAATCTCGTCTACCGTCTCGCGCACCAACTTCTGAATATCTACATAAGCATTCGTTGTAATCTCTCCCATAACAAGCACAAGCCCCGTTGTGATAGCCGTTTCACAAGCCACACGACTGTTTGGATCTTGTTCCAGCAATGCATCAAGCACTGCATCGGAAATAGCGTCACAAATCTTATCCGGGTGTCCTTCTGTTACTGACTCAGATGTAAATAATAATTTTTCCATATTCCTCTTCCTTTCTTTCGTACTTTCTCTGTCGAGGGCCGAATACAACGAAACAGCCCACAACAAGTGGACTGTTTTATATCTTTCATAAACCAATCCTCTTATTGTTCGATTACTCGCTCAGGTTGGCACCTTCCGGTTTCCGGGGTTGCCGCAGCTTCACAGATCCTTTGTATCTCCACTGCTCTGAATAAGAGAAAGTTTGCAATATTCACTTTTATGCCAATAAAATTGTACACTGTTTTTTCTGGGATGTCAATAAAATTTTAAGTGTTTTCGCACAAA
>CAUWLL010000051.1:0-15226 GCA_963559605.1 uncultured Lachnospiraceae bacterium
TATTATCTCACATCGGATGATTTTGAACAGGTACTCGCTATTTTGCGTTTACTTTAACATCATATTAACATCACGAACAAAAAATAAGCCTCGGAAAAGCCCGTAAATAAAGGCTTCCCGAGGTTTGCTTATTATTCAAACTCGGCAAATTCAAAAATATTCTTAAATATATTTGTTTAAGTTTTATGTCTTTTTTGCCGTTATTTTATTTCTGTTACATATATTATTTTGGCTCGCTGATTTTCTGTTGCCAATTTGTTGCCAGAGCATTATAAATGCTGTAAATAAACTTGACAACATTTATTTTGAAAACACCGCATCATTTCTGGAAAGTAGATACACACAGTATTGATTCATGCTGATTCCCTCTCTCTGAGAATGCTCTGCCAGTGATCTGTGTAGGCTTCGTGGAATTCTTAATTTAAACTGTCCAGAATAATCTTCCAGACTGTCTGGTTTATGAATCTCTAAACCATCTTCCAATGCAGCTTCAATCCATGCTTTTTTTGCATCCAGTGCATTTGCTACCGCCCTCTCCACTGTTTCACCACAAGTAATGCATCCAGGCAAATCCGGATAAGAAGCTACAAATCCGCCTTCATCTTTGTCTTCCACAATTTCCATACGATAGGACATTGCCATATAATCATTCAGCGTCTTCATCATTCTTCGCCTCACTTTCTACAATCTGCCTTACCATTTCTACATACACCTTCTTGATTGGTTCGTGCTTTGATATTGTAATCGGCATACACCCTTGCTTTCTAAAAGTGTAATGACTGCTTCCACTTCTTGGTGCATTCATTTCGTATCCGTAGCTTTCCAATACCTTTCGTAACTCATCAAATCGGAGGTCTTTTGATAAATTACATATACGTGCTATCAGTTTATCCCACTTTGACATTTTTTATACCTCTTATCTATATTATATGTGGTATCGTATATGGTGTCAATATTTTATTGTCTATCCCAAAATATTTCATTTGATCGCATAAAATAATATAAAATATACCTATGTCAATGTTTCTTTGAGCTATCAACATTCTGTTCTAATTTGTTACTTCTGTTTTCCACTCATCTTCTGACAGCTCCATTACATTGACTAACTGTTTGCAGAAATTGTATATATGACTTGCACTTAAATTTGATTCATAATAATATTCATTGCACAACTCTTTAGGTCTTCTAAAAATTTTTGCATTTTTTCCAACGAGCGATGGATAATCCGTTTCTATGTTTTCAAGCTTATCCGGGGCTAAATCAGATACAACTTTCAATGTATACATTAAAACATCTGCCCATGTCTTTACATTAAATTCTTGTCCAAGAACTACTAACGAATAAGGTTTTGTTCCAGTTACACTTAACAAATCGCTACTATTGATTGTTTCATCAAAATATGGATATATCTTCATCAATTTACTTGCAAGAATACCTGCTCTTTGTTTTATTTCTGTATCGCTCCATTTTTCAACCGTTGAAAAATACTTATTCATACTTTCTTTTTTACATCCGTACAGTAAGGCCATCCAGTTTTATTCCGGGAAGCCCTACCAGATACCAGCCATCGTCGTCCATTTCTATTCTTACAGGAATCCATGAATTTTCTATTCTAACATCAAAGCATTCTCCACAATGTAGTCCTTCATAGAAAGAATTTGTATCAAACCTAATATCATAGCGCCCTATCTCTGCATCATAAAACAAATTGCCAACTCTTTTTTCACTCATTTTAATTTCCTAAAAATATTCTTCTATATATGTAATAGTCCTGTTAATCCTCAGATTGAAATTTTTTCGCATATTTCTTATAATACATGTTCCGGTACCTGTAAAAAGTAGAGTGCGTCATGTTCAGTTCTCTCCGAAGCTCCGTAGGGGTGATCTCTCCGGCAACAACCTTTTCAAAATATTGATAAAATAATTCCCGCCCCATCACAGCCGGCCTCCCAATCTCATCCCACTCTCCCCGCATACGCTTTGTTTCGTATCCTTCCCGCTGACGTTTTTCTTTCTTCTTCATTTCTGCATCCGCCATAGAAACATACAGCTCGATCATCATGTTGTTGATGGTTTCAATCATCATACGTGCCAGTTCATTACTGAACTTGGACAGGTCAATCAGGGTGGTCGGAAGTTCCAATACCATGACTCGCACTCCTTTTTCCTGAAAATAACGAAGCTCTTTCAAAATTCCCAGCTTGTTTCTTCCCAGTCGATCCAGTTCTGTAATAATCAGCATATCCCCGAGACAGATTCGTTTCTTTAAGAATTGATACTCCGGCCGATCAAACTTTTTCCCGGTCATCTGATCCGTAAAAATATCAATCAACTCCAGATGATGTTCCCGGCAGAAATTCTGGATCTCAATAATACCTCGATCCAGGTGCTGCTCTTTCGTACTGGTGCGGTGATATCCATATACTGCCATAATCTATCCACATCCTTCTGCTATCTGTTCCAGAAAGTCCACATTTTTTTGGAATATCCCAAAACAAGAAATGCATACTTTTTGAAACGAAAAACAGCTTTTATTTGGCATATTCCAAAAAGCATACTTTTCGGGATATGTCCTTTGCACTATTTCTGTACGTGCCAATACCATCAACCGCAACAAAAGAATACAGCGGATTTCTCCGCTGCCTCATCTGCTTATCTTCAATTTAATCAGCCAGTCCCACAATCTCTACTTTCCCAATAAACTTGTACCCTACTCCTCGTACTGTTTGGATAAATTCCGGATGTCTGGAGTCCTTCTCCAGTTTCTTTCGCAATCCACGCATCAGGCAATAGATTATGTTTTCTGTATCTCCAGACTCTTCCTCTTCATAAACTTCCCGGTAGATCTGGGCATGGGTAAATACCTTACCCGGCTGTTTAACCAGAAGACATAACAGTCGGTACTCTGAATACGTCAGTTCAAGTACTCTCCCTCGAGACCGTACCTGATGCTGTATCCAATCTATCTGAAGCTGCGAAAAATCAGCAGGCTGATGAAATTCATATATAGTATGTTTTGCTGAATCTTCTCCTGTGAGCAAATCTGCTATCTTTTCTATCAACCCCTCTTCTCCATCTGAAAAAGAGAGGATCATTACTTCCCCATAATACCAACACCACCTGCCACTAAAAAAATCCACCTTTTACTGTCTTCAGGCAAAAGGATGCGCTTATATTAAACATTTCCATCAATTATTTTGTGGATGAATTCTAAACTGGAAATTGCCTCCTATTTTTACACAAATAAACTAATCTTTTCATAATAGTCTGATTCTAATGTTTAATCAGGTTTTATGATTTTGCCAAATTCCAGTTTGATTTTTTCATTATCAAGTTCTTCCGAAAATACGGAAAAATCTCATATAATCCTATTGTTTATCAAAGTAAGCGTTTTTTGATAATTCCTTAAATTTATCTATTATCTCTAAGTATCCTACTTCAAAAGAGAAATTCCCCGGAAGACACGACTCTCCGGGGTTCATTTCCTTTAGCGGAACATGAGCATTGTTTTATATTTTTGCAATTCTTTTTGAATCCTTTCAAATTCGGGCATCCGCCATTCCCAGTTGGGGCTTCCTACCGTTCCTGGAGTATTGATATGACCTTCCATACCCTGCCCCAAAAAATCTGCCGCCGGAAGAATTGCATACTCAGCACGGCTCTTTAATGTGTAAGAAATCAGTCTGTCCTTGACACTGCCCTGACCGAAGCCTTTTCTTTTCAGAAATCTACGGACCTTACACTGTGCCCTGCACGAAAGCCCTTTGTACCACTCCATCAAAGTATCATTGTCATGTGTCCCCGTATAAATAATGATATTTTCTACATCATTGGAACAGTCGTATGCATATTTCCCTTTTGTATCAATATCGAATACGAGAATCTTCATGCCCTTTAAATGATAGTGGTCGCGCAGTGTAAGCACTTCCGGACGCAGGTCGCCCAGATCTTCTGCTACAAGGTTCACTCCCGGTATCTTCTCTTTCAGGGTGTCAATCACTTCATATCCCGGTGCTTCGATCCATTCTCCCTCCACCGCAGTCGGGCAGCTCGCCGGGATCTTCCAGAACGTGTCAAACGCTCGGAAATGATCGATTCTGATGATATCAAACAGCCTGCTGCTGTATCCGATCCTGTCCACCCAAAAGCGGTATGCTGTCTCTTTCATGTAGTCCCAGTCATAGATCGGATTGCCCCATCTCTGTCCTGTCTCGCTGAAATAATCCGGCGGCACACCCGCGATAAAGATCGGACGCCCATCCGTATCAAGGAGGAAGTTGTCTTTTCCGGCCCACACATCAACAGAATCCACGCCCACATAGAACGGGACATCCCCCATAATCTCTATGCCTTTTTCATTGGCAGTTTTCTTTACATTCATCCACTGCGTGTAGAACAGGTACTGGAGAAACATCTGATACTGTGCTTCTTCCTCAACCTCCGGCTGCAGTGCAGTTCTCTTTTCCGGCCACTCTTTATCTTCCTGTTTCCATTCATTCCAGCACGCACCGTTATTTGCGGACTTTAATGCCCGGAACACTCCGTATTCACGCACCCACTCCTGTGAAATAAACTCCTGATACTCTGTGCTCTCCTGCATCTTTTTATCTTTGAAGCTCTGATATGCATTTCTCAGGTAAGGTTCTTTGAACTTGCGCACCGCGTCATAGTCCAAACGTTTTTCACTCTCCCTGAACGGAGACGGCATCTCCGGCAGAAGGCTCTCCTCACAGAGCAGCTCCAGGCTGATATACAGCTCATCTCCGGCGCAGGAGGAATACGGTTGGTACGGGGAATTCCCGTACCCCACCGGGTTCAGCGGCAGGATCTGCCATATCCCCACTCCGTTTTCTTGCAGAATATCCAGCCAGCGGCAGGCGTTTCCTCCTAGCTCTCCCACCCCCGTGTCTGACGGAAGTGATGAAAGCGGCATAAGTATTCCTGATTTTCTCATAATCCATGTCTCCTTATAGATGCCAGATGTCTCTGTTGTACTCGCTTATCGTTCTGTCTGATGAGAAGAATCCTGCTTTCGCAATATTTACGAGCATCTTCTTTTCCCATGCTCCTGCATCTTCATAATCAGCCAGCATACGCTCTTTTGTGCGAATGTAATCTTTCAGATCCAGAAGAGCCATAAACCAGTCTTTGCCCACGATCTCTTTATACAGACGTCCCAGGTTCACCGGATCGCCGATGCGGAGCAGGTCTTTGCTAACGATGAAGTCCACCAGTTCTTCAACTTCCGGGTCATTATCATAGATATCTGCCGAGCAGTATCCTGATGTCTCATACAGTTTGATGACTTTCTCTGATTTCTCTCCAAAGATGTAAATATTGTCATCGCCCACAAGCTGATGGATCTCCACATTCGCGCCGTCCTCTGTTCCGACTGTCACCGCTCCGTTCAGCATAAATTTCATATTGCCGGTTCCTGACGCCTCTTTTGAAGCCAGTGAGATCTGCTCTGAAATCTCACATGCCGGAATCAGTTTTTCTGCCTTTGTCACATTGTAGTTCTCTACCATGACAATCTTTAAGTATGGGCTCACCTCTGGATCATTGTCGATGAGCTGCTGAAGGCAGAGGATGAGATGAATGATGTCTTTTGCGATCGTGTAAGCCGGTGCTGCCTTTGCCCCGAAAATCATCGTTAGCGGTCTCTTCGGCAGGTTGCCTTTTTTGATCTCTTTGTATTTCCAAATCGCATACAAGGCATTCATCTGCTGTCTCTTATACTCATGCAGACGTTTAATCTGGATATCAAAGATTGCATTTTCATCAATGTCCACATTCTGTGTCATCTTCAGGTATTTTTTCAGTTCTTTCTTTGCATTCGCCTTGATCTCTCTGAGTTTTTCCAGAACTTGCGCATCGTCTTTGTACTGCAGGAGTTTTTCCAGTTCTTCTGCATTTTCCATATATCCCGGCCCAATCAGTTCTTTGATATACTCCGCCAGATCATGGTTGCAGTGCACAAGCCATCTGCGGAATGTGATTCCGTTTGTCTTGTTGTTGAACTTCTGCGGATAGATATCATAAAACGGTTTCAGCTCTGACTCTTTGAGTATCTCTGTATGAAGAGCTGCAACACCGTTGACTGCATATCCGAAATGGATATCAATGTGCGCCATGTGTACTCTGTCCATGTTATCAATAATGTAGACTCTCTCATCGTGAAAATCTCTTCTCACTCTTCTGTCCAGATCGCGGATAATCGGCATCAGATGCGGAACCACCTTCTCCAGATAACGGATCGGCCATTTTTCCAGCGCCTCTGCAAGAATCGTATGATTTGTATATGCACATGTCCTGCTCACAACATCCACAGCTGTGTCTATGTTAAAGTTTTTCTGTTCCGTCAGGATACGGATCAGTTCCGGTATCACCATAGTCGGATGAGTGTCATTGATCTGGATACATACATGCTCGTGCAGATGGTAAAGGTCTACCCCTCTTTCCTCCGCTTCTTTTATGATAAGCTGTGCCGCATTACTCACCATGAAATACTGCTGGTATATCCTCAGGAGCTGTCCTGCCTCGTCGCTGTCATCCGGGTAGAGGAACAGTGTAAGGTTCTTTTTAATATCATTTTTGTCGAACTGTATTCCATCGTAAATAATCGACTCATCCACACTGTCCAGATCAAACAGATGCAGCTTATTGCATCCACTGTTGTATCCTGGAATGTCAATGTCATACATTGTGGATTTCAATGTAAAATCTTTGAATGGCACTTCAAAACTCACATCTGTCCTTTCCAGCCAGTTCTTGTCTGTAATCCACGGATTTTTTTTCTCCTCTTGCTTATTATCCCTGAATTTCTGCATAAAGAGACCATCATGGTAATTCAAGCCCACACCATCTCCATTAAGTCCCAATGTAGCAATAGAATCCAAAAAGCACGCAGCTAAACGTCCAAGACCTCCATTCCCTAAAGATGGTTCCATTTCTATTTCTTCTATCTCTGTCAAACTGTGCCCATGTTTTTTCAGAACATCTCTTACTTCTTCAAAAATACCCAGATTAATTAAATTATTGGATAATAGTTTTCCAATAAGAAATTCAGCAGAAATATAATATAACTTTCTATCTCCGCTATTTCTTTTCATTTGTTTCAATTTTTTTTTTGTAAAATTTAACAATGCTATGTATATCTCTTCTTTTGAAGCTCTGTCAAGAGATTTCCCCAAAATAAAATTCAATTGTTGCTCAATATTTATATTCATCTTTTATTTTTATCCTTTCATATAATTTTTATCCTTTTACTGCACCTGCTGCAACACCTTTAATAATATGTTTCTGACAAGATAGATAGAAAATAATCACCGGAATCACTGCCAGAATCAACGCAGCCATGACTGCTCCCATATCTACACGTCCGTAACTTCCTTTCATGTATTGAATGGCAATTGAAATAGTCTTATACTTGTTTAAGTCTAACACTAAATACGGCAGCAAAAAGTCATTCCAAATCCACATAGTCTCTAAAATTCCCACTGATATATAAGTTGGTTTCATAATAGGAAGTACTACACTAAAAAATGTACGAAGCGGAGTACAACCATCAATCATAGCAGCTTCTTCGATTTCCAATGGAATAGATTTTACAAATCCACAGAACATAAACACAGCAAGCCCTGCTCCAAATCCCAAATAAATAAGGATAATTCCCCATGGCGTGCGCAGTCCTGTACGGTCCGCAACCAGAGACAGTGTAAACATAACCATTTGGAATGGAACTACCATTGAAAACACACAAAGAAGATAGAATAATTTCGTAAATTTCGTTGTAACCCTTGTAATATACCAAGCGCACATTGATGTACATACTAAGATCACAAGCACGGAACCAACAGTAATAAAAACGGTCCATCCAACTGCACTTAAAAGTTCATATTTATCAATCGCAGATATATAGTTTTCAATACTTGCAAATGTCTTCCCGGAAGGAATTTGGAATGGCTCTTTGTTGATATAAACTTTCTTCTTAAATGAATTCATGAGCACAATCAAAATAGGTAAAATATACACAATACCTATAATCGTAAATACGCCTGTGCCTATCCAGCTAAAAATACCTTTTTTCGTTTTCATTTATTGCTGAACCTCCTTTGAACGTGTCATACGCAATTGAACCATGCCAATTGCTACCACAAGTATGAAGAATAATACCGCTTTTGCCTGTCCTACACCTTCCCATCCAGTACGTCCATAAAAGGTATTGAATATATTAAGAGCCATCATCTCCGACATTTTAGATGGTTCACCTGCTGTCAATGACAGGTTCTGGTCAAACAGTTTAAATCCGTTTGTGATAGACAGAAATACACAGATTGTTATGGACGGCATCATCATGGGAACCGTAACTTTCCACAGTCTCTGGAACCGGCTTGCCCCATCAATCTGGGCAGCTTCTATTACGTCTCCCGGAACGGATTGCAACCCTGCTATGTAAATGATCATCATATAACCGATCTGCTGCCAGCTCACAAGTATGATCAATCCCCAGAATCCGTACCATTCATTTAACGCAAGCGCTGTTTCATACTTTGCAAGAATACCGTTAAAAATCAGCTGCCATATGTATCCAAGCACAATTCCGCCGATTAGATTCGGAAGGAAAAATATAGTACGGAAAATATTGGTTCCCCGAAGTTTTTGTGTCAATGCCATCGCAAGAGCAAAAGCAAGAATATTGATCACAATTAATGATGTGACCGCAAACAGAGTCGTATACCAGAACGAATGTCTGAATACAGTGTCCTTTAAAGCTTCCACATAATTTGAAAAACCGATAAATTTTGCATCTGTTACAGTTGTAAACTTACAAAATGACAATCCAACTCCCAAGATGAATGGAATAATAAATCCAAGTATAAATGCGAAAAATGTTGGAAATACAAAAATCGGCATATATCGTTTCATAGATTTTTCCATTTTTATATCCTCCTAAAAAAAACGGCGAGGACTTCAAAACCGCCTCGCCGTTTCATTATGTTTGTCCTCTTCTATTTTGCCGCTGCTGCCTCTGTTGCCCATCCGTCTACAAAAGCAGTAACCACCTTATCCCAGTTGGCGTCTGTCTGATCAGCCGCATATGCTGTAAGAGCAGATCCAACACCATTTTTCCATTCTTCTGAAGGCATTGTTGAAAAATTCCATGACACAGGTGTTTTTCCTTCATCCAGATACTTATTAGCTTCATTTACAAGTACATTCTCAGATTCAAGATTCGCATTAAACGGAATTACAAATCCCATATCTTTACACATAGATTCCACACCTGTTTCTGATGTTACACACCAATTCATGAAATCCAATGTTGCCTGAACATCCTCTTCCGATGCTTTTGCGTTTACACACCAATAATTTTCTGTTCCGGTGCAGACACCCTGTTCATCTTCACCTTCCACGCCAATATAAATCGGAAGCATTCCAAGATTCTCATCACCCAGATCAACTACATTATTGTATTCCCATGTTCCGTTTTGATAGAATACTGCTTCTTCTGTAACAAACTCTGCTGTAGCGTCATCTGCAGTTTTCGTTGAAATTTCTGTCGGCTTACATGTTGCATTATTGATATAGAGATCCCAAATCTGGCGATAATTATCAAGATAAGTTCCCTTGATTGCCTCTGTGTTGTTTATTCCTTCGTCTTTATATTCATAATAAATCGGAAGATTTGCTAAATGTGTTTTAAATCTCCAATCAGAAGATCCGTCCATTCCGGCAGAAGTAAATGCTGAAAATCCAAGTTCATCTTTACGTGCTGTAATGTCTTCTACAACCTTTTTAAAGCTTTCAAAATTCGTGATATCTTTTGCTGAATATCCTGCCTTTTTCAGTAGTCCTTTATTATAGATAATACCGTAATTTTCAATCACGTATGCGATTCCGGACATTTTATCGCCATCCATCAGTGCAAAGCTATCATCTGTAAGCTCCTTGGCGATATCAGAATCTTTCAAATCATAGCAATAGTCCTTCCACCCCTGCAAACCAACCGGTCCATTAACCTGGAACAACGTAGGAGCATCTGTCTTTGCCATCTCTGACTTTAATGTTTTTTCATACTCACCGGAAGCTGCTGTCAGTACAGTAACCGGAACCCCTGTTTCATCTGTGTAAGCTTCTGCCAGTTCCTGCCAGTACTCATCTGCTTCTGGCTTAAAATTTAAATAGTAAACCTTTCCGCCTGCTTCTTTTCCGCTCGCTTTTTCATCGGAAGAGCTACCACAACCCGCAAGCATACCGGTAGCTACTACAGCCGTCATTATGACAGCCAGCATTTTTTTCAATTTCATAATTTTTCCTACCTTTCTTTGAACAATCCTGTTGTCCCGTTGCTTAGTATAATATTATCAAAATTAAAAAAAATGCTATAATAATTATCCAACTCCAAATACAAAAAAATATACTATTTTTCACTCTCACATTGCTGAATGCTTTCGTCCGCCCTTCTGACAAACTCTTCCTCAGTCATTTGATCTTTCGCTAATTTAGGAATAATCTCTCCCAGTGTTTGTTCCTGCAGAACAGAGCTCCATTTCACCTGATAGTTGGGAACAATCTGCGGATTTTCCGTATAAGCTTTAATATAATCATTCAACAATTGAGAGTTATTCTGAGGGTCTGCGCTTAAAAGTTCTTCCTTCTGTTTGAGATTAAAAGCCGTACGATATTTCAAAAAAACAACTGCCGCCTTTTTTACTTTCTCGCTATAGCCTGACACGACTCCCCAGCCGAAAGTTTCCGGAGAAGAGATAAGTTTATTTCCCGGAAACGGCGAAAAGCGAACACTGCTTTCCATACTTTCAGGTATCTGGTCTATCATCCAATATCCGTTGGGTATCATAGCCACTTTCCCTGACACAAAATTTTCATAGGCGACATCAAAGTCATTGTACATTGCATTTTCCGTCGTATACTGAAATAACTTTTTCAGAGTGCCTGCCAACTGCAAGCCATTTTCATTTTGATAGCTGTCGGGATACAATGCGTCCATAAACTGCGCCCCCTCCTCTGAATCTGCCAGCTCGGCTGTCGCAAGGAGCATCGGCGCCCACGCAGTCCCTTCCGTATGTAAAGCAAGCGGCGTAATTCCGCTATTTTGCAATTTGTCGCAACACTCCCAAAACTCCTCCCATGTTTGTGGGAATGCTTCTATACCTGCCTTGCGGAAAAGCTGCTCATTCCAGAACACACCGGAGCAGGAATGGAAGGCAGTGCTAAGCGGAGCAAGATAGATACTTCCATCAGACTCTGTACAAGCCTCAAGCACCGCAGGCTCGATCATCTTTTTCCATTCCTCATCTTTATTGATCACCGGTGACAGATCTTCAATCCGCTCATCTTTTAACACGAGCTGATAAAAAGATGGAAGCAGGCGAAGACCTGTAATGATTGCCGGAAGTTCATCCGTCACATTCAATCTTTTCAGATTGGTACGATATTCTTCTTCTGTCTGAAGCGCCCACTCTACATCTATCTGATACCTGCCTTTATATTCTTCATTGAACGCAGTAATCACATCCTCATCATTTTTATTTCCCGTACTCGGGTCAATGGTCAGAAGCATCGGAATCTTTACTTCTTCGGTATACTCCGTGCGTTCTGCATCCTCTTGACGGGAACACCCCGCCAGACCCAGAGAAAACATTATACTAATAAATATTACAAAGACTTTTTTATATTTCATCATTCTCTTTCCCACTTTCCGGCAACTGTATAATACACCTTGTTCCACACGATTCAATTTCATAGTAAAAGCGAACTTCATCACCATATTTTAAACGAAGCCTTGTAATAATATTTACTACTCCATATCCATGCTTCTTATCAGGAAATACTTCTTTCAATTCAACTACGGGCACGTCTGACAACGAATTAATTCTATCAACCATTTCCGAATCCATGGGAATTCCATTGTTGTAGACCGTAAAAGTCAATTTCCCTGACAGCTCCTTCACCTCTATCCGAATGATGCCCCCTTCCTCCATATCGGCAAGGCCATATTTTATTGCATTCTCTACTAACGGCTGTAAAATGAGTTTTAGAATCCATCTTTCGTTTTTTTCTACTTGACAATCTATTTCGTAAGTAAATAATCCACTGTTGCGAATCTGCAAAATCTCCATATAACTTTGCACATTTTCCAGTTCATCCCCTACTGTCACAATGTCTTTGCCTTTGCTTAACGACAGCCGCAGATATGTTGACAATGAATGGATCATCTTCATAGTTGTTTTTTCTTCGTTAATCCTTGCCAGCATATAAATAGTATCCAATGTGTTATATAAAAAATGAGGCTTAATCTGATTGATGAGCATATTCAGTTCACTTGTCCGAAGCTCCTTCTCCTGTTTCTTAATTTCATTCAGAAGATTTTCTATGTTCTGAAGCATCTCATTGTACGAATTTCCTATTTTGTCCAATTCTGTATTTGTCTCTATTTTTACCGTATGAGAAAAATCTTTTCCGTCAAGCTGCTCCATTTCTTTACTGAGCATTAAAATCGGCTTTGTAAATATTTTTGAAATATAAAAACTTACCTCCATCGCAATTATGATCACCACGAGATAAATCACCAATAATACCAGAGCAATCTCGGTCATCCCCCGGTTTAACACTGTATTAGGCACCAAGGTAAATATGGTAAAACCGCTTTCCTGCTGGCGATATGCCTGCAGCATTCCGCTGCGCAGCCGTTCTCTTTCCAGAATCATTCCCGCTCCTTTGTATTTAAATAATCCGGTTATTTTTTCTTCATCCTGCTCATTCAGTGCAAAGGACTCCGGTGTGTATTGCATGCAAAGGTTGCCTTTGTCATCAACAACTCCAACGACGATATCTTCTATTCCGTTCTGTTCTTCCACGATACTTTCCAGATACTTCTCATCCATTTTAAAAAATAGCATCCCCGGAGCATGTACATCCTCCATATTGCGTACATTGCGTCCGATAAACAGTTCCGACCTGCCCGTCTGGAACAATGTATCTTCCTGAAAGAGCCATTGGGTCTTGGCGTAATTTGATGAAAGCTTTTTCTCTATTCCGCTCTTTTTAAAGTCCTTATATGAAAGATCTGAATATGATTTTGTATAAACATTTTCTTTATTGTCAACATAGCAGTACTCTGACACATAATCTAAATCTGTATAGGCAAAATACTTACTCAGGGCATTTTTCTCCCCCAGCTCCAGTTCTGCCGCCTGCAGGCTTCTCTGAACATTTTTGTCAGTGATGCACTCGGCAGTAACCTCTTCGCTTTTCTTATATAAACCGTCAAGAGTAATGCCCATTTTTTCTGTCATGAACTCATACTTATCCAAAACCACGTTTGATATGTTTTTTCGCACATAAACCCCAACACCCACGCCGGATAATAACAATGCCAACGCAAGCAACAGCACTATATTAATCAAATATTTCTTCTGTATGCCTGATATTCTCTGTATTTTCATAGGTCATGTTCCTTTTTATATTCGCTGGGAAGTTTTCCGGTATACTCTTTAAACAAATGGGAAAAATACGAGGAATTCCCAATACCGACTTGTTCACATATAGCCCCTATACTAACTTTCCCTTCTTCCAACAGCCTTTTTGCCCTCTCCATTCTTCGTTCCATCAAATATTTCTTAAATGTCATATGAAATGTGTTTTTAAATATCCGTCCAAAATACACAGAATTTAAATATACATGATTAGCTACTGATACAATTGACAGATCTTCTTCATTCAAATGCTCCTCTATGTATGCAACAGCTTCTGACATATATTCTTTGAAAAACTTTGTTTCATTACCGCATCCTTTTTCCTTCCTCTTCTCGATCACATTGCACAAAATTTTGTAGCATACATCAATCGATTTACCGGCTGTCAGTTTTTGAATATTTGAATAGTATTTTTGATACTGATCCATTAGTTCTTCCGTAATCCCGTACGAATTTCTTAACATCGACTCTGTCTTCAGCATAATCCTGTGTATCTCATACATCTGCCGTTCTTCCTCTTCCGGAAGTCCATAAACAAAATGAATAAATCCTTCTTTCAGTTCCTTAACATCATTTCTTCTGATTGCATTAAGAATCAAGGTTTCATAATCCTCGGAGTGTGCTTTCTCAACCTCTTCCTCCAACTCTTCCGGCATTGTAAATGCACTGGCTCCCGACATACATGCCAGTTCAAATAATTTTGCCGCCTCATTGTAACTTTTTTTAATGCCTTCTATTCCCTTATATGGTTTCGATATTGCCGCAACGACCGGATAATCTTTTTCTTTTACCATTTCAAACAGCTGCTTTAGCGTGATAACAGATTCTCCACTTAACGCCTTTATAATGAAGATGATGGCATTCTCTTCACTTTCAAATACCCAGTAAAAAAAAGATGCTCCAATATAGTTTTCCAATAGTTGGAGCATTGCAAATTTTTTTACCTCGTAATCAAGTGAATTTGTGATCTTGTATGAAAGATCAACATCCACATAAGCTGTAATAAACTTATCATTCTTCTCTAAAGTTGTATCTAACGTTTGAAACGCTTGTTCCACCTTTTCAATCGAAAGTTTGTTTTTTACATATTTTTGAAGTATCACCTTTAGAAATGTATCTTTGTCCTTGACGATCAAATCTTCCCATCTTTCCAGCTTTTCTTCATTCTGGATCTGTCCCATGCAAGATTCATATGCTCCACACATAGTTTGCCTTAATTCGTCATCATTAATAGGTTTGAGTAAATAAGCAAATGCCCCAAGATCACAGGCTTGTTTTGCATATTCAAAATCCCGGTATGCACTGAGCACAACAAAAAGACAATATATTTTTTCCTTTTCAATCTCTTGCATGACCTGAAGTCCTGAAACCTTTTTCATTCTGATGTCCGTCAAAACTACATTAGGTTTTTTATCCTTTATTACCTGAATAGCCTGATCTCCATCTCTGGCGCTGCCTACAACTTCAAACCCCATCCCTGCCCAATCATATGTTTTCAACAGTCCTTCTAATAAAATAGGTTCATCATCAACAATAACCAACTTAAGTAATTTCATAAATCTTATCCCCTATATAAATAATTCTTCTAAAGCATTGTAAAGATATTATAATTGATTAAGTATTTATGTTTCCCAAAATTTTATCTAAACAACTTTCATTTCACATCTATCACAGATGCTGGATTTCTATCCAATTACCATGACACAGTTCATCGGCTTCTTCTAATT
>CAUWLL010000052.1:0-14346 GCA_963559605.1 uncultured Lachnospiraceae bacterium
TAAGATACTGCTGTGACCGTAAGGAAGAGAAGGATCACGGTGCAGATAAGGGAAGCTTCCTCGGAAGCAGCTTAAAAGATGGGGACAGGGTTGCGATGATTGAGGATGTTACGACTTCTGGTAAATCTATGGAAGAGACCGTTCCGAAAGTAAGGGGAGCTGCTAACGTAGAGATTGTGGGTCTTATGGTGTCTTTGAACCGCATGGAGGTTGGAAAAGGCGGGAAAAAATGCGCCCTTGATGAGGTAAAAGAGTTATACGGATTTAATACGTCAGCTATCGTAGATATGGCAGAGGTTACAGAGTATCTCTATAATAGAGAATGTTTGGGGAAAATTATCATTGACGATACATTAAAAGAGGCAATTGACGCATATTATAAACAGTATGGTGCGAAATAAGACCGGGAGGAATCGATATGAACGAGAAAGCATATAAAAGTATGACATTTGCAGGAGCTTCTAATATTGTGATCGGGATCCTGCTTACAGTTGTTGGAATTGCAACGGGAATTATTACGATCATCAGCGGAGCACGCTTGCTTAAAGACAAAAAAGGGCTTACGTTTTAATGGACTTTCAGGCAAAGGGGCGCTATATTTTTGGATTTAAAAAGAAATAGAAGGATTCGCATCATCGGAAAGATACTGTTTGTTTTGTATATTATATTTATTGTGTATTTTCTGATTTTTTCCGACTGGTATGGGCGGACCGGTGAAATGAGAGACTATCGCTATAATCTGGAATTGTTCAAGGAAATTCAAAGATTCTGGAATTATAGAGACCGGGTGGGTTTTTTTGCTATGTTTACAAACCTGATCGGGAATGTAGTGATTTTTATGCCTTTTGGTTTCTTTATGCCTATGGCAAGCAAGTACAGAAGTTTCTTTTCTGCACTGTTTTATAGTTTCGGATTGAGTCTTTGTGTGGAGACGTTCCAGCTGGTGACAAAAGTCGGAAGTTTTGATGTGGACGATCTGCTGTTAAATACAATAGGCGGAGCGGCAGGCTACACGGTATACGTTATTTGCGAGACAGTAAGGAGAAAAAATGCTAATAAAAAGAAAACCGAAAAACACAGAGGAAGCTAAAGCGAAAGCTATGGAAAAGGCAAAAAAACAAAGGAGAAAGAGAATGATACGCACAAGGTATGGGCAGACACCGCTTCGACATTCCAGAAATGGAATGAAGTCGTGTATCTACCTTGTGTTAGTGCTTCTTTTTTTTATTGCTTTGCTGGTTTTGTCCTACACGGTGCAGGGACAGGTTAGTATTTTAATGGGATTTGCCGGCTTTTTTGTCCTCTATCTGGCATGGCGGGGAGTATCAACCGGTATCAGTGGATTTAAGGAAAGAGACAAAAATTACATAACATGTAAAATAGGGACGGCAGGCTGCGGTCTTTTGTTTATTGGTATATGTGCAATGTTTATTAGGGGGCTGTTTTAATGGTAGAAGAAAGATATAAACTCTCAATAGCACGGATTCGGGAAATACTAAAAGAAGAATCGGTGAGTTTAAAGTTTCGTGATTATTTCAGAAAGACGTCGATGTTTCTTCTGATGATTGACGAACTGAGAGAAAAAATAGAGGATGGCAGTATGGAGTCTGCCGGAATAGAAGAATTAAAAATATGGAATGAAAAACTGTATGCAGATATTTTGCCACGGCATTATGAAGAAAGCTATGGGAATCCCAGTTATGCAGTACGAGAGCTTGGAGAAGGTTATGGAAAAGTGTTGAGCGCTCTTTATACGGAACTTCGCGGCGCTGTCGCTTATGTGTATGAAGGGAATACAGAATATCTGGCAATATTGGCAGAGCTTTTTATAGAAATTTATAATCAGTTTGAAGACACGGAAGAACCGGAACTGAAAAATATCAAAGACAGCATTTACTGGTATGCCAGTGATTATTGTGATGTATTTGTGGCAGACCGCATACAGGAGCAGATCGATTCCCGCAAATCTTTTGCAGTGGATATTATTCTGGACAGTGATTTGAGCGATCTTAGATATTTATATCGTTTCGGAGAATACGTCAGTGACAGTGAGGTGCGCACTGCAAAGCATCTGCTTAGTCAGAGCCAGGAAACTATCCGGAAAATGGCGGATGTGTATACCGAAGGTTACAGAATCGGATTCATCAATACGGGAAAAGATCTGTCTAAGAAAAAAACGGTGAATATCCGTTACGTCCTTGGCTTTGAGCGAGTCGTAAAAGAGGCGATAAAGAATTTTCGGGAAATGGGTCTTGAGCCGGTGATCTACCGATCGGCGGTCAGTATGCTGACGAAGAGACAGCATTTGAAGATCGGATATTGTGGTGCGATCGCGAACAAGCAGTACGAATATGACCACAGAAATGATCAGGCGTTGTTTCTGGATAAGAAGTTCGTGGAACGTAAGCTGGAAGTGATCCAGACGACCTATGAACATTTGAAAGGGCTTGCGGCAGAGTTTGCAGGTCCTGCCTGCATTGAGATGTTTGGGGAAGTTCCTTTTGTCCCGGTGCAGAAGGAAGAAGTGATAAAGCTTTCAGAAAAGCAGCAGGAATTAGTGGTTTCTTTTGACAGTCGTCAGAGCCAGATCACAAACGAATATATTCGTGGAGATGAGAGAAGCTATACGATCATTGCTTATCCGGTACCGGAGATTGGGGAACAGTACGAGGAAATCTTTGATGAGATTATCCGTATTAATACATTAGATGCGAAAATGTATGAAAAAGTACAGCAGACGCTTATTGATGCATTAGATCAAGGAGAGTATGTGCATATTTTGGGCGGCAGCGGGAATCGTACAGATTTGAAGGTACAGCTTTATCAATTGCGGGACAGTCAGAAGGAGACGGTCTTTGAAAACTGTGTGGCAGATGTGAACATTCCGGTAGGAGAGGTATTTACATCACCGGTTCTAGAGGGAACAAACGGTGTGCTTCATGTGAGTAAAGTGTATTTGAACGAGCTCCAGTACAAAGATTTAGAAATCACATTCTCCAATGGAATGATCGCAGATTATAATTGTAAGAATTTTGAAAGGGAGTCGGAGAATAAAGAATATATCCGTGACAATATTCTGCACAGACATGCAACGCTGCCTCTTGGTGAATTTGCCATCGGAACAAACACAACGGCATATGTGGCGGCGAAAAAATATGGGATCGAAGATAAGATGCCGATTTTGATCGCGGAGAAAATGGGACCTCATTTCGCAGTGGGGGATACGTGCTATAGTTGGAGTGAGGATGTGAAGGTATACAATCCAAACGGGAAAGAAATCGTGGCAAAAGAAAATTCTGTGTCTGCATTTCGGAAAGAGGATGTATCAAAGGCATATTTTCATTGTCATATAGACATTACCATTCCTTATGAAGAATTAAAGAGCATAACAGTAGTGGCAAAAGGCGGGGGAGAGACAGAACTTCTGAAAGATGGAAGATTTGTGCTCCCGGGAACGGAAATTTTGAATGAACCATTGAAAAATACTTATAAATAGAGTATATTTATGAGTATAACTAATAAGAAGAAAGGAAAAAAAGTATGCCAAGAGTAGGAATTATTATGGGAAGTGACTCTGACCTCAAGGTTATGAGTAAAGCGGCAGTGATGTTGGAAGAATTGGGAGTTGATTATGAGATGACGATTATTTCTGCACATCGTGAGCCGGACGAGTTAATTGCATGGACGAGAAGCGCGGAAAGCCGGGGAATGAAAGTAATGATCGCAGGAGCCGGAATGGCGGCGGCGCTTCCGGGAATGTGTGCGGCGTTATTTGCCCTTCCGGTAATCGGCGTTCCCCTTTCCGGAAAGAACTTGGACGGAATGGACGCAGTATTTTCTATTATGCAGATGCCACCGGGGGTTCCGGTTGCAACAGTTGCCATTGACGGAGCAAAGAATGCGGCAATTCTGGCGGCGAAGATTCTGGCTGCATCTGATGAGGAAATTCTTGAGAGATTGAAAGCATATACTGCAAATATGAAAGAAGAAGTAAAAGCAAAGGCTGCAAAGCTTGAGCAGATTGGTTACGAAGCATATTTGAATAAATAAAGCACAAACGTGAGGAAAAGGAGAACGGTTATGGATTATAAGAAAGCGGGCGTTGATATTGAGGCTGGTTACAGATCAGTGGAACTTATGAAAGAGCATGTGAAGAAAACGATGCGGCCGGAAGTGCTTGGCGGACTTGGTGGTTTTTCCGGTGCGTTTTCTCTTGCAAAGATTAAGGAGATGGAAGAACCGGTATTGTTATCCGGAACAGACGGATGTGGGACAAAAGTAAAGCTGGCAATGATCATGGACAAGCATGATACGATCGGTATCGACGCGGTTGCAATGTGTGTAAACGACATTGCATGCGCAGGTGGAGAGCCGTTATTTTTCCTTGATTATATTGCGTGTGGAAAGAATTATCCGGAAAAAATCGCTTCTATTGTAAGTGGTGTCGCAGAGGGATGCCTTCAGTCCGAGGCAGCGCTTATCGGAGGTGAGACAGCGGAGCATCCGGGACTTATGCCGGAAGAGGATTATGACCTTGCGGGATTTGCAGTCGGTGTATGCGATAAGAAAGATATGATCACAGGAAAGAATCTGAAAGACGGAGACGTGCTTATCGGTATGGCGTCCTCCGGCGTGCACAGTAATGGATTTTCTCTTGTAAGAAAGGTGTTTGAGATGACCCGGGAATCTTTGGACACTTATTATGATGAGCTTGGAAAGACGCTTGGGGAGGCGCTTCTTGCTCCTACAAGAATTTATGTGAAAGCGTTAAAGAGCATTAAAAATGCAGGTGTTACAGTGAAGGCATGCAGTCACATTACAGGCGGCGGTTTCTATGAGAATATTCCGAGAATGCTGATTGAGGGTACGCATGCAGTAGTGGAAAAGGGAAGTTATCCAATACCTCCGATTTTTAAGCTTTTGGCTGAAAAAGGAGATATTGCAGAACAGATGATGTACAATACATATAATATGGGACTCGGTATGATTGTGGCAGTTGATCCGGCGGATGTAGACAAAACTATGGATGCGATCAAAGCGGCAGGAGATGAGCCATATGTAGTAGGTCGTATTGAAGCAGGAGAAAAAGGAGTTACCTTATGTTAAACGTCACAGTACTCGTATCCGGCGGCGGGACGAACTTGCAGGCAATCATTGATGCGGTAGAATCGGGAAAGATCACGAATACAAAGATCACAGGTGTTATTAGCAATAACGCAGGGGCTTATGCTCTGGAACGTGCGAAAAAGCATGGTATAGAAAATCTTTGTATTTCTCCAAAGCAGTTTGAGACAAGGGAAGAATTTAATAGGAAGTTTCTGGAAGCTATCGACCGAATGCGTCCGGATCTTATTGTACTGGCAGGATTTCTTGTTGTGATTCCGCCGGAAATGATCGAGAAGTACAGAAACCGTATCATTAATATCCACCCGTCTCTCATTCCGTCTTTTTGCGGTACCGGGTTTTATGGGTTGAAGGTGCACGAGGCAGCGCTTGCAAGAGGTGTGAAAGTAGCAGGAGCTACGGTGCATTTTGTGGATGAAGGAACGGATACGGGACCGATCATTTTGCAAAAAGTAGTGGAGGTTCAAACAGGCGATACGCCGGAGGTACTTCAAAGACGTGTGATGGAGCAGGCGGAATGGCAGATTCTTCCGAGAGCCATTGACTTGATTGCAAACGGTAAGGTGTCTGTTGTAGATGGGTTTGCGATTGTTGAGGAATAGAGAAAACCATTACTTGTATTGTTTTCGGACAGGAGGAAATGAAATGAATGTATTAATCGTAGGAAGTGGCGGAAGAGAGCATGCAATCGCATACTGTGTGGCAAAGAGTGAGAAGGTAGATAAGATTTTCTGCGCTCCGGGAAATGCCGGAATTGCTGAATATGCGGAGTGTGCGCCAATTGGACCTATGGAATTTGAAAAAATTGTCGCGTTTGCGAAGGAAAAAGAGATTGATTTGGTTATTGTAGGAATGGACGATCCGCTGGTGGGCGGTCTGGTAGATGAACTGGAAGCAGCGGGAATCCGGACGTTCGGACCGAAAAAAAATGCGGCAATCTTGGAAGGTTCGAAAGCGTTTTCCAAAGATCTGATGAAGAAATACAACATTCCGACGGCGGCATACGAGAATTTTACAGATTCGGATCAGGCTTTAAAATATCTGGAAACTGCTAAATTTCCAATTGTATTAAAAGCGGACGGACTGGCGCTGGGAAAAGGAGTGTTAATCTGTCAGAATTTTGAAGAAGCGAAGGCCGGCGTGAAAGAAATTATGCTGGATAAGAAGTTTGGTTCTGCCGGAAACGAGATGGTCATCGAAGAATTTATGACAGGACGGGAGGTTTCGGTGCTTTCTTTTGTGGACGGAAATACCATCAAGACGATGACATCTGCTCAGGATCATAAACGTGCAGGAGACGGAGATACCGGACTTAACACAGGAGGAATGGGAACTTTTTCACCAAGTCCGTTCTATACAAAAGATGTAGAGGAGTTCTGTGAGCAATATGTTTATCAGGCAACAGTAGATGCCATGAAAGCAGAAGGCAGACCGTTTAAAGGCGTTATCTTCTTTGGGCTTATGCTTACCGAGGATGGCCCGAAGGTACTGGAATACAATGCCCGGTTTGGAGATCCGGAGGCACAGGTTGTCCTTCCGAGAATGAAAAATGACATCATTGAAGTGGTGGAGGCTTGTATTGACGGCACGTTAGATAAAGTCGATTTACAGTTTGAGGACAATGCGGCAGTTTGTGTAGTGCTGGCAAGTGAAGGCTATCCGGTGAAATATGAGAAAGGGCTGGAGATCACCGGGGTAGATGAGTTCAAAAAGCATGAGGGTTATTACTGCTTCCATGCAGGAACAAAATTTGACGGGGATAAGCTCGTGACAAACGGTGGACGTGTTCTTGGGATCACAGCGAAGGGGAAAGATTTGAAAGAAGCAAGAGCAAATGCTTATGCAGCCACAGAGTGGGTGGATTTCCCGAATAAATATATGAGACACGATATTGGAAAAGCGATAGATGAAGCATAACAGAGGGCGCGGATGCGCCCTCTGTTTTAATAATTACCGAGTTTTCCGAGATAACGGTCGATTTTCTTAAGCCTTTTTTCGATGCCCTTTACTTTGTGGCTGATAGAATCAAGGAGCGCTTCTGAAATAAACTGAGCTCCGATCAAGGAGTTAAAAAAAGCATTGCTGTCCACTGGAACGGTGAATAATACCGTAGCGTAGGGAGCTAAAAGGGCGTCCGGCTTATCTGTGATGACAATGACAGAAGCTCCTGCTTCCTTTGCCATTTCTGCTGTGATCCTATCCAGAGAAGAATAGCGGGGAAAACTAAAAAGGATCAGACAGTCTTCGCCGGTGATATTGCACATGTGGTCAATGGGACTGACAGCGTTGGAAATGGTTGTCTCCACATTAGAAACCATATGCTTCAGGTAAAGTACAAAATAGTCGGCAAGACAGACATTTGCTCTGGAAGCGGCAACATATTTGCGCTTGCTTTTTACGATCAAATCAGAAGCTTTTTCGAAGGTTGCGGCAGTATTGTGGGCGAAAGCCGATTCCAGATTTTGTTCTGCATTTTTAAGATGTCGGTGTATATAGTCTGAATTGGTGTTTAATATGGCGCGTTTGGCAACCCGCTGAGAGGGGACTGTGACAGTGCTGGAAATACTGAGCACTTTGTCCTGATAGTCTTTTCTTAAGGTTTTCTGAAAATCCATGAATCCATGAAAGCCCAGAGAACGGCTGAAGCGGATGACCGATGATTCACTGACGCCTAATTTTAAAGCGATTTCAGTGGAAGTCATAAAACACACATCGGCAAAGTTTTCTAATATATACTCTGCGATTATTTGTTGTGTTTTAGTTAAATTGGCATTGTGGATAAGCTCTCTTAAATCTTTCATAAACAGGTACCTCGAGATATTGGTGCGCATTAGCGCAGATATATATGGTTATTTTTATTCAACCATGATTTTGTTAAATTTGCAAGAGTAATTGTGAATACAACTGACATTTTTTTAACACAATTAAAAGAATATGTGAAAAAAATAACTTTTATTGAATATTACAATGCATTGTGTTACTATGAATTTAAAGATAAATGAATAATATTCTTCACAAATACGGTGTGGTGAAAAATATTGTTCATTTTTTGTCAGACACCGTGTTCGCAGCGGTTGACAGACCAAATCCACTATATTTAAAGAACTGGGAGGTATTTCAAAGTGAAAGTAGGATGTGTAAAAGAAATTAAAAACAATGAGTTTCGTGTAGGTATGACACCTGATAACGTTAAGAGTTATGTAAATGCGGGACATGAGGTTTATATCGAAAAGGGAGCAGGCGTAGGCTCTGGATTCATGGATGATGAGTATGCCGCAGCGGGCGCAAAGATGATTGACAGCGCGAAAGAAGTGTGGGATACAGTTGAGATGATGATCAAGGTTAAAGAGCCGCTTCCGGAGGAATATCCATTATTCCATGAAGGACTTATCCTGTATACATATCTTCATCTGGCAGCAGATAAACCGCAGACAGACGCACTTCTGGATGCAAAAGTGAAAGGTGTTGCTTACGAGACATTGTTCGATCCAAGACAGGGCGGACTTCCGCTTCTTGCTCCAATGAGCCAGATTGCAGGACGTCTCTCTATTCAGGAAGGCGCTAAATACCTTGAGAAAACCTTTGGCGGAGAGGGTGTTCTCCTTGCAGGTGTTCCGGGAACTCCGAAAGCAAATATCGTAATCCTCGGTGGCGGTAACGTTGGAACAAATGCATGTAAGATTGCTGTAGGTATGGGCGCTAATGTTACAATTATGGACATCAGTCTTCCAAGACTTGCATACTTAGATGACATTTTCGGAGCACGTATCCAGACATTAGTATCTACAGATGCTAATATTGAGAAAGCTGTAAAAGAGGCTGACCTTGTAATCGGTTCTGTTTTGATTCCTGGAAAAGCTGCTCCAAAACTCTTCAAGAAAGAGTATCTGAAAGAGATGAAACCGGGAGCAGTATTTGTAGACGTTGCAGTAGATCAGGGCGGATGTGGTGAGACAACAAAGGTTACATACCATGACGATCCGATTTACGTAGTAGACGGAGTAGTTCACTACTGTGTAGGAAATATGCCTGGAGCAGTTCCGAGAACATCTACGATCGCGCTGACAAATGCTACATTAAGCTATGGACTCCAGATTGCAAACAAAGGTTTAGAGCAGGCTTGTAAAGATAACGAAGTTATCTATTCTGCAATCAATACATATGATGGAAAACTTACATGCAAGAACGTTGCGGACAGCTTTGACTGCTACGAATATGTAGACATCAAAACACTTGCATAATCCAAGTGTTTTCCAAACTTAATTCCTTCAAAGTTGCGAAAGGAGCTTACAATTTTTGTTGTAAGCTCCTTTTAATTATGTTATATTATGGATATAACATAAGAGAAAAAGAAAAGAGTGATACAGGTGTTCATAGAAATTGATTTTAACAGTGATGAAGCATTTTATGTTCAATTACAAAATCAGATTATCATAGGAATTGCCACGGATATGATCAAGGAGGGAGAATCGCTGCCTTCTGTCAGAAAGCTTGCAGAGACGGTAGGGATTAATATGCACACGGTAAACAAAGCATACACAGTGTTGAAGCAAGAAGGGTTCATTCATCTTGACCGGAGACGCGGTGCGGTGATTGCTGTAGATATGGATAAAGCAAGAGATTTGCTTGAGATGAAAGAACAGCTCAGAATATCCCTTGCAAAAGGACTTTGCAAGAATATTTCCAGAGAAGAAGTACACGCTTTAGTAGATGAGATATTAGATGAATATAGGAAGGAATAAGCATAAATGGTATATACAGAACAGGCGAAAGAGGCTCTTAAAATTGCCGGAAATATTGTGAAAGAATTAAACCACCCATATATAGGAACAGAACATTTGTTGTTGTCACTGCGTAAGGTGTATTCCGGAGTGGCAGGGCAGGTGCTGGCAGTGAACGGTGTGGAGGAAGAAAGTCTTGTGAAAGTAATTGACGAGCTGGTAACGCCGGTAACGCAGACAGCGCTTGCGTCCAAACCGCAAAACAGCCCGAGGCTTACGTATATTTTGGAAGAAAGCAGACTACAGGCAGTATATTTTAAATCTGATAAAATCGGAACAGAGCACATGCTGTTGGCAATTTTGAATGACATAGATTGTGTTGCGGCAAGAATTTTGCAGACGCTGGGAGTCGGACTGCCCAAAATGGTGCAGGATATTCTGCGTGTCATCGGCATAGATCCAAAAGAATATCAGCAAGATTTTTCTTCGGACAATGGGAAGAAGAAAGAAGGCGTATTGGAGCAATACGGTACAGATTTAACGGCAAGAGCGGAAGAGGGAAAACTGGACCCGGTCATTGGAAGAACTGATGAGATCAATCGTTTGATGCAGATTTTAAGCAGGAGGACCAAAAACAATCCGTGTCTTGTGGGAGAGCCGGGAGTCGGAAAGACGGCGGTGATTGAAGGGCTGGCGCAACAGATCGCAGCAGGTGTCGTGCCGGAAAGTATGAAAGACAAGAGGATTCTTACGATGGATCTCGCTGGTATGGTGGCAGGCTCGAAGTACCGTGGAGAATTTGAAGAGAGAATGAAACGGCTGATACAGGAAGTGAAAGCAGATGGAAATATCATTCTGTTTTTAGACGAAGTGCATACAATAATCGGTGCGGGAGGCGCAGAAGGAGCGATAGATGCTTCTAATATTCTGAAACCGTCTCTTGCCAGAGGGGAACTTCAATTGATCGGTGCGACGACAATTGCCGAGTACCGGAAATATATTGAAAAAGATGCGGCTTTAGAGCGGAGATTTCAGCCGGTTACGGTAGAAGAACCGGGGGCAGAACAGTGTTTGGATATTCTGAATGGATTAAAAGAAAAATATGAGGAACATCATCATGTTTGCATTGAAGAGCCCGCGCTTCATGCGGCGGTACAGTTGTCCGGCCGCTATATCAGTGACCGTTTTCTGCCGGATAAAGCCATTGATGTGCTGGACGAGGCTTGTTCGAAAGTAAGTCTTCGAGGTTTCAAGGTACCACAGACAATCTATGAACTGGAGGAACTTGTTCTCGGACTCCGGGCAGATATAGAGGAGGCTGTGTGGCAGGGAGATATGACGGAAGCGTCTGTTTTAAATAAAGAAAAAGAAACTGCGGTGAAAAAGCTGGAGGATGCCAGAAAACGTTTTCAGAAGAGGATCTCCGGGAAAAGGGTAAATGTAACGGAAGAAGATATTGCATCTGTGGTGGCGGAGTGGACGAAGATTCCTGTTCAAAAATTACAGGAGTCTGAAAGCGCACGGCTTCAAAAATTGGAACAGACGCTGCATAAACGGGTGATCGGTCAGGAAGAAGCGGTGTCGGCTGTGGCAAAAGCGGTTCGCCGGGGGCGTGTGGGATTGAAGGATCCTAAAAGACCGATCGGGTCTTTCTTATTCTTAGGCCCGACAGGAGTCGGAAAGACAGAGCTATCTAAGGCATTGGCAGAAGCGTTGTTTGGAAACGAAGAATCTATGATCCGCGTGGACATGTCAGAATATATGGAAAAACACAGTGTGGCAAAGATGATTGGTTCGCCTCCGGGATATGTAGGGCATGACGACGGAGGTCAACTCAGCGAACAGGTGAGAAGGAAGCCATATTCTGTTATTTTGTTTGACGAGATTGAAAAAGCACACCCGGATGTATTTAATATTTTACTACAAGTCTTAGACGACGGACATATTACAGATTCTCAGGGACGTAAAGTGGATTTCAGAAATACAGTGATTATCATGACATCTAATGCAGGTGCACAGGCGATTATAGATCCGAAAAAATTGGGATTCAATGCAAAAGAAGACGAGTCTGGGGATTATAAACGGATGAAGGGCAATGTTATGCAGGAAATCAAGTTGATTTTCCGTCCGGAATTCTTGAATCGTATTGATGAGATTATTGTGTTCCATCCGCTTGGCAAAGATGAGATGAAGAAGATTGTCAGTCTAATGTGCCGTGATTTTGTGAAACGGGCGAAAGACCAGCTTGACATTAAGCTTACCATTCGGGACACAGTGAAAGAGCATATTGTAGAAACCGGTACAGACCGGAAATACGGTGCGAGACCACTTCGCAGAGCTGTTCAAAATCAATTGGAAGATAAATTGGCAGAGGCAGTACTTTCCGGAGAAGTGAAAAGTGGAAATGATGTGACAGTGGGAATGTCTAAAAAAGATATTAAATTTACAGTAAAAGCTACAAAATAGTGTAGTTTTATTATATAATAGGAGATACAAAAGAAGAACATTAGGAGGATACATCGATGGCATCTGTGAAAGAACTTTTAAGAGCTGAAACAGACGGAACCCTTAGTTTTGGGGATTACACATTAGGAAGTAAGACGAAAAAGGAAGGTTTTGAATTTCAGGGAGATTTGTATAAGGTAAAAACCTTTTCTGAAATTACAAAACTTGAAAAGAATGGAATGTTTGTATATGAGTCTGTTCCGGGAACTGCAGTTGAGAATTTCAAAGCAACTGAGAATGAGATTTCTTTCCTGGTATCCGGCGACCGGGACGCGCAGTTTACATTGGAGCTTGCACCGGATAGCGAGTATGTTGTATATATGGATGACGTAAATGTTGGAGATATGAAAACGAACTTAAGCGGAAAGCTGAGTGTGAGTGCAGAGTTGGAGGCGGAGCGTTCGACAGCGGTAAAAGTAGTGAAAAAATAGAATGAAGATAAAAGGGCTGCTGGTGTGGCAGCCCTTTTTTGGAGGTTATTTTATGGCAAAAGCGAAAAAAAGTGTATTTTTCTGCCAAAATTGCGGACACGAGGAGAGTAAATGGCTTGGACAGTGTCCTGTGTGTAAGGAGTGGAATACATTTGCAGAAGAGAAAGTGATGGCTGTCAAAGGGGGCGCAAAAGAGAAAAAGGAAATACAGGCAGTTACGTTATCCAGCGTTTCCACGGATGAAGATGAAAGGATGAAAACAGAGTTTGAAGAGCTTGACCGGGTATTGGGCGGCGGTATTGTTCCGGGCTCGCTGGTATTGGTGGGCGGAGACCCCGGAATAGGTAAATCTACATTGCTCCTCCAAGTGTGTCAGAAACTTTCTGCAATGAATAAGACAATTCTCTACATTTCCGGTGAGGAGTCTTTGAAACAGATTAAACTTCGTGCGAATCGTATGGGAGAATTTTCAGAAAATCTGTATTTGCTCTGTGAAACCAATTTGGAATTTGTCCGCAGTGCGATTGAGAGACAAAAACCGGATATGGTAGTGATCGACTCTATTCAGACTATGTATAACGAAGAGATAGGTTCTGCACCCGGAAGTGTTTCTCAGGTGCGTGAATCCACAAATATACTTATGCAGCTTGCAAAAGGAATGAACATTGCAGTTTTTATTGTCGGACACGTAACCAAAGAAGGTACTGTGGCAGGTCCGAGAGTGTTGGAGCATATGGTGGATACCGTTTTGTATTTTGAAGGAGACAGGCATGCTTCTTACAGAATTCTCCGGGGCGTGAAGAACCGCTTTGGTTCTACCAATGAAATCGGTGTGTTTGAAATGAGAAAAGAAGGACTGGTGGAAGTGGAAAATCCATCAGAATATATGTTGAGCGGAAAACCAGAAAATGCTTCCGGTTCGGTGGTTGCCTGTGCGATGGAAGGGACAAGACCTATGCTTATGGAAATTCAGGCGTTGGTTTGCAGGAGTAATTTTGGTATGCCGAGACGTACTGCGGCCGGAATTGACTATAATCGGGTAAATTTATTAATGGCGGTATTGGAGAAACGTTTAGGGCTTCCGCTTTCTAATTACGATGCATATGTAAATATCGCCGGGGGCATCCGTATGAACGAACCGGCAGTGGATCTCGGAATCGTGATGGCGCTGGCATCCAGTTATAAAGACAAACCTATTGCAGAAGATACGATCATGTTTGGAGAGGTGGGGCTTAGCGGAGAGGTTCGTGCAGTTACTATGCCGGAACAGCGGGTGGCAGAGGCGAAGAAGCTTGGATTTAAGACTTGTGTTATCCCGGAAGTTTCTATAAAGTCAATAGGGAAGATAGAGGGGATTGAGATTATCGGTGTGAAATCCGTAAATCAGGCAATGAACTTGATATAAAAGATCATAGTGAAAAATGTCGGGGAAATCGGGTGTTTTAAATGCCGGTTTGAACAAAATATCTAAATTAAAGAAAAAATAAAAATAGTGTTGACAATTTGCGACAGCATATGCTATTCTATCATAGCTGTCGCGAAAACAAGAAACAACGACAGAGAGA
>CAUWLL010000053.1:0-14250 GCA_963559605.1 uncultured Lachnospiraceae bacterium
GCAGAGGACTGAAAATCCTCGTGTCGCTGGTTCGATTCCGGCTCTGGGCATTTGTCTTGTAGGACAAGCAATTGAATACGGGCGTGTAGCTCAGTCGGTAGAGCACTTGACTTTTAATCAAGTTGTCCGGGGTTCGAATCCCCGCACGCTCATAGGAATGAAAACAGTGTAAATACATTTTGTGTATTTGCACTGTTTTCTGTTTGTGTATATAATATAAGGAGGAGGCGGTGATATGGTAAAAAATCTTACGGAAGGCAAACCATTGAAATTATTGTTTTTCTTTGCAATGCCTATGGTGCTTGGGAACTTGTTCCAGCAGCTTTATAATATGGTAGATTCTATGGTTGTAGGGAAATTTGTCGGCGAAGATGCATTGGCGGCAGTAGGATCTTCTTTCCCTGTAGTATTTTTGGCTGTGGCAGTTGCGGCAGGATTATCCATGGGATGTAATGTTGTGATCTCTCAGTTGTTTGGAGCAAACCAGATTGTTTCGATGAAAACAACGATATATACAGCGTTAATTACGCAGGGGGCGATTGGACTGGCGATCATGGTAGTCGGAGAAATTATGTCGGCGCCTCTTTTAAACCTTCTCGGAACGGCCCCGGATATTATGGCAGACTCTCTCTCGTATTTGAGAATTTACTTCGGCGGAGCGGTTTTTTTATTTTTGTATAATACAATGAACGGAATTTATAATGCGTTGGGTGACAGTAAAACTCCTTTACGTTTTTTAATGGTGTCGGCGCTTACTAATATAGTGCTGGACCTGGTTTTTGTGATTTATTTTCATATGGGGGTTGCAGGAGTTGCATGGGCAACTCTGATTGCTCAGGGGATGTGTGCATTCATTTCTTTTTATGTGTTGATGAGACGGCTAAAATATATGGAAAATGAGGAAGAAAAAAAAGGAGTAAAACCGGCATTGTTTGAAATGGAAGCTGCGCGTCGGATTGCACGTATAGGAGTGCCCTCTATGCTTCAGCAGTCTATAGTGTCACTGAGTATGATGTTCATGCAGGGACTGGTCAACTCTTATGGTAAAGTATTCGTTGCAGGCTATACTGCCGCAACAAAGATCGACACCCTCGCCATGATGCCAAATATGAATTTTTCCAATGCCATGTCCAGCTTTACAGCACAGAATATCGGCGCAGATAAGCCGGAGCGAGTGATGGAAGGATATAAGGCATGCCTTTTCATGGTCGTGATATTCGGACTTACGATCACGGGTATTATTTTCTTATTCGGACCGAATCTGTTAGGATTATTTTTGAATACTGGGACAGCAGGAAGCGCCATGGGATATGGGCTTAGCTATATGAAGACGGTTTCTGTATTTTACATTCTTATGGGATTTTTATTTGTAGGCAATGGGCTTCTTCGAGGGGCAGGAGATATGGGGGCATTTATGCGCAGCTCGATGTCGAATCTGTTTGTCCGTGTGATCGTAGCGTATGCCTTGGCATACCTGATCGGTGAAAGCGCTATCTGGTGGTCGATTCCTATCGGGTGGGCGGTCGGTTCAGTATTTTCTTTTTTGAGAGTTCGGAGCGGAAAATGGAAAGACAAGAAGTTAATTGTAAGAAGTAAATAAAAAAAATGTCGTATGGAACAAAAAATTGTTGATTTTGAATGGTGTATATGTTATTATATTAACGATGTATAAATTGTCAACAATCTACAATTGACAATCAACAATTACTATTTTGGAGGGAAAAAATGGATAATTCAAAGAAAATGACTTGGTGGACCCTGGCATTTATCGCGTTCTCTGGTGTATGGGGCTTCGGAAATGTTGCCAATGGATTCATGTACTTTAACGGAACACAGGTAATCTTTAGCTGGATCCTGATGTTTGCTCTGTACTTTGTGCCATATGCGCTGATGGTAGGAGAACTTGGTTCTGCTTTCAAAACAGCCGGTGGTGGAGTAAGCTCATGGATCGACAGCACAATGGGACCAAAGATTGCTTACTACGCAGGCTGGACTTATTGGGCATGTCACGTTACATATATTGCAAGTAAAGGAAGCGGTGGTCTGAAAGCGTTAAGCTGGGCAGTATTCCGTAACGCAGAGACTTATGATACATTCCCAACATTTTGGGTACAGCTTGCAACAATGGCAGTGTTCTTATTCTTCTGCTGG
Source organism: uncultured Lachnospiraceae bacterium (assembly GCA_963559605.1). Taxonomy (GTDB): domain Bacteria; phylum Bacillota; class Clostridia; order Lachnospirales; family Lachnospiraceae; genus Dorea_D. The sequence continues at coordinate 2,152 of CAUWLL010000053.1, forward strand.
GTAGCAAGTAAAGGATTGAATCCGCTGAAGAAACTTGCGGCAATTGCCGGAACAAGTATGTTTATCATGTCTATTCTGTACATTGTTATGATGCTCGCAGCTCCTGCGATCAATCCGGACGGCGGATATGTAGCATTAGATTTCGGTCTTAAGAATCTGGTTCCGGAGTTTAATGTAACTTACTTTACGTCCTTATCAATCCTTGTGTTTGCAGTAGGTGGTGTAGAGAAGATTTCTCCTTATGTTAATAAGGTAAAAGATCCTTCTAAGGGATTCCCGAAGGGTGTTATCGCAATGGCTATCATGGTAGTTGTATGTGCAATTCTTGGTACAGTTGCGATGGGTATGATGTTCGATCCTAAGATCATCAATGCGGATGCAGATACATTTAACTCTTACGTAGCAAATGGCGCTTACTGGGCATTCCAGAAACTGGGTGCATATTACGGTATCGGAGATACTTTATTGGTTCTCTACGCTTTATGTAATATGATCGGTCAGTTTGCGGTACTTCTAGTAAGTATTGACGCTCCGCTTCGTATGCTGTTAGACAATGAAGAGTCTAAGCAATTCGTTCCAAGCGCAATGCTGAAACAGAACAAACATGGCGCATACATCAATGGTATCAAATTGGTTGTAGCACTATCAGGAAGTATCATTTTGATCCAGATGATTGCCCCGGGTGCGGCTGCGGTACTTGCACAGCTTACAAAACTGAACTCTGTATGTATGCCACTTCGTTACCTTTGGGTATTCGTAGCATACTTAGCGCTTCGTAAGGCATACGATAAAATTCCGGCTGACTATCGTTTTACAAAGAGTCAGGTAGTTGCTAAGGTTGCGGGCGTATGGTGCTTCATCCTGACTGCGGCTTGCTGTATCCTCGGTATGTATTCAGAAGATATGTTTACAATGATCCTGAATATTGCAACACCGATCGTTCTTACTGCTTTAGGTATGATCATGCCATATCTTGCTAAGAGAGAAAGAGCGAAAAAGGGAGAAAATTAATTTAAATACCATATAATAAGAGGCGGGGGATTTATTTTCCGCCTCTTTGTCAATAAAAGAATGAAGGGAGAAGAAGATATGTATAAAAAAATGTCTCAGGAATTGCTCACATTTTTGAAAAAAAGTCCAAGTACATTCCACGCAGTAAAAACAATTGCAGAGGAGTTAAAGCAGGACGGTTATCAGGAAATCGGCGAGGGAGATACTTGGAATCTTTCCGCAGAAGGAAAATATTATGTGACAAGAAATGACTCCAGTATTATCGCATTTCATGTCGGAAAAAATCTGGATGATTATAGTTTTAATATTACAGCATCTCACAGTGATTTTCCTACTTTTAAGGTAAAGGAAAAGGCAGAGCTGGAAGTGAAGAAAAAATACATCCAGTTAAACACGGAAGGATACGGCGGTATGCTCTGCTCGACATGGTTCGACCGTCCGCTTTCGATCGCAGGACGAGTTCTGGTGAAAAAAGACGGTCATTTTGAGACGAGACTGCTTGATATTGACCGTGATCTGGTGATGATACCGAGTATGGCGATCCATATGAACCGTCAGGTAAACGATGGTTATGCGTATAATAAACAGGTGGATACACTCCCGTTATTTAGCTGCGGTGAAGCGGCAAAAGGAGACTTTGACAAGCTGATCGCAAAGGAATTAGGCGTGTCTGAGTCTGAGATTTACGGAAAAGATTTATATTTGTACAACCGTGCGGAGGGAACCGTATGGGGAGCAGAGGAGGAGTTCGTTTCTTCACAGCATCTGGATGATTTACAGTGCGCATTTGCCACATTAAAAGGATTCTTAAAAGGATATAATGAAAAATCGGTTAATGTATATGCTTGCTTCGACAACGAAGAGGTCGGCTCTGCCACAAAGCAGGGAGCAGGTTCTACATTTTTATATGATGTGCTGAGACGTATTAACGGCGCGCTCGAAAAGACGGAGGAGGATTACTACCGCGCGGTATCTTCCAGTTTTATGGTCAGTGCGGATAATGCACATGCGGTGCACCCGAACCATCCGGAGAAAACAGACGTGGAAAATTGTGTATATATGAACGAAGGGATTGTTGTCAAGTCCCATGCAGGACAAAAATATACCAGTGACGCCGTAAGTGTTGCTGTATTTAAGGAAATTTGTGAGAGAGCCGGTGTTCCGCTTCAGTTTTTTGCGAACCGTTCTGACGAGGCTGGGGGAAGTACATTAGGAAATATTTCGTCCACGAAAGTTTCTCTGAATGCAGTAGACATCGGACTTCCGCAGCTTGCAATGCATTCTGCATATGAGACAGCCGGATTAAAGGATACGATGTATCTTGTAAAGGCAATGGAAGTATTTTATAATTGTCACATGGATATAAAAGGCGGCAACATTTCTCTGTCATAAAATTCGGTGCGTCAGGAAAGGAATGGGAGACGGGAAGATCAGATGAAAAAAATGCGCTATCGGACATTGCGTGAAAATATTGCGGATGTGATCAAAGAGAAGATACTGAATCATGAATTGAAACCGGGAATGCGAGTGATCGAGCAGGATTTGTCCGATGAGCTGGAAGTAAGCCGTGGGCCTATCAGGGAAGCGCTAAGACAGTTGGAGCAGGAAGGGCTTGTTGAATACAGGCGAAATATAGGATGTTCCATCAAAGAGGTAACGATACAGGATCTGTATGAGATTTATCTTCTTCGCTCTACTTACGAGATCTTGGCGGTGCGGCTTTGCGGCGGAGGTTACAGCGAGGAGGAGCTTCAGGAGATGGAAAAGGTTCTGGAGCAGATGAAAGACATCCGGGATTATCGTCAGGTTGTAGAGTGCGACCAGAGGTTCCATGAGATTCTCGTGAAGAAGCCGGGATTTCATAGAATAGAGAAAGAATGGTCAGATCTGGATTATTGCGACATTGTGAGCAGCTATCTTGGGGGATTTGAGGAGGAAGCTGCCATAAAGAGACAGTATAAGATTCACCGGAAACTGGCAGATGCCTGTCTGACGCGGGACGAGGATACTATATGTAAAGCCGTTCATGACCACTATATGGAGTCGCTGCAAGGATTTATGCAGAAAGAAGAATCCTTCATAAAAGAATTGACAAAAAAAGAAAACTTCTGTATATTATAGACTATAATAAAAGGGAGTAATCAGCGCAGGTGATAAACAGGCGTTTACGGTGTCGTCAGTACGATGAAATCTTCATCCGTATCGTAATGAAATGATGAGACTTTTATTGCATATCAGTTATGCAATAGGAGTCTCTTTTTTTTCGTCCTATTGCATGGCGACAGAAAATCGGGCGGAATCTGCTTGATTTGAAGAGATGTGGAAATAATAAAAGCAGTATTGCAGAAAGAGAGGATGTCATATGTTGACAAGTGAACAGGCGAGAGTCAATCAGGAGAAATATGGGTTTAATGAACTGATCGAAGGAAAAAAGAAGAGTATATTACAAATTTTTCTGGAACAGTTTAAGGACTTTCTCGTAATTATTTTGATTTTTGCAGCAATTATATCTGGATTTTTAGGAGATGCGGAGAGTGCAGCGGTTATCTTTGTGGTAATTACGATCAATGCGATCCTTGGTACGGTACAGACTGTGAAAGCGGAACAGTCTCTCAATAGTTTGAAGCAGTTATCTGCGCCGGAAGCGAAAGTTATCCGTGACGGTGTGGTAGTACAGATTCCGGCAAGAGAAGTTACGATCGATGATGAGGTAGTCATTGAGGCAGGAGATTGTATACCGGCAGACGGAAAATTACTTACGGTGGCAAGTCTTAAAGTGGATGAAAGCGCACTTACCGGGGAGAGCCTTCCGGTAGAAAAATCCCTCGGGGACGTGCCGGAAGGAGCAGCACTCGGAGACCAGACAAACCGCGTGTTTTCCGGAAGCTTTGCCACATATGGAAGAGCTACATTTGAAGTGACGGGCATCGGTATGAATACTGAGGTCGGAAAGATTGCAAGCCTTTTAAAAACGACTTCTGAAAAACGGACCCCGCTTCAGATCAACCTGGATGATTTCGGGCGAAAACTTTCCATTATTATTCTGGTATTTTGCGGAATCTTATTCGGCATTAATGTGTTCCGGGGCGGTTCTGTAGTAGACGCATTTCTGTTTGCGGTAGCTCTTGCGGTGGCGGCAATACCGGAGGCGTTAAGCTCTATTGTGACAATCGTGCTTTCTTTCGGAACGCAAAAAATGGCAAAAGAACATGCGATTATTCGTAAGCTCCAGGCGGTGGAAGGACTTGGAAGTGTATCTATTATCTGTTCTGATAAAACTGGAACGCTGACACAGAATAAGATGACTGTAGAAGATTATTATGTGGACAGAAAACGGATCCCGGTGGAAGAGATGACCGTAGATCAAGACACTTCTCCGGTAAAACAACTTCTTCTTTCCAGTATTTTGTGTAATGATTCGACAAATACCGACGGAAAGGAAATCGGGGATCCTACAGAGACAGCGCTTATTAATCTGGGCAGCAGATTTGGCCTTAATGCGGTGGAGATCCGGGACACATATCCGAGACTTTCCGAGATACCGTTTGATAGTGATCGTAAATTAATGTCTACCATGCATCCTATTGACGGAAGTTATGTAATGATCGTGAAGGGCGCTGTAGACGTACTTTTAAACCGTGTAGACAAAATTAAAGAAAATGGCAAGGTTCAGGCAATTACGGCAGAGGACAAAGAAAGGATCGAACAACAGAACCTGGAGTTTTCCAGAGACGGATTGCGGGTGCTGGCGTTTGCATATAAAGAGTTTGAAGAAGAAAAAGGACTTGAACTGGAGGATGAAGCACATCTTACGTTCCTTGGTCTCATTGCTATGATGGATCCGCCGAGAGAAGAATCGAAAATGGCGGTGGAAGAGTGTATCCGGGCAGGTATTAAGCCGATTATGATCACCGGAGATCACAAGATCACGGCAGCAGCCATTGCAAAGAGAATCGGTATCTTAAAGGATGAATCCGAAGCGTGTGAAGGGGCAGTCATTGAGAATATGTCCGATGAAGAACTGAGAAGTTTTGTGGAGGGGATCTCGGTGTATGCAAGAGTTTCACCGGAGCATAAGATCCGGATCGTCCGTGCATGGCAGGATAAGGGGAATATTGTATCTATGACAGGAGACGGCGTCAACGATGCGCCCGCCCTTAAACAAGCGGACATCGGTGTTGCGATGGGAATTACAGGAAGTGAAGTATCCAAGGATGCGGCGGCGATGGTGCTGACAGACGATAATTTTGCTACGATCATTAAAGCAGTAGAGAATGGACGGAACATTTACCAGAATATTAAGAACTCCATTCAATTCCTGCTGTCCGGTAACTTCGGAGCGATTCTGGCAGTGCTGTATGCCTCGATCGCAGGGCTTCCGGTTCCGTTTGCTCCGGTACATTTGTTATTTATTAACTTGTTGACAGATAGTCTTCCGGCAATTGCACTTGGTTTAGAACCGCACACGAAAGATGTAATGCATGAGAAACCGCGTCCGATGAATGCGTCTATTTTGACCAAAACATTCCTGACCAGTATTGGAACGGAAGGTCTTATTATCGGTATTACTACAATGATCGGGTTCTTCCTTGGATATGCTCAAGGGGGCGCGCTGCTTGGAAGTACTATGGCATTTGGAACACTGTGTATGGGAAGACTGGTGCATGGGTTTAACTGTAAGGCGGCAAGACCGGTGTTATTTACGAAAAAATTCTTCAATAACATATATTTGATCGGTGCATTTTTCATCGGATTTGTGTTGATTACGGGAGTTCTGACCATTCCGGCATTACAGGGAGTGTTTAAAGTAGACTCGCTGAATATGACACAGTTATTTACAGTATATGGTCTTGCACTTCTCAACCTTCCGGTGATACAATTGATGAAATGGATTCGAAGTAAAGGTTGTAAATAAAATGGAATTAAATGATAGAAATATAAAAAAAATCAAAGAGCTGATCCTCTTCACGGCAATATTGGTCGTCTGCCTGTGGAAATATGACGTGGTAATAGATATTGCAGTTTTCATTATGCATGTGCTATGGCCGTTTATTATCGGCGGAGGAATTGCATTTGTACTGAATGTACCTATGAATTTTATTCAGCGCCATTTATTCCCGGAAGAGAAGGTGGAGAAAAGTAAGATGCTGAAGAAGTTGGCGAGACCGGTCAGCATGATCCTTGTGCTTTTGAGTGTTATCGGCGTGGTGGTAATCGTTATGTTTATTTTGCTCCCACAGCTTGGCAATACATTTGCGAATTTGGGAAAAAGTATTCAGGCGTTTATTCCTCAGTTGCAGGAGTGGGCAGAAAAGCTGTTCCATGATAATAAGGAGATTATGACATGGATCAATAGTCTGGAATTTGACTGGAATAAGATTATGGATGCAAGCTTTAATTTCTTTAAGAACGGTGCGGGAAATGTGGTGGATTCTACCATTACTGCGGCGAAGAGTATTGTAAGTGGCCTGACGACATTTTTCATTGCCTTTGTATTTGCCATTTATATTCTGCTTCAGAAGGAGAAGCTGGGGGTACAGGCAAAAAAAGTGTTGTTTGCATTTGTCCGTAAAGGCAGAGCAGAGGCAACGGTGGAGGTATTGTCTCTGACATACAATACGTTCTCAAGTTTTTTAACGGGACAGTGCATGGAGGCGATCATTCTGGGAAGTATGTTCGTGGTAGCGATGTCGCTTCTGAAGCTCCCATATGCGTTGCTGGTGGGAATTGTGATTGCATTTACGGCGTTGATCCCTATATTCGGAGCATTTATCGGGTGTGCGCTGGGAGCGTTTTTGATATTCATGGTAGACCCGATGAAAGCGCTGATATTTGTCGTTTTGTTTCTGGTGCTTCAGCAGATCGAAGGAAATCTTATCTATCCTCATGTGGTTGGGAATTCCGTGGGGCTTCCTTCTATCTGGGTGCTGGCAGCAGTCAGCATCGGCGCCAGTCTGATGGGTATTATGGGAATGCTTATCTTTATTCCGATCGTGTCGGTGGTGTATGCACTGTTTCGGGAGATTGTGTATTTGAAACTGAAGAAGAATAAAATCGATCCGAAGGAGTTGGAAAATATAAAATAATATAAGGAAAACATATAAAAGGTGGACGCATTCTTAATGAAAGTGCGTCCACCTGTTGCGTATTAATTTTCATTTTTGTATATTGCGTTGTAAATTTGTTCAAGATCATAATCAGGAGCGAAGTTTTTTGCCACATCGCAGATGTGCCGGATTGTATCTACGTCTTCCTCCAGTTCGTCAGCAATCGTTTCGGAAGATTTGCCTTTGCGGAGTTTTTTGATGACTTGCTCCAGCAGTTTGAACTTACTGCCTTCTTCCCGACCTTCCATTCGCCCCTCTTCCCGGCCTTCTTCCCGTTCATAATATTTTTCTTCCCATGCCTGCATATACTTCACCCCAACTTCTTCATTGGACTTAACCTTTTGCACACGCTGATGGATTCGTTTAATACGGTCGCTGGTTGAACGTTCAGCTGCCTGATTCGTAGTGTTTTCCAGATAGTGCAGAAATTCCACAAGCTCAGGAGATACTTCTTCAGGATTCGTACCGCGGGTGTTTAAGAAGATCTTAGCAGCTCCGTCATTCAGTCCGCATTCCGGTCGCTCTTCGCATTTATAATTGAAAGTATAACGATACAACCCTAATCCAAAGGGGTCAAATGGTGTGATGATAATAATAAATGACCGATTCAGAATGTTATAATTGGGAATACCGGGTTCCAGTAAGCTGGTGTCGATCATTGCCTGATAGTAGCGGCTTCTTTTTACCAAATCAGTCTGACGTTTTTTCTGCATCTCCGTGTTGTAAATGCTTTTATCCTCATCCATAGAACAGACGTCCATACGGATAGAACGAATGGTGGGGGAAACCCGGAGTTCTTTCTCAGTTTCGTTCTGTGTAAGTAGTGGAATGGTATGACCAAAGATGATACTAAGAGCATCCTGGTGCGCCTGAGGATCTTCCATTACTTCATCGAATAAAAAGCGGTCAGTAAGGTTTAAGTCACTTAATGGTATTAAATTTTGTTTCATATGTTTCTCCTTTGATTTTATCATAAAGTTTGCGAGGTGCATAGATAAAATAAGGAAAATACAATCATAGGCATCCCTCCCGTGCGTTCAATAAATCAAACATTGGAATCTTTGATGAAACATCTTAGAACTATAGATGAATAGAATGTTTGAACTGTAAAAATATAGTAGCACAGGAATGAAAGAAATACAAGAAATCACTGTTTTTTGATGTGTTATATTTTATCCTTGCAGACAAAGAATATTTATCTTATGATTATAAATGAATGAAAAGGAATGACCTAAAGTGGAAAACGCAGCATATTTGAAGATGCAGATAGTAAAAATAGAAGAAAGAGGGGACGAAGAGATGGCAAGTATCAGAGATGTTGCAAAAGAAGCGGGAGTCGGAGTAGGAACTGTATCAAGATTTTTAAATGACAGCGGTTATGTGTCAGAAGACACAAGGATGAAGTTGGAAGAAGCAATGAAAAAACTGGACTATACTCCGAATGAGCTGGCTAGAAATCTTTATCATAAAAAATCAGGAATTATTGCAGTGCTTGTGCCGAATGTATCAAACCCATTTTTTGCTGAGTTTGTGGATTATGTAGAACAGGGGCTTTATGATGCCGGTTTTAAAATGATGCTTTGCAATACTGAAAAAGAAAGTAACGCAGAACTTGAATATCTGGACATGTTAAATCGTCACATCGTGGATGGTATTATTACAGGTGTACACTCTTTAGACGTGGAGGAATATAAAAAAATACATAAACCGATCGTTGCGCTGGATCGTTATCTGGGAGAGGATATACCGGTTGTCTCCGTAGATCATAAAGAAGGTGGAAGATTGGCGGCAGAAACCTTGATTGCAAATAGATGTAAGAAAGTCCTGCATTTTACAGGTGATACAAAAGTGGAGTCGCCTTATCACGAAAGACATTATGAATTTGAGCGTATTATGAAGGAGCATCAGATTCAGACGATTCGCTACGAATTAAAATGGAACAGAATGGATGCTCATTATTATAAAGAGGCTGTGAAAGAAGTGTTGTCAAAAACCACGGATTTTGACGGAGTTTTTGGCGTTGACAGAATAGCAATAGAGTGTATGAATGAGGTGATAAGGAGGCACAGGAAAGTTCCGAGAGATATAAAATTTGTTGCATACGACGGTACCTATATTACAGAAATGGTGGAGCCGGAAATGACGGCTATCGTTCAGCCAATAGAAGGATTGGCAAGAGAGTCTGCCCGCTTAATCGGTAAATTGGTTAACGGAAAGGTGTATAAAGATAAAAATGTAATTTTAAAGGTTAAATTAGAAAAAAGAAAAACAACAATTATTTAGTTGAAATTATATATATCTTTTTGACTATCTTTTTATATCTTCTTAAATGTCCGCAAAGCCTTATTTTATCGGCTCTACGGGCATTTTGCTTTTGTGGTAAACCTCGCATATCTAGGTCTATCTTCTTATATTTTCCCTATCAATCGTGGTTAAAATCGTGGTAAATACTTCTATGCGATTAGACGCTGAACCTCTGATTTTGCGGTATCTATGGACGCATGAGCATACCAGTTCATTGTGATACTGATATTTGAATGTCCCATGATATACTGTAAATCTTTCGGGTTCATGTTCTTGCTTGCCAGCCTTGTGCAGAATGTATGGCGTAGTGTATGCGGTGTGATATGTGGCAAGGGATTGTCCTTGTGGTGCTTGTTGTATTTCTTTACCATACGGACAAAAAGCATATTGTAATCAATCGCAACTTTGGGCTTGCCTTTATGATTGACAAATAGAAAGTTGCCCCGTCCGTCTATCACAAATGGTTCTGCCTTTGGGCGTTTCTTCATAACCCGTTGAAATGCTTGTATTGTTTCTCTGCTTAATGGCACTTGCCTTATTCCGCTCTTTGTTTTAGGCGTTTCAATATAATAGCCCTGTTCCTTGCTCTTTAGTAACTGGTGGTCGATAATCACAACTTCATTCTTGAAATCAATATCGGCTACTGTCAGTCCGCACAGTTCCGAGATACGAAGTCCTGTCTTTAACAGTATCAGCACATCATCATAATGCTTGTGATACACATTGTCCGTCTTAATGAATGACAATAAGGCTTGTTCCTGTTCCTCTGTCAATGCGACTTTCTCTTTGGTATCATTTTCTAGGACTTCACTTAACTTGAAATCAAAAGGGTTTTTCCTTACACAATCGTCTTGTATGGCGATATAGAATGACGCTTTTAACGAGCGTTTATGGTTGTTAATGGTGTTATAGGAAAAGCCTTTGTCTTTCATGCGTAATGCCCATTCCTTAGCGTCAGAGGGTTTTATCGTATCAATGCTCCTAGCACCTAACTTGTCCTCTTTCAATAACCGCATGAGCTGTTCCCGTTGTTTCTGTGTGCTTTTCTTCACGTTTGCCCTCTGTGCGTTCTGTTTGGCGTAGAGTTGGCAAAGCGTCATTTTCTTGCCTGTGCTGTCGATACCGTCCTCAATATCCCGTCTTATCTGCTGTTCCAGTTCACGAAGTGAGGGTTTTTCCCGTTTTCCCTTTGGTGTCGGGTCTGTGGGTGTCAATCTCCAAGCATACACATATTTTGTGTTTCCAAATGCGTCTACATATTTATATAAGTATTTTCCGTCTGTTCGTTGGCTCTCTCCAGTATGCAGGATACGTCCTTTGCTATCCCGTCTTTTTTCTTTCATGGTGTCTGCTCCTTTCCTTGTTGGAAAGAGCCTTGATATGACTTGTGTTCATCATAACACATACAAGGCTCATTTGCATTAGATTGCGTCCAATTTGTCAATAACCTTTTCAAACTGTCGGCGTTTAATCTGTATGCGGTTGCCATTCATAATGAGCCAGCCAGCGTCCTTGTTTTCCTCTGCCAATCGTCTTAACTTGTTTTCTCCGATACGGAAATACTTTGACGCTTCTTCAATGGTAAGGGTGTATTTTTCCCATACGGGAATATCGTTGTTATTCATCAGATACCCCCTTTCCCTTGTTTTGTGTCATACTGGATATAGGGGATAAGGTCGGTGCGGTTTATCCTCTGTAAGTGGGCGGTTAATTTACTGGAAAGGGAATTGCTGTATCTTGCCTTATCAAGCATAGTTCCTACTTTTTCCAGTCCACCTAATGCGTCATGTTCTTCCAAGAAGTAAAAACTTTTGACAGCGGAAATCACGCCACCCTCTGTGAGCCATTGCTGTGTTTCTTCAAGGGAATTATGCTGTTTTGGTACTTGCAGTTTCAAGACTTCCACAGCCCCTAAAAAGCGTTCCCAAAACCGACACGTTTTCCATCTGCTCTTATTACTTTCATTTCTGTTTGGCACGACAAAGCGTAGGTTGTTTGCCAATAGCCCGAAAGCCAGTTCCCCAAGTTCCAGCGGTCTGTCCTTGAATGTCATGGCAAAAGCATGAGCCTTATCATCACGCAGTTGCATTTCTGTCCGTTTCCAACTGCCGACTTCATCAAGCGTCTTATTATGTTTTGAACAGACTTCCTTATCCTTATCATAAAAGCGGTAGGACAATCCCGATTTACCAGCACCGATATAAACAGTCTTTGCGGTGTCGAAATCATCAAACTTGCTTTCGTCAAAGTGGTAGCCCTCACTATTCGAGATAAATTCCTCTTTTTCGCATTTCTTCTTTATCTGCTCTATGGTAAAGAATGGCTTTTCGTTTTTATCATCAATGGCAATATCAAGTCTTGTGAAATGGAAGTTATCCAGTCCGTATCTTCGCTCACAGCGTCGGAACATATCACCAAAGGTATAATTCCTACTGTCGAGAATACGGAAAATATCATCACACCCTCTGCCAGTCATAACAAGATAACAGCCTAACCCTTGTGGGTTATCCTCTGTTTTTCTTGCGTCCCCCGATACATAAATATCTCCAATCTGCCAGCGTGCTTGATAGGTTTTGTATTTAATGCTTGCCGGATAGACATTGAAAATATCAGTCGGTAAACCTAAAATGTGCATGATTACATCTTCAGCGGTTGCAGTATCAAATACAATGCTGAT
>CAUWLL010000054.1:0-14165 GCA_963559605.1 uncultured Lachnospiraceae bacterium
GGAAAATCATCACTTCGGAACTGGAAGCGGTTGTTTATCAGCAGATGGTAAAGAAACTGGCAAGCTACAAGACGCTGACAGGCAGAAAGAAAGCGGCAAAGGCAAACCCGAAAATTGCCGCCCTGCAAGTGGAACTTCTCCATGTGGACAGCGAGATTGAAAAGCTGGTGGACAGTCTGACGGGTGCAAACAATGTCCTGCTCTCCTATGTGAATGTGAAGATAGCGGAACTGGACGGGCGCAAACAGGAACTTGTGAAGCAGATAGCCGAGTTGACGGTGGAAGCCATCAGCCCGGAACAGGTCAATCAGATTTCCGGCTACCTCGACACATGGGACAATGTATCCTTTGACGACAAGCGGCGGGTGGTGGATTTGATGATTACCACCGTTGCCGCTACAAGCGACAGCTTGAACATCACATGGAAAATCTGACGGGCGGCACACCTCCCGTCAGACCGTTACCCTGTGTAGTCCCTTGTAAACTGTACTTTCGGCTTGTTCAAATAACTCCGGTAAATATCTGGACTGGATATAAGCAATGCTTTCTGAAAAAAACGCTCTAAATCCTTATCCTGCTTGATAAACTCATATATATCTTTCTCCTGCTTTTTATATTCTTCTAAATATTTTATTGGCAAATTAGGTGTTCTAATCATAAATGTATTTTGGCATTCTGCTTTCATGTTAATATCCTCCTCCGATCTGCGTTTCATACAATTCTTTGTATATTTTATTTATTTTCAATAATTCTTCATGCGTACCACATCCTGTAAGCACACCCTGTTCAAGTACAATAATCTTATCTACTTTTTTTACCAAATGATTAAATTTGTGGGCTACAATAATCCCCTTCTTATTTTCAAGAAGTTCTAAATATAAATCAAACAGTCTCGATTCCGAAATGGCATCTAACGCCGCATTCGGTTCATCCAGAATATATAAATCGGCATCTTTTACAAAAGCTCTGGCTATTCCGATTTTCTGCCACTGTCCAAGTGAAATCTGCTTGCCATTATCAAACCAATAACCGATTTGACAATCCAATTTTTCGTCTGTTTCATTAATCAGATTACATAAATCGAACTTTTGACATATGGTATTTAATTGTTCGTCATCAGATAACGTCGCCAAATTTCCATAGGCAATATTTTCTCTAAACGTAGCTTCGTACTTATAAAAATCTTGAAATACAGTCGCAATCCTTTTTAATATAGATTCTTTCTTAATTCTTTTCAATTCTATTCCATTTATGTAGATTTCTCCTTCGTAATCTCTGTAAAATCCCATTATTATTTTGAGTAATGTAGTTTTTCCGCTTCCGTTCTGCCCTACGATAGCTACTGTCTCACTTCCGTCAATGCAAAGGTTTATATCCTTTAAAACATATTGCTGTTCTGATTTATAACGATAATACAGATGCTTAATTTCGATACTGTCAATCGATTTAATGTCTACTTGATTTTTCGTATCATAACTTTCTTCTTCCGGCAAATCTAAATATTCTCTTAACTGATCAATAAACATACTTTCCTGATTCATGCCTGCAAAGGTCTGTAAAATTGTCATCACCAGCGTTTTTACTTGTGTAATCGTTTTCATATACGTCATTACGTTTCCCACCAAAATCTCTCCAGTATACCCTGCAAAAATAATATATGCAAACAATCCGCCATCAACGAAACTTTCTATCACCGTAGCGCTTCCCAATTCCAAAGAACTTTTCTTCTTTATTTTTAAATCTTCTTGATTAAACTTCTTATTGTATCCTGTATATTTTTCAATAAAATACTGAAACAAGTTATATGTCTTTAATTCCTTATATGCCTCTCCGTATGTCAATACATGCTGTGCATACCAACACTTTCTCGAATCATTAGTCCGCTCTCTCATAACAGAAAATGTTTCTTTATTAATCTTTCTGTTAATCTGGAATTTAATCACCGGAATAATTAAAATACACAAAACAATCCATACACGGAACCTTATTAAAATAATCAGATAAGAGGTTAGCGTGATTGCACCGGAAAACACACCTGCAAATGATTCAAAATATGTTAAAAGTTTTCCGTCCGTCTCATATTGCGCTCGCGAAATCATATCATATATCTCACTATTCTCATAACTTTTGAGACTTAGTTGTCCCGCTTTTTGAAGCACTTTTTGATTAAAATACAGGCTGTATCCCTGCATAAATTTAATCTTATAATACTCAAAAAAATATTCCAGCAGTATCTGAAACAGGTCGATCGCAATATAACTCACTACTAACACTGCAAGCGTCTGAAATCCTGTCCTTTTCTGCAAACTATTGATAATATTCTGCGTTATAATTGTGATGAAAGGCGGCAATATACCGAAAATTGCCATAGCCATTCCATATATAGCCAAATATCTCGAATCATATCTATATATTGATTTTACTACCCATATAATATTTTTAAATGAACTTGTTTTCTTTTCCATAAGCATTAATCCATGAACAACAGTTTTCCATAAGTAAGATTTTTCGTTATATAGTTTTGCATAGTCAATACTACCCCTGCGCTCCCATCCAGAATAGACAAATCAAATTTATAGCCTTCATTTTCTTCCATCTTTTTCTTATGTTCTTTTAATAGCATCTCCATATTCCGCTCCAAGTTAGTAAGACACCTTTCATCCTTACTTTCCCCAAACGCATACATTTGAAGCGAAGCCACACTTCCATATCCATGGCACAAAATTGGACTGCACAAATGATAGTTTTCTGTTGGTTGTTCTATAATCTCCACAAATTTATTCAAATAGTCACAATAAGCGTTCGCATCTTCTCTGTAACAGGCAGCTTTCATCAAACCTCTGACAATCCCAAGATTTCCATAACACCAGCCACTATTCTCTGTAAGATCTGAACTTTTCCCATCAACATAATCTTCTACAGATAATCTTCGCGGATAGAAACTGATACCGTTTTTCTCTATACAAAATTGTTCATATAAGCCGAATAATTTTCCAATCGCATCTTCCTGTTTTTCTTCCAGCATCTTATATTTTTTTGCTTTTGCCAGTGTAACTAACGGTCCCATAAGTCCATGCGCAGTACCAAAATTAATATGACCTTTTTTCATTTCCTGCCTTTCAGACTTAAGCAACTGATATTTCCTCCTAATATGGTAGCGGGGTATTTGCTTTCCTTTATATACGTAGTCTTCAGATAAATAGATAAGAAAGCGAAGCAGGCTACGAATTTCAAGACGCTTTCCCACACTCTCCATAATATCCGCACAATCCAGCAAATAATAAACTACCCCTGAAATCCCGCTTAAAATATCATATGTTGCAAAAGAAACTTTTTCTTTATGAAAAGCTCTTGTCTTCTCAATCGCATTTTCTAACAACAGGTTATTCAAATATTCGGACTCTGCTTTTAATTCACCTGTCTTTCTTGTGATTTCATGAAAGGAAAACGCTATCATGCCAATAGGACTATACATTTTAGAGTCGTATATATTGATATAATATTCCGGATTACGACTGATTGTGACAACCAGTTTTTCTATCACTTTCAGCACATCTGTATTCCATGACTCTCTATAAGACATATCTAAGATCTGTGTCATAAAAAACAAAAGAAAACATTCCTCTACAGCATCGTATTTTTCTTCTACTTGATAAAATTCCATGGCACACTGTACATATCTCTTAATTTCATCGCTGACTTTATTTACATCCATAACACAACCCTCTTTTTATTTCTTCACATCTATTCTTCCTTCGCAGAAATTTCTTTTTTATATACTTTAGAAAAAAGAAACGTCCACAATATAATAGGCTGGATAATTGCACCTATTGGTATCCCCGGCAAAATTTCTACTGTTGTACCTAACATATTATTCTGATTGTTCATCCCATGCAAAAGCGCACATAACCACACATTCTCTGTTTTCATATAAACCCAGCCAAGGAAAATTGCCAGTCCAATTACATTAACAAACCTCAGAATTATTACAACTACCAAACCTCCCGACATTTGTTCGAAATGAAAATACCCAAACCATAATGGAATATGCCATATTTCCCACAAAATGCCCAACAGAATTACACCTTTTCTCTTTCCCAAATACCCCTGTAATTTTTTCTGTAGATGTCCGCGCCATGCATATTCCTCACCCATAAAACAAAGACCACTTAAAACCAAAACATTAAATACTGAACCCATTTCGAAAAGGAGCTGTTTACCAATATGAAATGCACTGTCTCCGATAACTCCCATCAAAATACTATATCCCATGGCAGACAACACAATAATTATCATTTTTTTCCGATTCTTAAATGGGTACAATTTTTCATTGCTAAACAAGATACAATAAAAAAATAGCAGAACACTAAACGGAATAATTACAATGTCAGCTCCTGTTTCGATATATTGTCTGGGAACAACTCCAGCAACACAAAAAACAGCATATACTGCATAACACAAACTACCTACTATAAAAACCTTCTGAAAAAAATCTTTTCTCGTTCCTTCCACATACCACTTTCCCCAAATAATCCCTGCTGCCGGCAACGTCATCACCCACTGTGCCCAAACCCCCGATACCTCCTCTGATTTAATCCACGGAAATAAAATCCAAGGCATTACATAAGCGCTCAAAAAGAAGATAATTACTTTCCTACTTTCTTTTTTTTCACATAATTCTTTCAACATAGCTTTCTCCTCCTGATCCTTAAATAAACATGGAGATGCGACGAATGCCACATCTCCTCTTAAACTTTAAACACACTGTGGCTCTACAGATGCCTTTTTCTTGCAACACGCAGAAGTCATTCCACCAGTTGGTGATTCGACAGACTTACATTTATTTGCCAATGTTAACTTAATTGTCAAACCCGCAACACCACATGCAGCTGTTGTAATACCTTTGGCTGATGCTCCTACCCTTTTTACCTCTCTTAAATCAAGATCAAAATCATTCTGTTTGTCCATAATTTTATTTCTCCTTTCTTTCGCTTTACAATTTTAGGATCCTTTGTTTGTATATTTTTACAATATCATTATTTTTTTATTTATTAAACTATTTTTTATTATTTTATTGTTTTTTTATATTCAACTCATTTACATATTTATATTTTTGTGTAATAATTTAAGCGTAATATTTAATAGAAAGAGGTGAAATGTTATGAAAAAGAAATTCACAAAAAAACAATTAGAAATAATGAAAATATTATGGAACAGCGAAAAACCGTTAATTGCTTCTGACATTGTAAAACACAGTCAAACATTGAATATAAACACCGTTCAAGCCTGTCTCAGAACATTAACTGCCAACAACGCTGTAGAAGTCGCAGATATTGTCTATAGCGGCACTGTACTAACAAGAAGCTACTCGCCACTGGTTTCAAAAGAGGAATATCTAAATAGTACTTATAAAGATATTTGGGGGAAGGGTCAGACACTGGCGCTGGTTGCCTCTCTTATTGATACTGAAACCAATCTATCTGAATTAGAGCAATTAGAAAAAATAATTGCACAGAAAAAACACGAAATCGAAGATGGAGGAGCAAAATAATGTCCGTCTCATTTGGAGTTTTTTTAACCTGTTTTATGATTACGCTCTTCCTCACAGTGTATTTACATCTGTTAATCCACCGGACACCTGCCTTTTTTGAGCGTACGATAAAGTTTTCCATTATAGGAATTCTTATAATTTTAATTCGTATGGTAATACCTATTAATTTTCCATTTACACATACGATTTATTCTTATCAGGTTTTACCGAGAATAATTGATTTTACCACAACACCTGTTCCAAATACCAATTGGGTGCTTTCCGATCTTTTTATAGGAATTATCTCTATTGTAGCCATTATCCTGCTGATACGATTTGTAGTCCAGCATTTACGTCTGCACAATGCTCTTTCTCAGTTTTATGTGAAAGGAAGCGAAAAATATGCATATTTATATGAATGCATCAGTAACTATTATAAAAAACCTGTACAAATAGCAGTGATACCACAGCCTATTTCACCGGCGATTACCGGTCTTGTCAAACCCGTACTGATATTGCCGGATACTACAAATCTTACCCCGGAAGAATTGAAATATATCTGCCAACACGAAATCATGCATTATAAAAAACACCATATTTTATTCGTTTTAATCATGGAAATTGTTTGCAGAATACACTGGTGGAATCCATGCGTACAATACTTAAAAAAGGAGTTTGCTTTATTTTTGGAACTTACAAATGACTTTTTCCTAATATACTCCGCCCCTCAATTCGACACCCTAAACTATGCCGATTTAATTTTAAAAACAGCTAAAAATATACACTCTGGCAAACGAACGACGCCCAGCTTTCTTATGAATTTTGCCATTAATAATTCTTCCATTTTAACTACCAGAATTAACTTTATACTCAACAACCAAAGACAAATCAAACATAAGAGTAACATCTACTGTACTATCAGCAACCTTATCATAAGTATTGCCGTTTTTTGCTCCATTTTCTTTGTAATAGAAGCTGATTTCGAGGTTCTGGAACCGCTTCCGGAGGACATTGTTGAAATAAGGGAAGACAATGCTTATTTAATCAAAAACGAAAATGGCTGTTTGATTTACGTTGATGGTGAATATTTTGCAGAGATCGATCATCTGCCGGACGAATTTAAAAATATACAAATCTATGAAGAAGGAGACATTCCCAATGAAAATTAAACAAATATTTTATTCTATGATTCTTGTATTGTTAATAAGCAGTATCGTACAACTGCCTGTCTTAGCAATTTCCTACACTCCCCCGAAGGCAACCTTTTCCAAAAACATTGTCTGCTCAACCGAAGCTACATATGCCAATAAGATTGTTTGGAAATATAAAACTATCAACGGAGTACTCTATAAGCGCCAATATAACCGCACTACTAACCAATGGATTGGTGATTGGGTTAAAGCATAGTGCTTATTCCTCTTCTCCACAGAAGGGACGGAAATCACTCCGCCCCTTTTTGATATGCTTTCGGTGTGCATTTCATATATCGCTTGAAGATCTGTCCGAAATATGCCGGACTTGCAAAACCGACCAGCCCTGCCGTCCTTGTAACGCTCTCTCCTGCGCGCAAAAGCGGCAGGCTTTTTTGGATTCTCAAAAACATCAGATATTCTAAAATTGTCATTTTCATATGTTTCTTGAAAAATCTGCAACATTCGCTCTTAGATATGTTCACATATGCCGCAACGGCTTCCAGACTGATGTCCTGCTGATAATGTTCTTCCATGTAAGAAACCATCTCCCGAAGTCTCTGGATATGTTCCTGCTTCGGATATTCTTTCTCCGGTCTTTTAGTGAAAAACTGATGGAATTTCTGCCAGATGCGCAGCAACAATATCTGTACCTGTATCTCGTAGTCTCCCGGACGTTCCTCCCACAATGTGTAGATTTCTTTCATCCAACGAATCACTTCCTTATGCCACAACACATTTTTTTCCAGTTTCAAGGATGCCCATCTTTCATTTTCCGTTATAAAATTCACATATTTTGTCTGTATCAGGCTATTTTCGTAGCCATACAGGAATCTGGGATGAAAGGTGACAGAAAGATAGGTACAGTCGCCGGCATCCTTCATATATCCGGCATGCAGCGTATTGCTGTTTCCGAACATCCCCTCCCCCTCGCATAAGTCATATTTTCTGTCATTTACATGATACTCCATCTCTCCCGAGATGATCCATGTCAATTCGATTTCCGGATGCCAGTGCCACAAAAATGCCCCCTGCTCATAGGACTCGATCTTCTCCACACAGACGTTTACCGGAAACTCATATTTTCCGTGTTCTTTTATCTCCTTTTGGTTTTGCCCGATATTTATCTGCATATCCTCAATATCCTTATATTTTTCTACATGATTCTTATTGATTTATCATAAACTTCTCATTATTATTATAAATATAAAACAATGTGAAGGTTCCTGCAAGGGATACAAGAAAAAAAGATGGGAGATTGAAAAAATGATGAAAAAACTGATGCAAACATTCACAGAACTGTACGGTGACGGCGGCGAATGCCGTACCTATTTTGCGCCGGGACGCGTGAATTTAATCGGAGAACACACTGACTATAACGGAGGACATGTATTTCCATGCGCATTGACGCTTGGTACATATGCAGTGGCAAGAAAACGCGAGGACAACAAACTCCGTTTCTATTCCATGAATTTTGATTCCTTAGGCGTTGTAGAATCCGCACTTGACGATTTAGTTCCGCACAAAGAAGCATCTTGGACAAATTATCCAAAGGGGGTTATGTGGGCATTTGAAAAACGCGGCTACAAGTTAACCCACGGACTTGACATCTTAATCTACGGTGATATTCCAAACGGCTCCGGCTTATCCTCTTCCGCATCTTTAGAAGTGCTGACCGGCATTATTTTGAAAGATATGTTTGGTTTTGACGATCTTTCCATGATCGACATTGCTTTGATCGGTCAGGATGCTGAAAATAATTTCAACGGTATGAACTGCGGAATCATGGATCAATTTGCAAGCGCCATGGGCAAGAAGGACCACGCCATTTTCCTGGATACAAATACTTTGAAATATGAGTATGCCCCGATCGCTCTTTCAGACGCCAAAATTATCATCACCAACAGTAAAGTGAAGCACAGTCTTGTCAATTCAGCATATAATGACCGCAGAAACGAAAGCGAGACTGCTCTCAAACAATTACAGACTGTCGTTGACATCAAAACACTGGGCGACCTAACAAACGAAGAATTCGAGACACACAAAGACGTAATTAAAGACGAGCTTTTGCAGAGACGCGCAAAACATGCCGTATATGAAAATCAGCGTACCATCGAAGCAGTTGCCGCACTGAAAAATAACGATATTGAACGCTTTGGTAAACTGATGAACGCTTCCCACGAATCCCAGCGATATGATTATGAGGTTTCCTGTGAGGAAATCGACATTCTCGTAGATCTCGCACAGGCAATACCGGGCGTTCTCGGTTCTCGTATCACCGGTGGCGGCTTCGGAGGATGTACCGTAAGCATCGTAAAAAATGATGCCGTAGACACATTTAAAGAGAAAATCGGGAAGTCCTACGCTGAAAAAGTGGGACATGAAGCTGAGTTCTATGTTGTGGACATCGGCGACGGCGCGCACAGATTAAGCTAATCAAATCAGCAGGAGGCAGATATGTTATTTGAAAATATTAAAAAATTAGTAGAATACGGTATTCAGACCGGACTCACACCGGAGTGTGAGCGTATTTACACAACAAATCTTCTATTGGAAATCTTCGGGGAAGATAATTACGAAGACGTAGATACAAACCTTTCTAACATCGACCTCGAGCAAGTGTTAAAAGCACTTCTTGACGAAGCAGTAAATCGCGGCATTATCGAGGACAGTATCGTTTATCGCGACTTATTAGACACAAAAATGATGAATTGCCTGACACCGAGACCGGCACAGGTACAGAAGGAATTTCAGGAAAAATATGACATTTCCCCAGAAACCGCTACTGACTATTACTACAAGCTCAGCCAGGACAGCGACTATATCCGTCGTTACCGTGTAAAAAAAGACTTAAAATGGACGGTAGATTCCCCTTACGGCGTCATCGATATTACCGTCAATCTATCTAAGCCGGAAAAGGATCCAAAGGCAATCGCGGCAGCAAAAAACGCGAAAGCAAGCAGCTACCCCAAATGTCAGTTATGCGTGGAGAACGAAGGTTATGCAGGGCGTGTAAACCATCCTGCAAGGGAAAATCACAGGATTATGCCCATCACGATCAATGACAGCAAATGGGGATTCCAGTACTCTCCATATGTGTACTACAACGAGCATTGTATTGTATTTAACGGACAGCACGTTCCGATGAAAATTGACCGGGCAGCATTTACCAAATTGTTTGACTTTGTAAAACAGTTCCCACATTATTTCCTCGGTTCTAATGCAGACCTCCCGATCGTCGGCGGTTCTATTTTAAGCCACGACCATTTCCAAGGCGGAAATTATACATTTGCCATGGCGAAAGCGCCTATCGAAAAAGAGGTTACGATTCCGGGGTACGAAGATGTGGAAGCCGGTATTGTAAAATGGCCGCTCTCTGTTCTGCGTATTCGACACAAAGATGAGCAGCGCCTTATTGACCTTGCCGACCATGTACTGCAAAACTGGAGAGGCTACACCGATGAAGCAGCGTTTATCTTCGCGGAAACCGATGGCGAACCACACAATACGATCACCCCGATCGCCCGTAAGGTAGGAGATACTTACGAGCTGGATTTAGCGCTTCGCAATAACATTACAACCGAAGAACATCCCCTCGGTGTTTATCATCCACATGCACAGTACCACCACATCAAAAAAGAAAACATCGGGCTTATCGAGGTTATGGGGCTTGCCGTACTTCCCGCACGTCTCAAAACCGAGCTGGAAACGCTTGCAGACTACATTCTGGCAGGCAAAGACCTTCGAAGCAACGATTCAACCGCCGGTCATGCAGACTGGGTAGAAAAATTTTTACCAAAATACAAAAACATCACCGCTGATAATGTAATGGACATTCTAAAAGAAGAAGTCGGGATCGTGTTCACACACGTTCTGGAAAACGCCGGAGTGTACAAGTGTACGCCGGAAGGCAGAGACGCATTCCTAAGATTTATCGCAACGTTATAATTGAGGACGTAGCCCTTTTCAAAAGGGCTACGTCCTCAATTGCGTTTTGGGGTGTACCTAATTGTATTTTGACCTGTACCCAAATGCAAAATAGGGTGTACCCAATCATCAAAACTCTCTCGTCAACAGTGTATCTTCCAGCAGATCTTCTACGGTATCAAGCCCAAGTTTCTCAAGTATTTTCAGCACGTAGGGATTCTCAAGGGGAGTCTTGAACACCGAGTTTTCGGCGTATTCATCCACATTTCTCGTTCCGGTTTCTTGGGGAAGAATGGCTTTCGGTCCGCCCACGCAGCCGCCTACGCACCCCATTCCTTCGTAGAAATTGGCGTCTATCTCTCCTTTTTGTAATCTACGGATCATTTCCATACACTCTTTTGTTCCGTTCGCCTGTACAGCGCGAACGGTGATACTCCTATCCGGGCGCAGATGTTCCACTGTCTCGGACACTGCCTGACTGACTCCCTTTGTCCTTGCGTAAAGTCTGCCTGCTTTGGAGGCATGTTCTTTTTCTTCTTCCGGCAATCTTTCCGGATGTATATCCGCTGCTTCAAAAATGTCCTTTATTTCTTGAAAGGTAAGAACATAGTCTACCGCATCTGAGATGTCCGGCTCTTTTGCCTCTTTTTTCTTGGCTAGGCAAGGACCAGCAAATACAGTAATTGCGTTGGGGTATATCTGTTTTATCATCCGCCCGCATGCAATCATAGGCGACACTGTCCCCGGTACATGAGGCATTAATTCTCTATAAATTTTTCGCAGCATAGCTATCCATACCGGACAACAGCAGCTTGTCAATTGGAAATCTCCCTCTCGGTTTACATTTTTATCAAACTCCAACGCTTCTTTCAGTGTCAATATATCCGCAAACAGCGCCACTTCCACCATTCCGGTAAATCCAAGCGCTTTAAATGCCACACGTAGTTTTCCGGGTGTTACTTCTTCTCCGAACTGCCCCAAAAATGCCGGAGCGATCATCATATAAACCGGAACCTTTGCTTCACGCACCGCTTTCATGGCTGGAAGTACTTCTCTGCTTGCCGTAAGGTTTTTATTTGCACATGCCTGTATGCAAGCCTCACACCCTACACATGCCTCGGGATCAATCGTCAGTTTTCCATCTTTGCCTTCCCGAATCGCGTCAAATACACAACTATTTGCACATGCCCTGTCGTAAGCGCATGTTTCACAGTCCTTCACTTGCAGTACTGGGGCATATTTTTTCGGATGCAGCAAACAATCGAGATGCACCGGATCATACTCCGGCGGCAATGCTTCTTCCGACGATATTTTTCTCTTTAAAAGATCATGATACAAATCTTCAAATGTTTTCATGGCGCTCCTTTTCGTCAAATATATAAATCACTCTCTTCGTATTATTATCTATTTTGCGAAAATTCATCCCATAATATACTCATAATGCGTTCTTTGGATTTTCTTAAGATTCTTTATAAACATTTCCAGTTTTTGACACATCTAAGACACAATTGACTCTTATAATAAATTTATCAAAACAAAGAGGACGTCGGATATATAATTCCGAATTTGACATAATTGTATGACCGCCGGACCTCGACTAACAATTCCTTAAAAAGTTTATATAGATTTTTTCTTCCCTCTAAAAAGGCAGATGTCACTCTTGCATCTGCCTTAAAAACTGTGTTATAATAATTGCGCCGACAGGCTCGGAGATGTACTCAAGTGGCTGTAAGAGGTCGCACTCGAAATGCGATAGGTCCTTTCCGGGGCGCGTGGGTTCAAATCCCACCATCTCCGTTTCTTTTTCTATAATTTCTTAATTACTGCTCTCGAAAATGAATGGTTCCATTTTCACAATCCATACTATCTATAATCGCCAACGATTCCAACTGGTATCCCAAATTACGAATGATTCTTCCTCCCGACTGAAAGTCTTTTTCTACAGTGATCCCGATCCCTTCCACTGTTGCTCCTGCTGACTGCACGATTTGGATAAGTCCCTGAAGCGCGCATCCATTTGCCAGTAAATCGTCGATGATAAGCACATGATCATCTTCTCCCAAAAACTTTTTCGCTACAATCACCTGATTCTTGCACTTGTGGGTAAATGACTCTACTTCCGCCACATACATCTCACCTTCCAGATTGATACTCTTTGCCTTCTTCGCAAATACCACGGGAGCCCCAAAATACTGTGCGGCGATACATGCTATCCCGATACCGGAGGCTTCTATGGTAAGAATTTTATTGATCGGTTTCCCGTCAAACCGCCTTTTAAACTCTTTTCCGATCTCATTCAGAAGCTCTATATCCATCTGATGATTCAAAAAGCTGTCCACTTTCAGTACATTTCCTTCTTTTACAATGCCGTCTTTTGCAATTCTTTCTTCCAAAAAATTCATATCGGTTTCTCCTTTGTCTTTCTTATCTGTCTTTCCGTATTATTTCGTAAATATAATCTGCAATTCTCTCATATCCGATTGCATTCGGGTGTACACCGTCCCTGAACCAGTCTGGGTGATGTTCGGTCAAATGATACAGGTCAATGACCGTAACTCCTCGTTCCAGTCCGATTTCTGCTATACTTTCATATATTTCATTCTCAATATGCTCATTTTGAATGGTATATCTCACCTTTCCGGTCAGTCTGTCCGGGAAACATTTGGACGGCTGCATAAGATAAATGCGGGCATCCTCGTTTGCCTTCTGATAGGATTCCACAAATCTTTCGAGCTGCTCTTTATAATCGTCCGTATTCCAATCCATAATCTTAGAATCGTTCGTCCCGAGCATAATAATATAAATATCAGCTTTCTCAGCCAGTGTCTTTTTATAATAAGCCTCTTCCGTATACGGATAGCTTCCATAATCAAGCAGTGTCCTGCTTCTGAGTCCGTAATTGAGCACTTGGTAATTATCGCCGAGCTTTTTCTGGAGCACCGCAGGATAAGACTGGGATTTCCTCCGTCTGCCCACACCCGAACCGTAGGTAATGCTGTCTCCGACACATACTACTTTTGTCTTTTGCATATTGCCGGATAGCGCCAGCCAGATTCCAACAGCAAATGCCGCCGCTATGCCGATAACAAACCATACTTTCTTCACACCGAATACGCCTTTCTGTCTTTTGATACCTTTTCCTATAGTTTAATATAGAGTTCGCCGGAACTCAAGAAAAAATGTCACGCCCTTAACATTTGTGACACTTATGATTCTTTATATAAACCAAAAAATGCTCCAACCCTTTATGCAAAGGTTTGGAGCATTTTTAATTAATGCCGCAGACCGGAATCGAACCGGTACGGGAGTATAAGTCCCGCAGGATTTTAAGTCCTGTGCGTCTGCCAGTTCCGCCACTGCGGCATGTTTACCAGCGCCAACTCCAAAGGAGTTGTGTGCATCGTGCGTAGCACGCGTCACATTTTGCGGTTCACAAACTATTTTTCGCGGTAAAGTATTTTCCGCAAAATGGGACCAATAGGGCTCGAACCTATGACCCTCTGCTTGTAAGGCAGATG
>CAUWLL010000055.1:0-13224 GCA_963559605.1 uncultured Lachnospiraceae bacterium
TAATTATCTCATGAAAACTAGCAAAAATCTTGGTACCTACTATTTACCGTTTACATTTTTTCAAGTAGGTTTTTCGCAAAAGAAAAGAGGTGTCGCAATTTGCTAACACCTCCGTACCTTTTAACTCAATTTATTTCTTTTTAACTCAACAATGTTAAAAGTAAAGTTTTTGAGTTGTTTTTGTTTTCATTAAAAATTTCTGCCTATATAGGCTTTTTTGTTCAATAAACCTTTATCCTTTAATTTGTGCAGACGGTCTGCACAATTAGATTGTTGCCACACTGAGGCAACAATTTAAGCAATGTATAAATCTTTGGTAATAGTCGCATTGATTTTGGATTCACTGAGTCCAAAATCTTTAAGAACTCTTTTACTATGCGTTATCCTTCACTCCATAACACTGATACAACATATCTGTCATTTTTATTCTATTGAAAATTTCCGCCCATAAAGGCTTTTTTGTTCAATGCAATTTGTGCAGACCGTCTGCACAAATTACTTTTTCATATCAATTCTACTTCTAATATCTTCTACGGCAGGTAATGCATTTTTCAAATCTAACGGTAAATCCGTGCATAAGTGATATTCACTGACACCAATCGGTTTTGACATATCTCTCAATGCATACTCTGCAATTGTTCTATTTTCATCTCTGCACAAAATAAGTCCCACTGATGGATTATCCTCTGGAGCTTTCACTAAATCGTCTAAAGCAGATAAATAAAAATTCATCTTTCCTGCCTGTTCTGGCTTAAACTCGCCAGTTTTAAGGTCTATTGCTACATAACATCTAAGCTTTGTGTTATAAAACAGAAGGTCTATATAAAAATCTTTTCCTCCAACTTCAAGATGATACTGCTGTCCCATAAAAGCAAAACCAGTGCCTAATTCCATCAGTAGAGAAGTAACATTTTTTACAAGTTCATTTTCTATATCTGTTTCCAACATTTCTTCCGTATAATTGATGAAATCAAACATATATGGGTCTTTCATTGTGCTTACTACCATATCCTTTTGTTCAGCCGGTAATCGTCTTTCAAAATTTGATATTTTGTTAGCAACCGCCTGTCGCTCATATAATTGACTCTTAACTTGGGAAGTCAAATCATCAACTGACCACTTATGTTCCAAAGTTTTTTCCAGATACCATATATATTCTTCTCGATTTGACACTTTACTCATCAATATCTGATGATGACTCCAAGTAATTCTTCCCAATCCGTACTCATCTACATCATCTTCCGTAAAAATCTGTGCAAATTTCTTCATATATTTTAAATTTCTGACAGAATAACCTTTTGCACTTGGAAATCTCATCTTCATATCCTTAGACAGATTTTCCACAAATTTATTTCCCCACTCAGAATTGCGGATAATAACATTTCCAATAAATATATTTGTTTTCATTATCTCACTATTTACACTGACAGAAGCTCTGCATTTAGCCTGATTGACATAATCATTTATTTCTTCTACTGCCTGCAAATATTGATTTGACGGTGTAAGCATATTGACTCCTTCCTAATTGTGCAGACCGTCTGCACAATTTAAAAACATATCATTTTCATATTCATAATAATTGATTTTTCACACAAATTCTAAATCATTTACGAATCACTACTCACTCTCTTGCATATCCTCATCGGCTTTTGCAATCATCTGTCTGTACTGTTCTTTCACACTCTCAGGTGCAAGTATCTGTACCTTTCCATTAAAGCCAAACACCCAACCGAAAAAGGTAGAACTGGCTGATACTTCGGTCTGTACTCTGAAAGACGTCATATCATACGCAAGGGTTGTCACATCTTCTCCGAAGCGGTCAACCATTGTTTTCATCAGGCTGTTATCACACCGTAAATCCACAAGAACTTTCTCGCCTGAGAACATAAAGAACACTTCCTTTGTGTAATTCTCAATATCAAAATTATCAGGCATAGGAATAATGTCCTTATCCAGTATCTCCGGCTTGGAAGCAATACGGTCTACCCTGAAATTGATAACCTTGCTTTTCTTCTCTGAATATCCGAGAACATAATAATAGTCCCCACACCAGAGAAGTTTATACGGACTGAGCTTATACACTTCGCCCTTGTTCTTCAGAACCTTTTTCTTTAATCCGGTATAATCATAATACTGAAAAGAAATCTGTTTGCCTGCATTGATGGCGTCGTTTATAGCGTCAATAATGTAATATATCTGCTCATTATCCGGCTTAATGCGATTGACCACATAGTTATTACGCTTCAGCTTTGCCACCTGCCCCGGACTGGTCATCGTATGTATCTTCTCAATCAGAGTTTCGCTTTTCTTCTTTGTAATGAACTTCGATGACTCCACTGCATCTATCAGCAGTTTCAGTTCCGGCAGTTCAAACTTGCGGCTGGCTACAAAGTATTTGCTCTGCGTAGAATGGATAGTAACAATGTCCATGCCAAACTCCTGAAGTGCAGCAATGTCTTTCGTAACAGTAGTTCTATGTGCAGATATTCCGTATTCATCATTCAATATATTGATTAACTGTGTTGTGGAAAGAGAATTTTCTTCATCGGTTCTTTCCAGTAAAATCTTTTGTAAATATAAAATTCTTGGCTTTGTTTCCATAATTCTTATATACCAATCGCTCCATCAATAGTATCTGTCTACTTTTTCTTTTTTGGCTTAGGTGCTGGTAATTCATCGTACATTGTATTAAATAGTCCTGTTAAAAATTTCTTATTATCCACATCTTCTACAATCAGCATTTCCTTTGCACCATCATACGGCAATTCATAAGTAGCTGTCGGCATATATGAAATTGCTGATTTTATCGGTTTTACAAGTAATCTGTCATCATAAATTCCGCCGACAATTTTACCACGATAATAAATAAAATATTCGCCCATCATCGCACGGTAAGTAATCTCGTCCAATTCTGCCAACTGCTCTAATACAAATTCCAAATATTCTTTACTTGATGCCATTAGTTGTCCTCTGACCTAATTTCATTTTACTCAATTTATGCCTTCTTTATTGGGTGTCTTATTACTGTTTTGCATTTCTCCGGTGCAACTTTTCTTGGGTCTGATAAATAGATTTCGTGATGGCGTCGCTCACCAGTAAAATCATTTACATAACCGTTTTCTTCAAGATATTTATCCATCATTGTCACGGTTGCAGGTTCATCATCAAAAGCTCCTATATGCATTATCTGTACGCACAAACCTTCGTCAATACTCAAGAACTCTGCACCAGAGCAATCCATCTTTTTCTTTTTTGAAGCAGTTTCCACCGCCCAATCAAAATCTTTCTTTGCAATAAAATCAGGCAGACGAATAACAGAAATCCAGTTGAAAGCTGATTTGTTGGTATAATCTACACTTTCAACATTGTCCTGCCACCAAAATCCCTCAAGCGGTGGTACAACATATTCAAAAAATCCGTCTATTTTGTAATCCGTCTTATAACTCATCTTGAGAGTATAGGCAACAGCGTACAAAACTCCAATAGCGGTTTTGTATTCTCCGCCTTCTTCATTAGGATTTCCTTTACCTCTTACCGCTATATAATTTGCCTTTGGAATTGTCACAACCTGCGGCTTATTCTTCGGCATATAGAACTCTTTATATTCTTTCTTAAAATCAAATGCCATTCGTTTATCCTCTCTGAAAAATCATTTTACTTACCTTATAATTTATAAAACACAATTTGTATATATTTCAAATAAAGCTAAAAGGAATAAATCTTCCATTGTTTCTATAACTTCTCCATCGTATCCGCCCGGAGAACCGTATGATTTATCAATGTTTTTATTTTTATTCCCATAGATTGCTGCAAACTCTGCTATAACAGTAACCAACTGGCACGCCTCTATTTCTTTGCAACTTCCAAAACTATATTCCACCGACAACTGCTGAATTGGTGTTTCCTTTTTGTCATTGCTGTTAAACGCATTAGCCAAAACATCTGTAATATGATTTTGATATTCAAACTCTTGATGTGGAATTGGTTTATCAGCATAGTATTCTAAGTTACGAGTAAAATACTTCCCTCCATCGTAAAAAACACTTTTATCATCAGGGAAGCGTTTATTTAGCACACTTTCTATTGCAACCAAACACTTTTCATAAATATTGTACTCACTGACTCGTAAATCCAAATCACAATATTCCAAAATTCTATTTTGAACCTCTTAGTACAACAGCAAAATTCTCTATACATCTCTCTATTGTAATAAAACAAATCATTATACATCGTGGCTATTGCACATAACGGAATAAGCCCTCTGTCCTTATAATATTTAGAAATGAATGATACTGCTTGTGCTTTTACACTTTCTTGATGACGTTGCTCATCACGCTTGTCCTGCCTTTTTTCAAACCTCTCCATACGGTTGCTTTGTCTTATTTGCAGGACTGCAATAATAACCGTGACTATTAAAGCAACTCCCGCACAAATAATACTTATCCAATCTGAAACACTCATCATATAGGTTCTCCTTCTACTGTAAACGATAATTTAGCTACTATGGCATATGACATCTATATGTACTCGTTTTTTTCCAAAAAGCCTAACGCAAAGCTTAAAGATATTCTTGTTGAAGCAGATAAATCATCTGTTCAGGTAGGCGAAGCAAAACAATCTACCGGAGAATATCCGTTTTTTACAAGTGGCTCGGCTATTTTGAAATGGGATACACCATTTGTAAATAGACGAAACTGCTTTTTGAATACCGGAGGTAATGCCGATGTCAAATTCTATGTTGGCGAAGCAGCTTATTCCACGGATACTTGGTGCATCTCTGCCAATAATATGTCAGATTATTTGTACTTGCTTTTGGTGTCAATAAAACCGGAACTTAACCAAAAATTCTTTCAAGGAACAGGATTAAAGCACTTACAAAAGCCTTTACTTAAAGACAGACCTGTCTATATTCCTGAAAAAATGGAATTAGAAGAATTTAACCGTCAAGTAATGCCAATGTTTGATATTATTTCTGAAAATACAAGAGAAAATCAGCAGCTAACATCTCTTAGAGATTGGCTTTTACCTATGTTAATGAACGGTCAGGCTACCATTAGTGATTGATGTGGTAAATTATCGTTTATGTTATTATTCAAGGCTATTTTTTCATCAATTTTTGAAAGTATATTAGCAATTTTACGCTGCACTTTAATTGAAATATTAGGAACTGTATATGTCGGAAAATCTTCTACAGAAATTCTATTTACAGTGCTACCTTTTATAATCTTGCTTTGAATAAATTGGTTCCATTCCGGCGAAAGGAAATAATAGTACAGCCACAATGTATCAATATCCTTACTTACATTTCTGATAATAGCTAATCTTCTTCCTAAACACCCATAAAAGTCTTTAGGTATTAAAGCATACCTTCCCAATGTTGCTTCATACGAAAAAACAATATCTCCATACTGTGGTGTCACTCTTTTTGTCCACTTAATATAATCTTCTTCTGACAAATGAGCAAATTCTTTTGCATTTATTTTTCCATCATCAGTTATTGCATCTATTCCCAAGTAAACCGGACCATCGACTGTTTTCTTTGGTGTAGCGTGTGGACCATCGTACACTTCGCATATTTCTTTTATCACTATTCTTTCTGACATAAATTCCTCCGCTATCCGATATATTTTCTATGAGCCAATTTAACATTGCTTTGTTTGACCATTGCATATTGCAAAGTCGTATCTATTTTTCTATGTCCCAAGAGTTGCTGTAACTGTTCAATGGGCATTCCCTTATCTATTGCCATAGTTGCAAGAGTGCGCCTAAATTTATGTGGATGTACCTTACTAAGACCTAATTGTTTTCCAAAATTTCGCAATCGCACTTCAATACCACCAATTTTTAATCGTTCATAAGGAGCTTTTAATGATACAAACAGTGCCGGATTATTATCCCTTCTGCTCTGTAAATAATTCTGCAAATGTATTTTTGTTCTAGCGTCAAAATAAACAACTCTCTCCTTATCGCCCTTCCCAAAAACAACACATTCACGCTCATTAAAATCTATATCTTCTCGATTTAATAGAACCATTTCTCCTACTCGCATACCTGTTGATGCCAACATATCAATCATAGCCAAGTCCCTGAGTTCTGTGCAATTATCTCTCATCAATTCAAGTGCTTCATCTGAATAAGTTTCCTTAATATTCGTTCCAGTTTTAACCTTATGTATTCTTCTGACCGGACTTTTCAAAATATAGTCCTCTTCCTCAAGCCAAGAAAAAAAGCTGGAAAGTATTCGTCTTATATTATCAATCGTAACTTTACTTGAATTTTTATTTGATTGATATTCAGTAAGGTAACAGCGTATATCATCGGTTACAATATATTTAATACCTTTACCTATACTATCAATCATTGCCTGTATAGTTGCTTTGTAATATTTCAAAGTTTTCTCGGAACAGCCCTCAATTCTCTTTGCCGATAGAAACAGTTCAACCAAGTTCTGCTCCGATAACCCTTTATCACTTTCTGTTTTTGCAACTTCATAATCAAAAAGCGTATGTTGCAGTACCTCCTGCAATCGCTGTGTTTGTGCATTGTTCAAATAAGGTAGCATACCCTGAACAATATCCATAATTAAATTCTGTTTCATAGTCAATTCTCCTTTTATTTAACTTAGAGAACAACTATGGAGCGGTAGTCCCCTGCTTTAACTCCTGCCACTCACAAGAGTTATGGGATATATGTTAAACGATAATTTACCGTATCAGTCATTGATGGTAGCCTGACCGTTCATTAGCATAGGCAAAAGCCAATCACGAAGTTTTCTTAATTGTTCTGTTTCACGAGCACAATTTTTTGCCTTAGTAATTAACGGTTCTGAAATTTTAGAATATTCATAAAGCAATTTGGGATTGCTCGGCATAGCGAAGCGATAGTTTTCAAGAACATCATTCCATTTTATGTATGGTTGTTGTGTTCCACTTGAGTGCTGTGTGGCGTACAGAATCGCATTGTCATCGTTTAAGACTTGATATGCATATCCGAGATACTCATCCACCTTTGGTTTTAAAACTAATGTAGTAGTTCTTGTAATTCCCGATTGTGCCGAAATACAAACACGATGGAAATAAACACGCATTGCTCCTAATAAAATATTGTTTTCTTCATATACTTGGAGACTTGAATTGGCTTCTGCTGCGGATAAACCGCCTGCGAATGTTATCGTTCGTTTTGGGATAACATCAATAGGTGTATAGTATGCGTCTGTTTGACAATCATCTCGGCTGATAGGCTTTCCAGACACGTTAAATATATCTTTAAGCTGTGCCACTTTCCAGTTTTCCGGGATATTACGCTTTAGTTGTTCATTCCAAACCATCTTACCGCCAGATGAGCAGTATGGCTTTCCATTTTCATCCGGAAAATCAAGTTGTGTGAACCAGTAGTCGTAAATAAGCTTAGCTTGCTGCTCTAAATTATCGTTTATCGCATTATTATTGGCAATTTTTTCATCAATAGCCCATAACAAATTTGCAATTTTTTGTTGAGAAATTACATCGGGGATTTCAACCTCAACATCATAAATTTTTTCAGGCGATGTATGCTTTACCTTCGTACCTGATGAACTTCGTTCTAACTGCTCTCTTACACTTTTTGTCATAAAAAGATAATATGCAAATAATTTGTTCAAACGTTTTTCATCACAAGTAATCAGTCCTATTCGCTGATTATGCAAGTATTTATTATTTTCAGGAACTAACGCTGTACTTCCTAAAAGTCCCTCTGCCTGTTGTGTCATGGCAACTATCAAATCGCCTTTATGACACAAATATTCCTTTGGATAAGTTCCTGTATAGTAACGTTCTTTCCCATTATTAGGCTTGAATCCCCCTTTTTCAAAAAAATTTCCCGGAGTTAAAATACTTTGTTCTCCATCTTCCGCAAAATACTCTCCCTTAAAAGCCCACCCATGCTTTACTGATAGTATTTCTCCAAGTTTCATTCTATTCATACTTTACCTTCTTTAACTGCTCCATAATTTCCGTTTTCAGTTTGTCGCCCTCTGCAAAATATTCCTGTAACTTCTCTGCATAGGCATTCATACGAGCATTAAACTCGTCCTGTGACAATTCAACATATTCGATTTTTACATCAAAATATTGTCCAGCCGCAAGCGAATACTTCTTTTCTTTGATTTCATCATAGGTAACAGCAACTGAAAAATCATCAACAGCTTCTTTATTAAGGAATGTATCGACAATTTTATCAATCTCAAAATCACGAAGTCTGCGTTTCTGATTATTACCGTCTTTATATTCTTCTCCCAGTTTTGAAGCATCTATCAATACAACCTTATCTGTTTTTCTTGAATTATCAAAAAATAATACTGATACATTAGTTCCGGTATTAGCAAATACATTGGAAGGCATACTAATACAGCCATAAACGATATGTTCATCTACAATATGTTGTAATATTTTCTTTTCTACGCCCGACTTTGCAGTTATAAATCCGGTAGGAACTACAATCGCACCTTTTCCGGTTGATTTCAATGAATTAAGAACGTGCTGAATGAACAACGTATAAATCGCCATACTCTCTTTCTTCTTGGCAGGTACTTTCGGAACTCCCGCCCAAAAACGAACAGGCATTGCTGCTATACGCTCTCTTGTATCTGAGAAATCCATCTTAAAAGGCGGATTTGAAACTACATAATCAAAAGTTCTTAATTCCTGTCCATTATCACTCTTATGATATGGAGCAATCAGCGTATCTCCTTGAATTGCGTGGTCAAGAGAAGATACCAAGCTGTTCAGGATAAGATTAAGTTTTAACATTTTATTACTTCGCTGTGAAATATCCTGTGCAAAAATCGTACACTTATCTTCGCCAATTTTATGGGCAAGAGCCATCAAAAGTGTTCCTGTTCCGGCTGATGGGTCATAACACTCAATGCTATGTAAATCAGTTGCATTTCCAACAAGCAATCTTGCCATAATCGTTGCAATAGCGTGAGGAGTATAATACTCTGCATACTTACCACCGCCTGCGGTATTGTAGTCCTTTATCAGATATTCAAATATATCTGCAAAGAAATCATAGTGCTTCTCAAATGCTTCTTCAAAAGAAAAGTTTACCAACTTATCAACCAAAGCACGGGCAAAAGGTGCTCTTGCTGTATCGTCCGTTACATACTGTGTCAGCTTTTCAAAAAGCGGTATTTTTGTATTCTGAGCAGTCTGAGTTGAAAATATATCAATATTCTTATCTGCTATATCTGTCATCGTGCTGTCAAAGATTAAATCAAAATCGCCCTTTGCCTGCTGATTCCATAAGTTGGCAATAAGATGTTCCGGATTAAGTAATGGAATATCTGACGGTAAACTATCAAAAATATCCAAGCGGTCATCTTCTAACATTTCTGCATAAGCAAGTTCCCATTTTTCAGCATTTTTAAGAACCGGACTTACTTTTTTTACTTCATATCCGAACTTATCATTAAGGAACTTATAAAGGAAAACCTGTGTGATAATTTTATATTCGTTACCATCGTTTCCCATACCATAGGTCTGACAAGTTGCTTTTAAGGCATCTATCAACTCTATGGTTTTTTCTTTTATCGTCTTTGTTTCTTCCATTGTGTTCTCCTTTATGCCACTGAATAAGTCTGGTTATACTGGTCAAGATACTGTTTTGTAATCCTGCTCTGTATAAATACTCTATCCTCACGAGCACTCGCTATTCCCAACTTATCAATGCCTGCTTTTATTTGTGTCATAACCGTTCTCTCAAAATATGCGTCTTTCTTCAATATATCATTTCTGTCATACACTTTCTGGTCAATATCAGACTTAATAGAAAGCAAAACATTCATAATAGACATATCATATTCTGAAACAATCGGCTGTTTATTTGCTGCTTTTCGAGCAAGATTTTCTTCCCTGATTCTTTTATGAACCCTTGCGAATTTCGCATCGCCATTATATTTTCTCAGCAGAACCGTGTTTTTCTTCTGCAATTCATCAAGCTTTTTCAGAATATCTTCCAATTCCTTTCCTTGCTCCTCAATCTCAGATACACTCTTAGGTTCAAAACCATGTTGCTTGAAGCGAAGCAAAAATGCTTCCTGCAAAGTAATAAACTCAGGGTCATCAGGGTCGATATTCTGAGTAAAGGCACGAACAGTCTTTTTATACTTTTCTGTTACTGCGTCTTTACCACCGACGATTTTCAATTCTTCCTCGCTGATTTTGCTGAAATTAAAAGTAATATCCTCCATTGCTTCATTGACAAGCAACTTTGTGGTATCATC
This sequence comes from uncultured Lachnospiraceae bacterium, assembly GCA_963559605.1. Lineage (GTDB taxonomy): Bacteria > Bacillota > Clostridia > Lachnospirales > Lachnospiraceae > Dorea_D. The sequence goes on from CAUWLL010000055.1 coordinate 10,262, forward strand.
ACTTGCAAAAAGTTCTTTCTGATTTATGTTATCAATATGATGCTGCACCTCTGAAATCAATGAAGGCAACTTTGTTAATTCCATTTTTGCAAATGTTTCCTTCAATTCATCATCGCCAAAGGTTCTTACCAAATTACAACAGTCACGAGCAGCAATAAGAATTTTTTTAAGTTTAAGCAATTCCTGCTTATCCTCAATCGTAGATATTTCCGAACTAAATTCTTCTGCATTATCTGTGGTGTAGTTAAAAAGAACCTGCTGCACTTCCTGCATTTGTTTAATGAGTTCTGCCGGGTCTTCAATAACCTGTTTGAATGTATCTGTTTCATTTCCCGCACCAACTTCATTCGGGTCATTAAAACGGTTCAGCTCTTTGAGGTATGCTTCATTTGTTTCCTCAAAATTCCTTTTTATATTTGCAAAATCAATGACATAACCATAATGGTTTTCTTTATACGGTCTGTTGACTCTTGTAATTGCCTGCAACAAATTATGGTCTTTCAATTTTCGACCAAAATACAGGCGTTTCAATCTTGGTGCATCAAATCCGGTAAGAAGCATATTGAAAACGATAAGAATATCAACTGTCATATTATTTTTGAAGTCATCAATAATCTTATCTCTTGTATCTTTGTCATCACTATCGTAAAGTATAAGTCCAGCTCGCAAATGACTTTTCATAGAAGCGTCTTTATTAAGTTCTGCTTGAATTTCATCAAAATACGCAAACAACTTCCTTGCCTGCTCACTTGTTTCACAAATGACCATACCGCCGAGCGTATTATCTCCCTGAATTTGTCTAAATCTCTTTAGGTCAGAAATAATATATCTAAGCAACTCTTTGACATAGTTATCGTGTTCAACAATCTGACTTTTCTTTACGTCTTTCTTTTCTACCAAAGTTTCAAGTTTTTCGTAAATCTCAGAAAGTCGCTCTTTATACTGAGTTTCTATGTCCTCACGGATAATTTTCAGCGTATATCCATCTAAAATTGATTTGTCATAATAGTATGTATGAATATAATTACCAAAAACTCTCCAAGATTCTCTTTCTTCTTTCAAAAGCGGTGTTCCTGTCAACGCAATCTTTATTGCATTTTTATCTGCATCAAGAAGATTAGCCAAGAATGAGCCTTCTGGTTTATACCCTCTATGTGCTTCATCAATAATAAACACCCTCTGCAAATTCGTTGCATACGCAGGAAGGTCAACTTTTGACCTATCTTCAGCAAAACGCTGTATATTTACTACTGTAATTTCAGGTTTTCCCGTATTTCCCTCTTGTGCTTGATTGTTACGGAACTGCTCCATAAGTTCAGCACGGGAACTTGCCGTTTTCACAACCAATCCACGAGCTTCAAATTCTTCTGAAGCCTGTTTCAGCAAATCAAGGCGGTCAACAATGAAATAAAACTTTGCAACTTTATTTTGTTTGCTGAAATAGTCAGAAAGAACATAAGTAAGATAATAAGAAAGGGCTGTCTTTCCACTACCTTGAGTATGCCATATAACACCTGAATTAACACCTTCATCAATCTTACTTCTTACTGTTAAGGCAGCAAACATCTGTTGATAACGCATTATATGTTTCTGCTCAATAAACTCTATCTTGCCATTTATTTCTTTATGAAAACGAACATAGGCAATTCCATATTTTAATATAAATAACAATCTTTCAGGACTGCACATAGATGTCAGTACTCGATTGGTCGGTGTAAAGGTATCTAAATTTGTTTGATATTCCGGAGAAGTATGAATAACCTGACAATTAAAGTCAGTCAATATCTTCTTTTCAACAATCGGGTCAATATCCTTATATGGGAAATCTGCATTATAAGGTGCAATATCCAGATTTGTAGGATTTTCTTCTCTGAAACAGTTGAACGGTGCAGACTGTTTTGCCGTCGTACAATAGAATGCCCCCTGAACCGGAACAATACCACCCATAGTGTCATATTCCATATTATTAGAGAAAATCATCAACTGTGTAATATTCAAAAATCTCCTAAATTTTTTATTAGGAAATCTCTTTTGGTTCATTCTCTTGCTTTCTGCAACCATACCGCCGTGATTATTCGGCTTCTTTACTTCAACAAATACAAGTGGAAGTCCATTTACAAACAATGTAATATCAGGTCTAAATTCATCTTGGTCACGCTTACAAGTGAACTCGGCGGTAAAATGATATGTATTATTCTTTGGATTTTCAAAATCCACCAATCTAACAGGCGAAACAGACGATAAACGCTCGTAAAAACTACGTCCTATATCATCATTATCTAATTCCTGCCTAATAGTTTTCAATGTCTGTTCCGCTTCTCCTGCGTGGGTAGGATTAAGCCGTGCGAACTGCTCCTTGAAAACGTTAATTAAAATATTGGTATCAGGGTCATATACTGTGCTTGCCACATCTTCAGTTATTTTCCCGAAATAGGTATAACCAAGGCGTGTCAAATGAACCATTGCTGGCATTTGAACACGGGTAGCTTCGTTAAACATATTTTTCTTACCACTTGCCGCCATCTTCAGACCTCCTCATATCATTCGTCTAATATGACTTCACATACATCGCCAATATCACAATGAAATACTTTGCAAATTCTCATAAGCACATCAAGGGATACTGTTTCATTCTTATTTAATTTTGTTGCAACAGACGATGAAATCTCCGCAGCACGCATTAAATCTTGTCTTTTCATTTGATTATCAATCATAAGTTTTTGAAGTTTGTTGTAGCTTATTCTCATCTGTAACGCTCCTTCGTATTCTCCGTTCCTTTTGGTTACAGTTACTCATTTGACATTATACTATGAATAATCTATTTTTTCAAGATATAGGGGTTTATTCGCAACTCCTATCCGACAAGGTGTCACTTTTTACAGACACCTAATACAACTCTTTTAAAGAATAATAAAAAAGTGTCTCCGACACTTCAACTCCCCTTCCCCTCATTCTTGAGGGGT
>CAUWLL010000056.1:0-13210 GCA_963559605.1 uncultured Lachnospiraceae bacterium
AACCCCTCAAGAATGAGGGGAAGGGGAGTTGAAGTGTCGGAGACACTTTTTTATGTAGGCGCAAGTAGTTCTTATAAATAGCCACCGTCTACACCGATGATCTGTCCGGTCATATACTCTGGGGCATTGGCGGTCTGCCATATTATTTCGGCAATTTCCCGGGGTGAAGCGAAGCGCCCTGCCGGAATCTCTTCTGTTAATTGTAATCGTTCTCCGGCATCTAATTGTGCATTCATTACGGTATCTACAACGCCGCAGGCAACGGCATTTACGGAGATATGGCTTGGGGCAAGCTCCTTGGCAAGGGCTCGGGTAAGTCCGTGGACGCCGGATTTGGATGCAGAGTAGGCCGCCTCGCAGGAAGCTCCGGCAGTTCCCCACATGGAGGAAATGTTGATAATACGACCGGATTTTCTTGATACCATGGGCGGGATCGCAGCGCGGCAGCAGTAAAATACGGACGTCAGATTAGTATCGATGACATGCCTCCATTCTTCATCTGACATATCCGTTAGCAGACCGATATAAGAAATTCCGGCGTTGTTGACCAGCACATCCAAAGTAGTGCAGATGCTGTATATTTGGGAAAATATTTTACGGACGTCCTCTGGATTTCCTACGTTTCCGGGAACAAGAGTCGTGTGACCGGGATAGTTTCGGTTGATTTCTTCCTGAACGTCTGTCAGTTCGCCTATGGATGTGCTGCAATTTAAAAAGACATGATACCCTTCTTTGGCAAAACGAAATGCGGCGGCCTTCCCGATCCCTCTGGACGCTCCGGTGATGAGTACATATTTCTGTGACATGGATGCCCTCCTAAACAAAAATTTTATGAAAAAGATAAGATTATTATATACCGGAATTATTGCTATTTAAAGATGCAGATGCTATTATTTTACTGTTACATATTACAGAATAACAGTTACAAAAATCGTAGAAAGGCTTTCAGATGTTATCAAAATTCAGTGTAAAAAAACCCTACACCGTTGTTGTAGGGATCGTACTTATCATAATTCTGGGAGTTGTATCCTTTCGGGATATGACGGTTGATCTTCTGCCCAGTATGAATCTCCCATATGCGTTAGTTATGACCACTTATCCGGGTGCCAGCCCGGAAGAGGTTGAGGAAATCGTGACCAAGCCGGTGGAACAGACGATGGCGACAGTCAGTAATATAAAAACGATACAGTCTGTATCCGGTGAAAATACATCCACTGTGATCCTGGAGTTTGAGCAGACAGCCAATATGGATTCCGTAACTATTGAGATGAGAGAAAGTCTGGATCAGATCAGTGGTTATTGGCCGGAAGAAATCGGGAATCCGATGATTATGAAATTAAATCCAGATATGATGCCGGTACTTATCGCAGCAGTCAGCGCCGAGGGAAAGAATGCGGCGGAAGTGAGCCGGGCGATCGAAGACGAAGTGATACCGGAAATAGAGAGTGTAGAAGGTGTGGCTTCTGTTACAGCGACCGGAAGTGTCACGGAGACCGTGGAGGTTACTTTAAACGAACAGAAGATAGAGGAACTTGGCGATGACGTCAAGGAAGAGATGAAAGCGAAACTGGAGGATGCCAGACAGGCGTTAAATGAGGCAAAGGCACAGGTACGCTCCGGGAAAAATGCTCTTGCTTCCGGGAAGAGGCAGGCGGCGGACGGAATGCGTAAGGCGGAAGCCCAGGTGTCTGTGAAAAGTGAGCAGCTGAAACAGGCGCAGCTTGAAATTTCGGAAAAGATGGCAGAACTGAAAGTTTCCCAAACTCGTCTGGATCAGACGGCGGCGGTTGTAAGCGCGGGACGCAAAGCGGCAAAGGCACAGCTGAAAAATCTGGAGAATGGAAGAAAGCAGTATGCGCAGGCAGAGAAACGTCTGGAAGAGCTGGAGAAAAAGACCGCGTCCGGGGAGTCGCTGACACCGGAGGAAATGGAAGAGCAGGCAAAACTGAAGGCTGTTACACAACAATTGAAGCCCTTGGTTGATGGATATGACAAATCTAAGAAAGAGATCGATAAAGCTTATGAAAAGCTGGCGAAACAGGAAAAGCAGTTAAAGGACGGACAGAAGAAGTTAGCAGCGGGGAAAAAACAGCTGGATAAAATGAAAAGGCAGGTCAATGACGGAGCGCTTACGCTGGCAGAAGCCAGAGGGCAGCTCGCATCCGCACAGTTACAGACGGCAGCAGGCTTAGGAGAGGGTGCGGCGCAGCTTGCAGCAGGAGAGTCGGCGATTGCCATGCAGGAAGCCCAGATGAAAGCAGCCGAAGGAGAAGCAGAATCAGCCGGCATCGAGGATCTTCTGTCCACAGAGACGATTCGGACCATGCTCGGAGCGCAGAACTTTCGTATGCCGGCAGGTTATGTGACGGAGAACGGCAAAGACTATCTTGTCCGTGTGGGAGATAAGTTCCAAAGTGTAAAAGACATGAAAAATCTGGTGATCCTGGACATGGAAGGCATAGACCCTATTCGCCTTTCCGATGTGGCGAGTGTTAAGATTGTAAATAACGCGGACAGTACCTATGCGAAGATCAACGGAAAACCGGGAGTTATGCTGAGTATTCAGAAGCAGACCGGGTATTCCACCGGAGATGTCAGTAAACGTGTACAGGAACGCTTGGAGCAGGTGAAGAAAGAGCAGACGGAGATGGATGTGGTAACCCTTATGGATCAGGGGATTTACATTGACATGATCGTAAACTCTGTATTGGATAACCTGATTTACGGAGCGGTTCTTGCCATTTTGATATTGTTTGTATTTTTGCGTAGTATCAGACCGACCTTTGTGATCGCATGTTCCATTCCGATCAGTATCACGGCAGCTATTGTGGCAATGTATTTTTCGGGAGTGACATTGAACATTATATCCTTGTCCGGACTTGCGCTCGGTGTGGGTATGCTGGTAGATAATTCCATCGTAGTGATTGAAAATATTTTCCGAATGAGAAATGAAGAGGGGGAGACGCCGAAAGAGGCGGCTATTGAAGGGGCGAGACAGGTAAGCGGAGCAATATTTGCATCCACTCTTACGACCGTCTGCGTGTTTCTTCCGATTGTATTTACCAAAGGAATGACAAGACAGCTTTTTGTGGACATGGGACTTACCATTGCATATTCACTCCTTGCCAGCTTGTTTGTGGCGTTGACGGCAGTTCCTATGATGTCGGCGGGAGTGCTTCGGAAATCCGGGCAGAAAGAGACAAAGTTTTTCGGGTATATAAAAGAGACCTATGGGAAAGTGCTGGAAGGTGCGCTAAAAGCGAAGATGCTTGTAGTTTTCGGCGCACTGGCTCTTTTTGTGGGCAGTATTTATCTTGCAGCGGCAAAGGGGACGGAGTTTATGCCTGCCATGGAAAGTACGCAGGTGAGCCTTACACTGGAAACGGAAGAAGGCACTGGGCTTTCTGATACGGCGGTACAGGCAGATAAGCTGATGGACATTCTGGGGACGATCGAGGATATTGAAGATGTTGGAGCGCTGGTGTCGGCTTCCGATATGACGGGAACCCGGATTGTGGAAAATCAGGTGTCCTTTTATGCCATAACAAACGAAAATCCGAGGCTTTCCAACGAGGAATTGAAAAAAGAAATCGAAACAAAGACAAAAGGGATCGACGGAGAAGTGACAGTGAATATGTCCAATATGGACATGAGCGCCCTTGGAAATACCGGAGTTAATGTGCAGATTAAGGGAAAAGACTTAGATAAGCTGCGGAAAATTGCGGCAGACGTGAAGAAAATCGTAGAGGCGGATAAAGGAACGCAGAACGTGTCCGACGGTATGGAAGATAACGGTGAAGAACTGCGGATTGTAGTGAACAAGTCTAAAGCTGCAAAATACGGTCTTACGGTAGCGCAAGTTTACCAGGAGCTTTATGCCCGGCTGGCAGAACCCAAATCCGCCATGACGCTTGGAACAGACACCCATGATTATGATGTGTTTATTCGGGACGAGGCAAACGAGAAACTTACCCGTGACGGCATTCGTAAGATGACGCTTTCCGTGAAACAGCAGGATGGTTCGGTGAAGAAGGTAAAACTGTCTAAGGTTGCCAAGTTTGTAGACACGGAGACGCTACAGGCTATAAACCGGACCGGGCAAACCCGATATATGTCTGTGACGGCGGAGATAAAAGAAGGAGATAATATCGGTCTGGTAAGCAGCCGCATCAAAGAAAGATTAAAAGCGTACGACATCCCGGCAGGATACGAAGTAGAGATGGCGGGAGAGGATGAAACGATCAACGAAGCTATGACAGAGTTGTTTAAAATGCTTGGGCTTGCCCTCGTATTCATGTATTTGATCATGGTGGCACAGTTCCAATCGTTAAAATCGCCTTTTATCATTATGTTTACAGTACCTCTTGCGTTTACCGGAGGACTTTTGGCGCTCTTTTTGGCGGATATGTCTGTCAGCGTTATTGCGATGATAGGATTTGTAATGTTATCCGGTATTATTGTAAATAATGGGATTGTCTATATCGATTATACAAATCAGCTGCTTTCAGAAGGTGTATCGTTAAACGAGGCGCTCATACAGGCAGGAAAGACGAGGCTTCGTCCGATCATCATGACGGCGCTTACTACGATCTTGGGACTTTTGACAATGGCTGTGGGAGTCGGTATGGGTTCAGATATGGTGCAGCCGATGGCGGTGGTTACTATCGGCGGGCTGATATATGGAACAGTATTGACATTGGTTGTAGTTCCTTGCATCTTCGCGATGTTTCACAGGAAGAAAGGGAAAGAAGAGAAAGGGCATACGGAGGTTGAAAAATGAATGGTATGGTCAACAAAGCGGTAGAATTTGCGACAAAAGCGCATGAGGGACAGTTTCGGAAAGGGACAAAGAGACCTTATATCGTGCATCCGATAGAGGTGGGCGATATTGTGTCCGGGATGACGAAAGATGAGGAAATTATAAGTGCAGCGATTCTCCATGATACGATTGAGGACTGCGAGGGGATTACAGAAGAGATCTTGGCGGAGAAGTTCTCTAAACGTGTGGCGGATATGGTAGCCCAGGAAAGTGAAGATAAGTCCAAAACCTGGATAGAGAGGAAACGGGCGACCATCGACCGTCTGAAATGTGCGCCGAGAGAAGTGCAGATGATAGGTCTTGCGGATAAGCTTTCCAATATGAGGGATATTGACCGGGATTATCCGGTCTGCGGGGAAGAACTGTGGAACCGTTTTCGAATGAAAGACAAGCAGGTGATTGGAAGGTATTACAAGGGAATCCGGGATGTGCTTGCGGAACAGTTCCGGGGTGTTGAGCCTTATGAAGAATATTGTCGACTTGTTGAAAAAAACTTTGGATAGAAGCCGCTTTGTTTGATTTGCCAAATATGGGCATAGATTTTTAGTGAAAACAGAGAAAAATTTTTAGAGTTTGTCAAAGCATTGACAAACTCTTTTTGTTTTGTTAAATTCAGACTATAGTACAAACTAAAGTTCAAACCACAGTCTAACTTTAATGATGAGAGGTAAGCGTATGAGTCTGATAACGAGTATACAGAAATACTCCATCCACGACGGAGATGGAATACGTACAACGGTTTTTTTTAAAGGCTGTCTGTTGAAATGTGTGTGGTGTCACAATCCGGAGACACAAAGCTATAAGAAACAGCCATCCTATGACAAAGAGCGGTGTGTCGGCTGCAGAAGCTGCGAAATGGCATGTCCTCACAAGGCGATCCATGAGGAGAATGGAAAGGTTATGACAGATTTGTCTCTTTGCGATGCGTGTGGAACATGTACGGATTATTGTAATCAAAATCTGAGAGAGATCATCGGTAAAGAATATACCGTAGATGAACTGGTGAAAGAGCTTAGAAAAGACGAGATGTTTTACGAGCAGTCCGGCGGAGGAGTGACGCTTTCCGGCGGAGAGGTGATGACGGCGGATATGGATTATGTGGAGGCAGTCTGCAAGAAACTTCAGAGATTCGGCATCAACATTACGGTGGATACTTGCGGGCAGGCACCGTACGAGAATTACGAGAGGCTTTTGCCCTATATAGATACCTTTTTGTATGACATCAAGACGATGGATAATGACTTGCATAAAAAATACATGGGTGCGGGAAATGAACTGATCTTATCGAATCTGGAGAAGCTGAGCGCGGCAGGAGCAAGAATTTACATCCGTATTCCTACGATCAAGGAAGTGAACGGGACGGATGCAGCGATGAAGGCGATCATCAGATATTTGCAGGAGGAAAATATTCATGTGGCACAGGTGAATCTTTTACCGTATCACAATACAGGTTCTGCGAAGTACGAGAAGATCGGAAAAACATATGAGGGTGTAAATCTTCACGCACCGCAGCAGGAAGAAATGGAACATTTTACAGAGTTATTTAAGGAAGCAGGATTCCATAATGTAAAAATAGGAGGTTAAGAAAAATGGAAGAAAGAGGCATGAACGAACGAATTAAGAAACTGCGTAAATTGAGTGTGGAGACGCAGCCGCACATTGACCTTGAACGTGCGAAGAGTATGACGAAAACTTATGAAAAGTACGAGGGTGTATTATCGATCCCGGAGCTTCGCGGACAGGTGCTCAAAGATTATTTTTCAACAAAGACACTTTATATCGGTGAGGGTGAACTGATCGTAGGAGAAAAAGGAGATTCTCCGCAGGCATCGCCTACATTCCCGGAGCTTTGCTGTCACACAGTGGAAGATATGCATGTTATGAACGACCGTGAGCTGATCAACTTCAAGGTAAAAGACGAGGACTACAAAGTTCAGGAAGAAGTGATGATTCCTTACTGGGATAAAAGAAGCACCAGAAGCCGTATTTTAAGAATGATGACACCGGAGTGGAAGAAGGCTTATGAGTGTGGTATTTTCACAGAGTTTATGGAGCAGAGAGGGCCGGGACACACGGTAGGTTCTTTTAAAATTTATGAAAAAGGTTTCTTGGATTATAAGGCAGATATTGAAGAATCCTTATCCAAACTTGACTTTATGAACGATCCGGAGGCTCTGGATAAAAAGAGTGAGCTGGAAGGTATGAAACTTGCCTGCGATGCAGTTATTATTCTGGGTGAGAGATATGCGGCGTATGCAAGGGAGCTGGCGGAAAAGGAAACAGATGAAACGAGAAAAGCAGAGCTTTTACAGATTGCCGCTAACTGTGACGTTGTACCTGCGCACAAGCCGGAGACATACTGGCAGGCAATCCAGATGTATTGGTTTGTGCATCTTGGAGTGACAAGCGAATTGAATCCGTGGGATGCATACAGCCCGGGACGGCTTGACCAGCATCTGAACCCATTTTATGAGAAAGATGTAGAAGCTGGAATTTTAGACGATGAAAAGGCGTTAGAGTTATTAGAGTGCCTGTGGGTGAAATTCAACAACCAGCCGGCGCCACCGAAAGTAGGAATTACATTAAAAGAGAGCAGTACGTACACAGATTTTGCAAACTTAAATACCGGAGGTATCACACCGAGCGGTGAGAATGGCGTAAATAATGTAAGTTATCTGATCCTTGACTGTATGGATGAGATGAAACTTCTTCAGCCAAGCTCCAATGTACAGATCAGCCGTAAGACTCCGCATAAATTCCTGAAACGCGCCTGCGAAGTTTCACGCAAAGGCTGGGGACAGCCTGCATTCTACAATACAGAAGCGATCATTCAGGAGCTTATGAATGCTGGAAAATCTCTGGACGACGCAAGAAAAGGCGGAACAAGCGGATGCGTGGAGACAGGTGCGTTTGGCAATGAGGCTTATATTTTAACCGGATATTTCAACATTCCGAAAATATTTGAACTGACATTGAATAACGGATATGATAAGATGTCCGGTCAGCAGCTTGGTCTGGAACTTGGATATGCTACAGATTTCAAGACATACGAGGAGCTTTATGACGCATTTAAGAAACAGATGAAATATTTCATCGATATTAAGATTCAGGGAAGCAATGTTATCGAGAAGATTTTTGCTGAATATATGCCGGCTCCGTTCCTCTCTATTATTACTAATGACTGCATTTCCAAAGGAAAAGATTACAACGGCGGTGGAGCAAGATATAATACCAAATATCTTCAAGGCGTAGGAATCGGTACGATCACAGACTGCCTTGCGGCTGTAAAATACAACGTATATGAGAAACAGACATTTACAATGGAAGAACTTATGCAGGCTCTTGAGGACAACTTTGAAGGACACGACAGAATCCTCAATCTTGTAAGAAATAAGACGCCAAAGTACGGAAACGATGATGACTACGCAGATGCTATTATGAAAGATGTCTTCGAATTTTACAGAGGACAGGTGACCGGACGCCCGAACATGCTGGGAGGAATGTACCGCATCAATATGCTGCCTACGACCTGTCACGTATATTTTGGAGACGTTATGATGGCAAGCGCTAACGGCCGTCTCGCGCACAAACCGGTGTCCGAGGGAATCTCCCCGGAGAAAGGCGCAGACACAAACGGACCGACAGCGGTTGTAAAATCCTGCGCAAAGATGGATCACTTGCAGACAGGCGGAACACTTCTCAATCAGAAATTCACACCAAGTGTGGTTGCGGGAGATGAAGGACTGGAACAGATGGCAAACTTAGTACGTACATACTTCAATATGGACGGACATCATATCCAGTTTAACGTCATCGATAAAGAGACACTGATTCAGGCACAGAAACATCCAGAAGATTATAAAGATTTAATCGTGCGTGTTGCCGGATACAGCGATCACTTCAGAAACCTGAGCAAAGCACTTCAAGACGAAATTATTGAGAGAACAGAGCAAAGCTTTTAATTGAGGACGTAGCCCTTTTTAAAAGGGCTACGTCCTCAATTGCGTTTTGGGGTGTACCTAATTGTATTTTGATCTGTACCTAAATGAAAAAAGGGGTGTACCGGATTGCGTTTTTTTACAATAATGTGGTAAGATGGGAGCAGAAAAGTATGACAGGGAGAAGTGTATGGAAACGGAAAAGAAAAGTATGAAAAGTAAAATTGTTGCTGCTGCGTGGCAGTTGTTTTACGAGAAAGGATATAATGGAACGACAGTAGATGATATTATTGAGTTGTCGGGATGTTCCAAGGGCTCTTTTTATTATTATTTTAGTACGAAAGATGAATTGCTAAATACGTTATCTTTGATTTTGGACGAACTTTATGAGGAGCTGGATGCAGCCATGCCGGATGAGATGAATAGTTTTGAAAAGCTGATGTATGTAAATTATGAGGCTCACCGGATGATGGAGGAGAAAATCAATGTGGAACTTCTGGCATCTTTATATTCTACACAGCTTTTGTCGGCAGGTACGAGACATTTACTGGATCAGAACCGTAGTTATTATAAGCTGATCACAAAAGTGGTAGAGGAAGGTCAAAAACGCGGAGAGATACGAGACGATATGACCGTGCGGGATATTGTCCTGTATTATTCCATGTGTGAGCGTGCGCTTGTGTACGACTGGTGTCTGAATAAAGGAGAATACTCGCTGGGAGAATACAGCAAAAAATGTATGCCTATTATGATGGAACACTTTAAATAGTTTTTAGTTTATCGTATCATGGGAGGGAATGGCCATGTTGATCCAGGGCTTGCAAAAACTGACGCTTTTAGATTATCCGGAAAAAGTAGCCTGTACGGTATTTACAGCAGGTTGTAATTTTCGTTGTCCATTTTGTCATAATGCTTCTCTTGTGGTGGACACTTATAAGAATAAGGAGATTCCGGCAGAAGATTTTTTTGCATTTTTGAAAAAGCGCCGGGGGATTTTGGACGGTGTCTGTGTGACCGGTGGAGAACCTATGATCCAACGTGGAATTGAGGAATTTTTAGAGCAGATCAAGAAACTTGGATATGCTGTCAAGCTGGATACAAACGGGAGCTTTCCTGATAAGCTGAAAAAAGTGGTGGCAGACGGACTTGTGGATTATGTGGCAATGGATATAAAGAACTCCCGGGAGCGTTACGGAGAAACTATCGGAATTGACGGTTATGACATCTGGAAGATTGGTGAGAGTGTGCAATTCTTGTTGGAAAATACTGTGCCATATGAATTTCGTACCACGGTTGTGCGGGAGTTACATCAACGCGCTGATTTTGAGTCTATCGCGGACTGGATATGCGGAGCAAAACGTTATTATCTCCAATCGTTTGTAGACTCGGGAGATTTGATACGTCAGGGACTTCATGGATATAATAAAGAAATTATGGGGCAGGCGTTAGAGATAGTGAAAGAAAAAGTAGAATTGGCGGAGCTGAGAGGGGTGTTGTAAAACATCCTTTTTTTCTTGCAGCAGGAAATTACTCTGCAATGCAAACATTACAATATATTGTTTTAGATATTGACATAAAACACAATATATAGTATTATTAATCTATCTCGCGAAAGGGAAACAGTGGATGAAAACAGGTAGAATATGCAGGTGGGAAGAAAGGGCGGAGAACAGTTATGTATCGAGTGATGAAACGGGACGGAGAGGTTGCAGATTTTAATTTATCAAAGATCAGTGTGGCAATTGAGAAAGCATTTCAGGCACAGAATAGGGAGTATAATCAGGATATTATCGATTTACTTGCCTTGAAAGTAACGGCTGATTTTGAACCGAAAGTGAAGGATTCGCTGATTCAGGTAGAGGATGTACAGGACAGTGTGGAAAATATTCTGATTAAAGCCGGATATGCCGATGTTGCAAAAGGCTATATTTTATACAGAAAGCAGAGGGAGAAGATTCGTAATTTGAAATCTACGATGTTGGATTACAAAGAGATTGTGGACAGCTATGTAAAGGTTACGGACTGGAGAGTGAAAGAAAACTCTACGGTTACTTATTCCGTGGGCGGACTTATTTTAAGTAACTCAGGAGCTATCACGGCAAATTACTGGCTTTCTGAAATTTATGATGAGGAAATCGGACAGGCACACAGAAATGCAGATATTCATATTCACGATCTATCTATGCTTACCGGATACTGTGCGGGATGGTCCCTGAAACAGTTGATACAGGAAGGTCTTGGGGGGATTCCGGGGAAGATTTCGTCATCTCCGGCAAAACATTTAAGTGTACTGTGCAACCAGATGGTAAATTTCCTTGGCATTATGCAGAATGAGTGGGCGGGAGCACAGGCTTTTTCATCCTTTGATACCTATCTTGCTCCGTTTGTGAAATCTGATAATTTGACGTATTCTGAGGTGAAAAAATGCATCGAGTCCTTCATCTATGGTGTCAATACACCGTCCAGATGGGGAACGCAGGCGCCGTTTTCCAATATTACATTGGACTGGACAGTGCCTGAAGATCTGGCAAATCTTCATGCGATTGTAGGCGGAAAAGAGATGGAGTTTACTTATGGTGATTGTAAAAAAGAAATGGACATGGTGAATAAAGCGTTTATTGAGGTGATGATCGAGGGGGATGCCCATGGACGTGGATTCCAATATCCAATTCCTACATATTCTATTACCGCTGATTTTGACTGGTCAGATACGGAGAATAATCGTTTGTTGTTTGAAATGACTGCAAAATACGGAACACCTTATTTTTCAAACTATATCAATAGTGATATGGAACCCAGTGATGTCAGAAGTATGTGCTGTCGACTGAGACTGGATCTTCGTGAATTGAGAAAGAAATCCGGCGGTTTCTTCGGAAGCGGGGAGAGTACAGGCTCTGTAGGTGTTGTGACGATAAATATGCCGCGTATTGCATATTTGTCAGAGAATGAGGAGGAATTTTTTGTCCGTTTGAACAGACTGATGGATATTTCCGCGCGGTCACTTCATGTGAAACGTACAGTTATTTCTAAATTGATGGAGGAAGGCTTGTATCCGTATACGCGCAGGTATCTTGGAACGTTCAACAATCATTTTTCAACAATCGGACTTCTTGGCATGAATGAGGCTGGATTGAATGCGAAATGGATCGGAAAAGATATGACACATAAGGAGACACAGGAATTTTCCAAAAAAGTGTTGAACCATATGAGAGAACGCTTATCTTCTTATCAGGAAGAATATGGGGATCTGTATAATTTAGAAGCAACTCCGGCAGAGTCTACTACGTATAGGTTTGCAAAGCATGATAAAGAGAAATTTCCAGATATTATTACTGCGGCGGAGTGTAATGGAACACCGTATTACACGAACAGTTCTCACTTGCCGGTAGGTTTTACAGAGGATATTTTTGATGCGCTTGATATTCAGGACGAATTGCAGACATTATATACGTCCGGTACGGTATTTCATGCATTTTTAGGTGAGAAACTCCCGGACTGGAGATCTGCGGCTTCTCTTGTGCGAAAAATCGCAGAGAATTATAAGCTTCCGTATTATACGATGTCTCCGACCTATTCTATTTGTAAAAATCACGGTTATTTGTCCGGTGAGCAATATATTTGTCCGAAGTGTGGTGAGACAACGGAAGTTTACAGCCGTATTACCGGTTATTATCGTCCGGTGCAAAACTGGAACGACGGAAAGACTCAGGAGTTTAAAGACCGAAAAGTATACAATCCGGAACATTCTTATATGAAGTCAAGAGGAAAGACGGTAAAATCCAAGGAAGAAACGGTGAGTAAGAGTGAAGCGGTTCCGAAGAAGCTGTTATTTACTACAAAAACCTGTCCCAATTGCGTGACGGCAAAAGCCGCCCTGGAGGAGGCGCACATAGATTATGAGACGATTGATGCGCAGGAAGAGAAAAATCTGACAAAGAAGTATGGTATTCTGAGTGCACCTACATTAATTGTCGTTGAAAACGACGGAACTGTGGATAAATTAGTCAATGCATCAAATATTTTAAAATATATAAAAGAAATTTAAAAAAACACTTGCAAAATATATTTGGTTATGATAATATATAACTCGGTCACGCAGGAAAGATAAATGAGTGACCGGGTTATGAGGCTCCATGGTCAAGCGGTTAAGACATCGCCCTTTCACGGCGGTAACACGGGTTCGATTCCCGTTGGAGTCATTTTTTCATCGGCAAGATGGAACACATCTTGCCGATGTGGTGCAATTCATTGAGATTGACTACGTCAATCGAAGACAGGGCAAGCTGATTACAAATCAGATGCTCAAACACATCTTATTGATGTGGCGCAATTCATTGAGATTGACTACGTCAATCGAAGACAGAGCAGGCTGATTACAAATCAGATGCTCAAACACATCTTGCCGATGTGGCTCAATTGGCAGAGCAGCTGATTTGTAATCAGCAGGTTATCG
>CAUWLL010000057.1:0-13160 GCA_963559605.1 uncultured Lachnospiraceae bacterium
TCGGCTATCAGGACGCAGGGGCAACCTCTGTGTGGCTGATCTTCCAGGGAATGCGGGAGTTTGTAGAAGGTTAAGGTTATAGAGAGCGGATAAAAAAGAGGACAGTATATCACGTTTGTGGTATACTGTTTTTAAATTAATAGCATATTTTCAGGAGAAATACGATGTCAAAGATTTTATTACTGGAGGACGACAAAAGCTTGAACCGGGGAATCAGTTTAAAGCTGGAAAAAGAGGGCTATGAGGTTTACAGTGCATTCGGAGTGACGGAAGCGGAAGATATATTCCATACACAGAGCATAGACCTTATTATCAGTGATATTACAGTGAATGATGGAAATGGTTTGGATTTTGCCATAGAAATACGAAAAAAAAGTGATGTGCATATCATCTTTCTTACTGCGTTAGATCAGGAAGTGGATATTGTCAATGGTTATGATGTAGGAGCAGATGATTATATTACAAAACCGTTTAGTTTAATGGTGCTGATTTCCAAAGTAAATGCTTTGATGCGGCGGATAGAAAGCAGACAGAATGAAAACGAGGAGACAGGGGAACTTCATGGGGAAGATATTTGTTTGCAGTGTGCGCAGATGAAGGTGTATAAAGGCGAGGAAGAACTGAATCTAAGTAAGAAAGAGATCCAGCTTTTGCATTACTTCTTAGAGCACCAGGAACAGATTATTTCCAAGGAGCAGATTTTGGAGGCTGTCTGGGGCATTGACGGACAGTTTGTAGATGATAATACGGTTCCGGTGACCATCAGTAGATTGAAGAAAAGGCTTTCCGCCGGACAGGACAGAGAATATATTAAAAATATCAGGGGGCTGGGGTATCTGTGGATGACAAAAGTATTGAGAAAATAATGGAACAAAGAGAGAAACGGTACATCTGGCTGGAGAGGAAGCTTAGAATAAATCTTGTGGTTACTACTTCGGTAGTTGCTGCATTTTTCCTTATGATTTATCGGCTCCAGAACGGAACGTTTTCCGGCGCTATGTGGATGGTATGCGCCACGGCGATTTTCTTAAATGCTTTATGGTGTTATTTGGAATATCGGCGGGAGTATAGAAGTTATCAGGAAATCGCAGAATATCTTGATGCTTTTGAAAATGGGAATTATGAATTTCGCTCTGAGAATGCTTACATGAGACCGGGGATTCATTCTCAGCTTTTGGAACAGTTAGAAAGGCTTGGGCGCGCTTTTTATGTAATGAAAGAGCAGATGGTAAAAGAAAAAGAAGGCACGAAGGCTCTGATTACGGATATTTCCCATCAGATCAAGACGCCTGTTGCAGCTCTTGGCATGAGTCTGGAACTGATGGAAGATACAAAGACTACTGGAGCGGAAAAACAGGAATTTCTGGAACGGGGCAAAGGTGAAGTGAAGAAATTGAATTATCTTATGGGAACTCTTACAAATTTGTCCCATATGGAACAGGCAATGCTCCGGCTTCAGCCAAAATCCGCAAGCCTGAAAGAAACGCTTCTCCGTGCGGTGAACGGTGTGTATTTGAAGGCAAATGAGAAACAGATAGAAATTGAAATGACAGAGTTTAAAGATATAGAATTATTTCATGATGTGAAATGGACGGCAGAAGCGTTTACCAATGTTTTAGATAACGCAGTAAAATATTCTCCGGCAGGTTCCAGGGTGGAGATCCGCGTAAATCTATACTACTCTTATGTTTCCGTGGAGGTGGAAGATGAAGGGATTGGTGTGGATAAGTCAGAGTATACAGATATTTTCAAAAGATTTTATCGCGGTAAGAGATCAGAAGTAGAAACACAGGAGGGCGCCGGTGTCGGGCTTTATCTGGTGCGAAAGATTCTGGAAGGACAGGGCGGGAGCGTGAGAGTACAGGCATCGGCAAACGGTGGAAGTGTGTTCTGGATGATGCTGCCATTTACAATGGTAGAAGGATAAAAAACGCATATTTTTCATAGAATAAAAGAAATATGGTTTCCTTGACAAAAAAACGGGTTGAGGATATACTGTATTTAGTGATCGCACTACGGAAACTTGAGAAGCCCGTAGTCCGGGAGGCTCCTGTGGGGGCCTTTCGTTATTTGCGGGGGAATGCAAAGAACGATAAGAAAAATGGAGAAAAAACATTTTTTAACATATGATGAGCAGATTGCTTATTTAAAAGAGAAAAAGAAGTTAAATATACAAAATGATGAATATGCAAAAACTATATTATTTCGAATAGGTTATTTTTCTCTGATTAATGGTTATAAAGAGTTGTACAAAGATTCGGTGACGAATCAATTTCAAGTCGGAGTTACTTTCGAAAATATTTATAAATTATATAGGTTTGACAATGATTTAAGGAGTATTTTTATAAAGTATATTTTAATGGCAGAGCGAAATATTAAGTCTTCTTTGTCCTACCATTTTTGTCATGTTTATGGAGATGAGCAGGAGGATTATCTGGATCTTAGTCATTATGATATTTCAGGTAAAAAAAAGCCTGTAGTTCAGAAGTTATTGAAGATAATAAAAGGACAGATAAGAAGTGACAGTGATTATGTATATATTCGTCATTATATGAAAAAGTATAGATATGTTCCGTTATGGGTTTTGATAAACGTGTTGACTTTGGGGCAATTATCTAAGATATATAGCTGTCAAAAAGGACATGTACAGATACAGGTTTGTCAAGATTTTGGCGCACTTAAGATTAATGAGATGGTGAAGATGTTGGCAGTTATGACAAAGTTTAGAAATGTCTGTGCTCATAATGAGCGATTGTTTGATTATCGTACAAAAGATGCTTTGTGCGATATGAAAATTCATAGAAGACTTTTTTTGTTAAAAGAGAATGGACGTTATGTGTGTGGCAAAAATGATTTGTTTGCACAGCTAATCATTCTGAAACTTTTATTACCCCAAGATGAATTTAAGGTGCTTTTTCGTGAATTGAAGCAGTGTCTAAGAAAATATGCAGTGCATGGAGAAGTTCTTGAAAAAATGGGCTTTCCAAAGACATGGGAGAAAATCGGAAGAATTAAGAAGTATACAAAAAATGAATAAGAAATGAAGTCAGGCAGGATATGTTCCGATGAAAATGGAGGGTGTTTTGCCTGTTTTTTATTTGAAGAGAAAAGTATAACAATTTTGTTATCTTTCCTGTAATCCTCCTGTAAGGTTTTCGGTTTATGATAGAACTACAGACAGAAGGAAAGAATGGACAGGGAAAGGAGTTTTATCATGAAACCGATTTTAGAAACGAAGGATTTAGTGAAATATTATGGTGAGGGAGCCGGTCAGGTGCGCGCCATCGACCATACAGACATTGCTGTGGAGCACGGAGAGTTTGTGGCGGTCGTAGGACGTTCGGGTTCCGGTAAGAGTACACTGCTTCATATGCTGGGAGGACTGGACAGACCGGACAGCGGTAAAGTTTTGATAGAAGGAAGGGATATATGCGCTTTAAAAGATGAACAGCTGGCTGTGTTCCGGCGAAGAAAGATTGGTTTTATCTTTCAGGATTATAACTTGATGCCGGCGTTAAATGTGTGGGAAAATGTTGTGCTTCCTATCGGACTTGACGGAAAGAAAGTGAATCGAGAATTTGTCATGGATATTGTGAAAAGTATCGGAATGGAGGAAAAACTTCATGCCATGCCGAACCAGTTATCCGGCGGGCAGAAGCAAAGAGTTGCCATCGCAAGAGCATTGGCATCTCGTCCGGCAATAATTTTGGCTGACGAACCGACCGGGAATTTGGATTCTAAAACGGAGATGGAAGTGATCACCATTTTGAAAAACTGTGTGCACAAATACGGACAGACATTGGTAATGATTACGCATGATGAGACCATTGCACAGATGGCAGACCGCGTAGTTGTGATTGCAGATGGTAAGGTGGTGAGCTAGATGAATATTCTTACAAAGACTGCATTATCAAACTTTCGGAGAAATAAGAGCAGAAATATACTGATCGGCATTGCAATCTTACTGACTTCTGTTCTTTTGACTACTGTACCGACCATATTTTTCGGGACTTTCAAATTGGAAAATGCGGCGGTTCGGGAAATTTATCCTACCTATCATGTAATGTTTCGAAATGTTTCCGAAGAAACGGCGGAGAAGCTATTGGAAGATGAACGATTTACCGATGCGGGACTTCGGGAAGATATGGCTTACGTGGTAACTAAGGATCCGAACGTCCGGTGCGGCATGGTGGCGGCAGACAAGACAGTGTGCAGATTGAACCGTGTAAAACTTGCAAAGGGGAAATTGCCGGAAAAGAAAGAAGAAATCGTGGTATCCGAAAACTTCTTAGAAACTATGGGAATATCAGGAGAAATCGGTGATAAGATTACACTTCCGTTTCAGGCAGAGCAAGAAGGGAAGCTTCTGCTTCCCGAAGAACAGGAATTCATAATTACGGGATTTAGCGCTGACA
This sequence comes from uncultured Lachnospiraceae bacterium, assembly GCA_963559605.1. Classification (GTDB taxonomy): domain Bacteria; phylum Bacillota; class Clostridia; order Lachnospirales; family Lachnospiraceae; genus Dorea_D. The sequence goes on from CAUWLL010000057.1 coordinate 4,416, forward strand.
CGGAGGAGGTAAAAGAAAGCGGCAATTATTCTGCCATGGTGTCAGAAAGATTTGCTAAGAGCATTTTGCCGGAAGGAAAACACAGATTTCGTTTCTACGGTTGTCTGGCAGGGACAGAAGGAAAGTCTACGGATGTAATTGAGAAGGAATTAAAAACCATTGGCAGGGAGTATAAGATCCGGGAAAGTGACATGGTGCCAAATACAGAGATGTTAAGCGCTGTTTATACGGATGCAGATGCATATGTGGGATTCGCTGTTTTTATGATCGTGATCGTGCTGGCGGGAATCCTTACCATTTACAGTATTTATTACGTATCTATGCTGGGCAAGGTGCAGGAATACGGAAAGCTGCGCGCCATCGGTGCAACGAAACGGCAGATCAGAAGTCTGGTATTCCGGGAAGGATTTGCCGTGGCATTGCCGGTGATCCCGGTGGGCGTATGTCTTGGGGCAGGGCTGGGCGTCTGGATTTTACGGCGCATGGTCTATGAAGGCATTTCCGCAGAAAATATACTGACAGACACGATGAAAGCTCTACTGGCAGAAGGAAATGTTTCCCTTATCCGACCGTGGGTTATAGCGCTTGCAGTGTCGGTCTCTCTTGTGACCGTGTATTTGTCCCTTCTTCGACCTATGAAGATTGCAAGTAAGATCACGGCTGTGGAAGCCATCCGTTATCAGGGCGAGCAAGAAAAATATAAGAAAAAAGAGCGCAGAGGTTATCAGGAGCTAAATACTTGGAAGCTTACTGTAACAAACTTAAAGAGAAATCGGAGACGTACAGGGATTACCGTTTTGACCTTAGGTGTAACAGGGATTTTCTTCATGGCAGTGGCAACAGTTTTAAGTTGTATGAATGAGAAGGTTATGGCAGAGGATGAAATCCGCAGTGACATTCAGATCGGCATTGATGCCTGGGTGGGCGATATGCTGCATCCAGAGCGGGAAATCCAGAATATCCAGAAGGAGAACCCTCTGACGAAAGAAATGCGGGAGAAGATCTTGGTTCTGGATGGTGTGGAAAAACTGGAAACAGGACATTACGCAGGAGCTTATCTGCTGCATAATGAACAGCTTAAGGAAGATGACGGTTCTGATCTTTATACCGGTGTTTCCGGGCTTAGTCAAGAGATTTTGAAAGAATGTGAAAAATATGTGAGAAAGGGAAGCCTTGATGATCCGAAGCTCTCGGAAGGAACCGGAATAATCCTGGGAGACGGATATGTTACAAGAAATTCGGATTTGACCGTGGGAGATTCTGTAGAACTGGAAATACTGGACGGTGACCGCAAAGTGGATCGGACGTTTGAAATTGTGTCAGTCATAGATACGCCAAACAGTCTTGTCGGAAATTCCTTTGCCCTTCCGACGGAAGTGCTTCAGGGATTTTGTGAAAACGATCTGACGGATAGTTTTGACATTTATGTGAAAGAAAGCAAGCTTGACGATGTGACGAAAGCAGTGGAGGCATTGGTGGAGGGAGAAGAATTTCTGGAAATGAAAACCTACCGGCAGGCGTATGAGGATGCGCAAAAATCCATTGGGTTATTTGTATACGCGGGTTATGGTGCACTGCTCATCTTCGGAATGATCGGAATTTTGAACCTGATCAATACGATGATCAACAGCGTATATGTGCGGAAAAAAGAACTTGGTATGCTGCAGGCGATCGGAATGTCTGACAGGCAGACGGTTCGGATGCTGCAAATGGAAGGCTTGTTTTATACCCTCGGAACATTGGCGCTGTCTCTTGGAATCGGAAGTCTTGCAGGCTATGGATTATTCTTGAAGATGAAAGCGGACGGAATGTTTTCTGTTAAGTATTACGAATATCCGACAGTGCCGGCGATCATTCTGACCGTAGTAGTGATTCTTGTGCAGCTATTGATCACGTATCTGGTAAATTCTAACTTTAAAAAGCAGAGCCTGATCGACCGGGTAAGATTTGCGGAGTAAGAAGATCCATGATATGATAGATGCAAAGTGAGGAAGTAAGGAGTATCGGTATCCCATGGAATTTAAAAATAAATCAGAAATCAGGAGTAAAGTTTTGGTCATCGAAGATGATGAAATGTTAAACGCAGGACTTTGTTACAGCTTACAAAAGAAACAGATAGAAGCTCAAGAAGCCCATTCTATAGCGGAAGCAAAAAATATTTTAGAGCAAGGGGATTACGACCTTGCTCTTTTGGATGTGAATCTGCCGGATGGAGACGGATTTGCGTTTGCGAAAGAATTGGAAGCGGTATATCATCTGCCGTTTGTCTTCCTTACCGCCCACAATCTGGACGAAGAGGTACTCTATGGATTTCAACTGGGAGCGGACGAATATATTACCAAACCTTTTAATATTAAGATTGTGATGGAACGGCTCTTGGCGGTACTTCGGCGGTTGAAGAGTCCGGCGAAAGAAAGGGAGGAGTATGTGTGCGGCAATCTGGAGATAGATTTTGAGCAGCATACGGTAAGAAAAAGCGGAGCGCTTCTTTCGTTGACGCCTACAGAATACTGTCTGCTGGAATTTTTCTGTAAAAACCGGAATCAGGTGTTGACGAAAGAACTTTTGTTAGAAAATGTCTGGGACAACAAAGGAAATTATGTGAATGAGCATGCTTTGACACTGAATATCAGTCGTCTCAGAAATAAGATAGCGGATGAATCGTTTAGTTATATCAAGACGATTTATGGGATGGGTTATCAGTGGATTGGCGGTGGGAACGAACAGTGATGGAAGAAAATATAATTTTGATGTTGGGTCTGTTTCTTTTGAGTTTTGTGGGAAGCGGCTTTGGGTGCTATTATTATTTTCGTAAGAAAGCGGTAGATTTTACAGACGAGATCTGTCGGAGTGTACAGGAGATTTTATACCAGAGTCAGAATGGGACCAAAGACCGGATGGAGATCTGCCGGAAAGAACAGGGAAAACAGAACAGGGAACTTCATCAGAATCAGGACACCCTTACCTCCAAGGCTGTTATGGAGCTGGAGAAACTGCAAAATATTCTTTCCCGTCAGGCGGCGCAGAGCCAAAGTGAGAAAGAAGAAGTGCAGCACATTGTATCTGAGATCTCCCACCAGTTAAAAACACCTGTTTCGAATATCCGTATGTATCAGGATATGCTGGACGATGCAGATGTGAGCGAAGCAGAAAGAAAACAGTTTGAAGGGATTATCAGACAGCAACTGGAAAAGCTGGAATTTGTTGTGGAGTCTTTGATCCATGCTTCTAGGCTGGAACGTGAGATGATTCATTTGAACCCGGAGGAAGCCCCTGTTTTTCCAACATTGGCAAAAGCTGTGAGCGCAGTCGCGGCAAAGGCAGAGAGGAAAAAGATCGAGCTTCGGGTAGATTGTCCCCAGTCTGTAAAAGTGTGTCATGATGTGAAATGGACGGCAGAGGCTGTGGAAAATCTTTTAGACAATGCTGTAAAATATACACCGGAAAGAGGAACGGTTTCTGTTTCGGTGAAAGAGGGAGAGATGTATACCGGGATTCAGATTGAAGACACCGGAAAGGGGATTTTGTCGGAGCATTATAATGATATTTTCAAACGATTTTATCGGGAGAAGACGGCAGGAAAAGAAGAGGGGCTGGGACTGGGACTTTATCTTGCGAGACGGATCGTCACCTTGCAGGGCGGTTATATTATGGTAGGTTCAAGGCCGGGAAAAGGTTCCAGATTCGAGATTTTACTACCGGATAAAAGAAAAGAGGCGTTATGAGAAAATGTATCAGTTTTGATACATTTTTTTCGTGGAATCGATACCGGATTGAGAGAACTTTTTTCTACAATAAGAACAAATAAAAAGTGAAGGAGAGGATGACATGTATATTTTACGCACACAGGACCTTACAAAATATTATGGCGAGGAGCCGATCATTGTGAAAGCGCTGGACGGCGTTTCTCTTGAGATTGAAGAAGGAAGTTTTACTGCCATTGTGGGAACGTCTGGTGCCGGAAAATCTACGTTGCTTCATATGCTGGGAGACTTAGATGTGCCTACAGGGGGAAGTGTAGAAGTGGACGGACAGCGGCTTGATTCTATGAGCAGAGGAGAACTTACGGTGTTCCGGCGCAGAAAGATCGGATTTATTTTTCAGAATTATAATCTTCTTCCGAATTTAACAGTTTACGATAACATTGTACTTCCGGTAGAGCTTGATGGACAAAGAGCAGACAGAGAGTATTTTAAAAGTATTGTAAAGGTACTTGGGATTCGGGATAAATTAGAGCAAAAACCAAATAAATTGTCCGGCGGGCAGCAACAGAGAGTTGCCATTGCAAGGGCGTTGATTGCCAAACCTGCCATTATTCTGGCAGATGAGCCGACTGGCAATTTGGACAGCCATACCAGTCAGGAGGTGATCGGACTTTTAAAAGAGACGAGCAGGAACTTCCGGCAGACCGTTGTAATGGTCACGCATGATGAGACCATCGCGCAGATTGCGGATTGTACCATCCGTATTGAAGATGGAAAGATTGTGGAAAGCAGGTGGTAGTATGAGACGGCAGAAAACGATGCTTACAAGAAACAATAACAGTGCGGTCATCCGCAAGATTTCAAAGAGCAACCTGAAAGGCAGTCGTATTTATACGTTCTTTTCTGCATTTACGATTGTGTTGGCGATCAGCTTGATTTCAGGGATGATCCTTACGGTCCTGGGAATAAAGACCGAAGAGCGGAGATTGATCGATCAGATGCAGCACGTTATGTTTATGGATGTGACAGAAGAACAGTATGAAAAGATAGAGGCAGACGAAAGAAATGAAGTAGTGCTCCGGTATAAACCGGGCGTTAAATACGAAGATGGCAACATTACGTATTCTCTCGGTTACGCACAGGAGAGCCGCGGCGGGATTTCTACTTATGATATTGCAGAGGGAAAGGAGCCGGAAAAAAGAGAGGAAGTGGTAGTGGATGCTCAGCTTTTAAAAGTACTTGGGAAAGCGTGTAAGGTGGGAGAGACCATAACACTGGAGCGTAACAGAGAACCGATGAAATTTACAGTCAGTGGATATACAGAATCGGACTTAAAACAGAGCACATATACCGTATGGGTATCCAGAGCGTTTGCAGATACAGATAAAGATTTAAGCGTAGGCGGATATTATGCGCTGACAAAGATAAAAAATGCAGAGCAGATGAACGATGCAGAGCTTCAGAATTATGTGTTTGAGATGGGAAAAGAATACGGCTTGGAAGCCGGCAACGTAAATCTCAACGGTAAATTTGTAGATCTGCTCAGAACGAATCCTTCCACAACCATCGCTATGGCAGTGATTGGTATTATTATTTGTTTTGCAAGCGCGATTGTCATTTACAGCATTTTTTACCTGTCTGTATCAGGAAGAGTACGCCAGATAGGACAGCTTCTTACCATAGGAATGACGCAAAAACAAATACGTAAGATGATACGAAAAGAAGGATGGTATTTGTCGGTATGTGCGATTCCTGTCGGTTTTCTTCTTGGTCTGGCAGTTGCAGTCGTCACTCAGCCCAAGGGATTCGACATTACGAATACGCTGCTTATTTTTGGAGGAATGGTGATCTTTGGAACGGCGGTGGTACAGATTTCGATTGGAAAACCTGCGAAAGTAGCATCTGGAGTTTCACCCATTGAAGCAGCAAGGAGCGCGGATGCAGATGAGGACGGCAAAGCGTTGCCAAAGCGTCACAAACCGTTAAGTCCTTATGTGTTGGCGAGACTAGGGCAGATGCGTGGAAAGAAAAAAGCGATGCTTACGACGCTTTCTTTAGCATTTGGAGGTATTTTATTTATGGGAGCGTCCACTTATCTGGTATCCTGGGATACAGACGCCTATGCAAGACAGGGCGGATTCGAAGACAGTGATTTTCATATTTCATATAAATATGATGCGCACGACAAGCAGGATGCTTATGGAGTGACGAAGCTCCAGATGACAGATGGATTAAATGGAGAATTAAGGCAAAAGGTTCTCGAGATTCCCCATGTAACGGCGGCGAAATTTGAGAAGAGAGGCTATGGGATGTTGGAGTGTGGAGAACATACCACCATGCGTCTTGGATTTTACATGCTTACGCGGGAAGAACTAGAAGGGAATAAAGAACTTATGGAAGCCGGACTTGACTATGATGAGTTGACGGAAAAGAATTCTTTAATCTGTTATATGCCGGATTTGATCGAGGAAGTTTATAATGTGAAGCTCCGTGCGGGAGATCAAGGGAAGCTTGTCTGGTATGACGGGAAAGAACGCAGTAAAGAGATTGAAATTGCGGCAGTGGGCGCTTTCGATCTTCCGAGAGACGGGGATACGTTTGTCATGACGGAAGATACCATGAAGAAGTTGTGGGGAGATATTAATCTAAATGCGAATCTGAAGAGCAGGTAAAACAATTGTCGGTGATGATTTACGGCGTTGTGGCATTTGTCATAGCGTTCAGCATTCTGAATCTGGTCAATACGATCATCAACAGCATTATGACAAGGCGCAGGGAACTGTCTATGCTGGAATCTATTGGTATGGAAGAAAGACAGCTTCGGAAGATGCTTCTGTGGGAGAGTTTTTTATTGGCGCTGCCGAATATTCTGATCACGCTGACGGTGGGAACAGCGGTGGGATATGGGCTTATCCGCTGGTTTCATAAGATTGCATCCTACATGGAATATACTTTCCCTTGGGTCTGGGTATTGTGTTATGTAGGCTGTGTCCTGCTCCTTCCGATGCTGGTTGCATGGGGGTGTCTGAAAGTACAGAACCGACGTGCGCTGGTAGAAAGGATCAGCATAGAGTAAGAAATGGCGGAATCATACAGAAAACCCCGTCTGAGTTCTGTCAGGCGGGGGTTCTGTGTTATATTTTTTAAAGGAATGAGAGTAAAAGTGTGCACCGGAGAGAATAAATCTTCCGGTGTTTACTTTATGAGGGGGGGGAGATAGTTGATATGCTCTTCAACTATCTGGCTTTTAGTATAAAAGGAAAATATGTCTAAAGTATGTTCAATCTCTTAAACAAATCGAAAAAATCTTAAGATAAAATAAAGAAAATGTGAATGTACGTGGATATGGGTGACGAAAATTGGCGGAAGTGTTATAATGGCTGAGAAAAATAAAAGGATATTTAAGAAGAACGAGAGAAGAAGGAGACGCACATATGACAGATTTATTACATGCGATTGTAGAAATCATTGCTCAGATACATACGATCATTCTGAGCTGGAACGACAGTTTTGAGACCACATTTACAGATAAAGAGCTTCATTTTATTGTTATCGGGCTGCTTGGTATGGGAATGCTGTTTGTTATTTATCCGTTGTTTAAGCTGCTTAGTAAGAACCATGTGCTTGTGATAGCGTGGATTTATGTATTTACGGTTATTATGGTAATTGTATTTGCCATAGAGATCGGACAGGGATTTACAGGAACAGGAACGATGGATTTTGACGATATAGTTGCGGGAGTCATAGGATTTATGGCGATGTTTATTGCCTTTGCCATTGTCCGGGCAATTGTTCTGGGAATCGCGAGACTGTTCGGCTCTTTTGGCGGAGGAGGAAGACGCAGGCGATATGATGACTATGATGATTATGACGATTTTTAAACGGAACCCCAAAATGCTTAAGATAATCAGTGGACAATCTTTTCAATATTGTTTATAATATAACAAACGGAATTTTAAGGAGGTTTTCAAAATGAAAATTCAGGAAGGCTATATGCCGTATTTAGGGTACAAGACCTATTATCGTATCGTTGGGGAAAACACAGGCGACAAGAAACCATTGGTGTTGCTTCACGGAGGACCGGGTTCTTCACATAATTATTTTGAGGTGCTTGACAGACTGGCAGAAGAGGACGGACGTCAGCTTATTATGTACGATCAGATTGGTTGTGGAGAGTCTTACCTTGACGGACATCCTGAACTTTGGACTGCTGAAACATGGATAAACGAGTTGAAAGCGCTCAGAGAGCATCTTGGTCTGGATGAGATCCATCTTCTCGGACAGTCCTGGGGCGGAATGCTGCTTTTGGATTATGTATGTAATCATAAACCGGAAGGACTTAAGAGTCTGATCCTCTCCAGTACGCTTCCGGCTTCTTGGATGTGGGGAATTGAAGCCCACCGTATGATCAAGGAACTTCCGCAGGAGTATCAGGATGCGATCGAGAAAGCAACTTCCAGCGGAGATTACAGCGATCCGGTTTATCAGGCAGCAGAGGCAGAGTATATGCTCCGTCATGCGGCAGGCAATGTGACAGAGGATTCACCGGAGTGCCTGAAACGCCCGGTAAGAAAAGGCGGCGAGTCTTACGTTGTAGGATGGGGACCGAATGAGTACACTCCACAGGGAACATTGAAGGAATATGACGTGACAGAGCAGCTCAAAGACATCAAAGAGCCTGCACTTGTTATCAATGGCGGCAATGATTTATGTACGCCATACATAGCAAAATATATGTACGACAGAATCCCGAATTCTGAGTGGGAGTTGTTCCGTACATGTCGTCATATGTGCTTTGTAGAGGATAATGACAGATATGTAGAATTGATGAAAGAGTGGCTGAATAAACACGACAAATAACAGTCGATGACTGAGATATTTCGCGCGGCTATATAACAGATAAGGGATACCGTTGACAGAAACATGCAGACGGTATCCCTTATCTGTTATGGTATTTTATAATATTGGGAAGCTTTGCTTTTCTTGCTTTATAGGAAAGTTCGACTTTCGTCGAACTTTTGAATGAAAATAGCTTGCACAA
>CAUWLL010000058.1:0-12993 GCA_963559605.1 uncultured Lachnospiraceae bacterium
ACCTCATGCACGGTTTGATGAGGGGAAAGAGGGCAAAAGCCCTCTAACCTACTCTCCCCCCCCCCCAATGAAATGAGAATTAGATTTATGAAAAAGACATTGGAACACCGCAGGGACAGCCTGAAAAATAGGCTTGCTGAATAGAGTTTCATTGTGGCAGATGTAGGCAATTGCTATAATATGAATATATTAAGAAAAAGGAGGCGTGGTACATGGATATTCGGAAAATAATAGAATTAGTAAAAATGACAAAAGATTTAATAAAGAACCGTGAAATGGTTTCTCATGTTAAAGAGAAAGGACTTGCGGATTATGTGACGCAAGTGGATTTTGCTGTGCAAAATTTCTTGAAGGAAAAGCTGTTTATCCTTGCGCCGGATATTCAATTTCTTGGAGAAGAAACTGGATTGCAGGAAATGAAGGCAGATAGTTTTTGGATTTTAGACCCTGTTGATGGAACAATAAATTTGATGCACGACTATCAGCATAGTGTTGTATCTTTAGCACTTTGCCAGAAAGAAGAAGTTGTTATGGGAATTGTATATGACCCTTTCCATGAGGAAATATTTTCAGCAATTAAGGGAAAGGGAGCATTCTTGAATGGACACCCGATACACGTTTCGAATTCAGAAAAACTATCTGACACGATAATTGGAATAGGGACGGCAAAAAGAGAGCTGGCTGATGAAAACTTTACTCGTTTTCGCAGAGTGTTCGGTCAATGTCAAGATGTCCGCAGAATCGGTTCAGCTGCACTAGAACTGGAATACACTGCTTGTGGCAGGCAAGGAGGGTATTTTGAGATGTATTTGAACCCTTGGGATTATTCTGCCGGAATGCTTTTAATTCAAGAAGCTGGTGGAAAGGTAACTGATTTTATGGGGAAAACTCTTGAACCGAGAAAAGGAAGTAGTGTAGTAGCAACGAATGGATATATCCATGAAGAGCTAATAAAAGAGCTATTATTTTAATGAATGTGTACTAAAATGAGGGAGTCTAAAAAAATCATTAGATATGAGGTGACGTACTAAAATGGTTTTTAAATATAATATAACAGTTCCGTTAACGTATAATAAATTTGCATTACGATCAAATAATCCGGAGTCGGAACTTTATTATGAAATTACAGAGTCTTGTGAAGAAGAATTCCAAATAATATTTAGAACATATGAAGTTCCGGGATATGGAGACGGATATGACTTTAGAGATACTATAAAAATTAAACTTCATGCAAATGTTTCTGATAATAGAGAGCCTGGTACCCTTCGTGAAAAACATGATTATAGAGTGATATGTGAGATAAAAGGAATGTTGGTTGATGATGAGATATATGCTAAGAAGTTTTGTGAAGAGATTATTGATAAGATATGTAAAAGATTAAGTCTTGTTTTTCTCAAACACAATGCTAATAGGCATTTGTATCAGCCCAGAGTGGAACCTGTGTGGAGTGAAGCAGTGTTTAATCGTTCTGAATATGTTCGGTTTGTTGAGACAAGATGAAAAGCTTTCGAAGAAATAGATGGTAATAACAAAATACTTCATTTACAGGATGACATACATGTTCAAGATAGCATATACAGCATCGTTCAAGTCCCGATTTCTTCCGATGAGATAAAGATTAGAGAATGGCTTTCAAAAACAGATGATGTTGTGGAATTTCTTATGAATGAATACTACGAAGCCTTGGGAACGGAAAATATTAAGAGTAAGTTCTTCCATTTGTTTTCTATAATAGAATTCTGCGAGAAGGAATATGAAGGACATAATGGCTCGAGTAGGCTCCTCGCAGATGAAGAAGTTGATATGGTCATAGAATCGGTACAAAAACAAATTGATACAAATAAGCGGGTAAGAATTGTATCAATACTAAAGAATAACCTTGTAAAAGTTCATGATATAGGAAGGGTTGAAAAACTTGAAAATATACTGAAATGGATGGGGATAGAATCATATAGACGATTTGGTCTTGATAAACCTATAGACAAGAAGCTTTTATCTGATCTTACAACACTAAGGAATAAATCGTTCCATGGTACAAGGGAAAATGCGGCTGATGCCGAGAAAAAATATGCAGATGCTGTGGAAGTACTGCTGTATATTGATGAAAAGATTTTAGACTTCTTGATGAAGGATTCGGATAAAAAGAAAGTTAATAATGCAGCTTTAATTCTTGAGAAAAAAGCTGAATAAAATGATAATTATGGATTTGGTGCAGGAATGACAGATGTTAATCTGCGTTGCTTGTGGCAACGGCGGTTTTGATATTTAATAGTTGTATCAAAGCAAAGGAGGCACAGGTTATGTTAAACGAAAATATTAGAAATCTGCGAAAAGCAAAAGGACTTTCACAAGAAGAACTGGCTATAAAGCTGAATGTAGTAAGGCAAACAGTGTCTAAATGGGAAAGCGGATTATCGGTTCCCGACTCGAGTATGCTTGTTTCATTAGCGGAAGAAATGGATACGTCTGTAAGTGTTTTGCTCGGAGAGACTGTACAGGAAGAATGTTTGAACGAAGGAAATTTAAAGAATATTTCTGAAAAACTTGAAGTTATCAATCTTCAACTTGCTAAAAAGAGTGAGAGGCGGATGTGGACAATTCGTTATCTGCTTATTTTTGTGTGTGTACTTATTGGAGTAGTATTTATTGCTTTTACAACTATGAATAGTGAATATTTGACTTGGGATTTTAATAATCCGGAATTAGCGATTGCGGGTACTGTATTGCATGGTTTTGAATTTTTATTTGTAAGATTGGCGCCATTCGTTTTTATTAGTTCTGTGATCGGGATTATAGTCACATATCGAAAGCGATAACACCACATCTAATCGATGCAAGAAGGTAAAATATCGCGATATAGATCCGGGGGAGGGCGTCAGATAACGAAGATGTAACATGTCGCAAGCGACCGCGCTTGGCGCGAGAATGTGCCAAGGCACATTCTTTGCTCTAATGATCCTTTTACATTTATGAAGATTCCAAGCGTTTTTTGATGGCGTGCTCTAATTCTGTAAAGAAAGTTGTCATAGCTTCTTGGTATATTTGTTTTTTCATCTTACAACTTTCTGGATTACAGTTTATCACGTCCCTGTTTTTTAATTCCTCATGGCGAAGCCGAAAATAGAGACTCTTCAATAAATTGGAGTTCTGGGCATTTGAAACGTCCAGATATTTCTCCAATATCTCCGAATCTCCTTTGATCAGTGTAGTTTCGAATGCATGACGAATTGCCCTTTCCACGCTGGACGCTGTTGTTTCGTGCTTCTTGGCAATGTCTGCATAAAGAGAACTTATTTTTCCGTTTGTATAATAAGGATCCGATTGGAACAGCGCCATAGCATCGCAGATGTAGGTTGTCCCTTTGACACCTGCCGGCATCCTCCGTCCTCAACAGCACGTCCATTGTATTAGCTCTTATCACTGTTGTCCCCCTGCCTTTCTCTCATTGTCTTTCTTACTATCCAGCCGATTCTTGATGTCTCGTACAGTCTACGATATTATCTTCAAATTGTCGACAAGTTTCTTGTAAGATTATTGATTCCTCAAGAAACTTGTTGTATACTCTTACTAGAAAGTGCTATAGGAGGTTTTTGTATGGGAATCGGAGAGAAACTACGCAAAAGAAGAGAAAGCCTAATGCTTTCCCGTAAACAACTGGCAGAAAAAATTCATGTTACGCCCTCTGCTATTGCCAATTACGAAAATGGTATCAGTTACCCGAAGCCGGACATTTTAATATCTTTAATCCAGATTCTCGAAGTAGATGCCAATTATCTTTATCAAGATTACCTGACACACAGCAAGAGCCGGACCTTCTATGGGCAGGAATTGACACCCGATGAGGTGGAGTCTGTTTTGAAATATCGGGATTTGACAGAGGACAGCAAGCGTTTGGTACAAATGATTATTGCAGAAGAGTACGAGCGGAACCGTTGTGAAGAGTGGGTAGAGTTTCCGTGTGTACAACCCGGGGTCCGTAAACTTCGTTGTGGTTTTTTGTTAAGCAACAGTGAACAGACGATAAGATTGAAAAAAAAGCATGTATTAGAAAATATGGAATTTTGTTTTCAGATTCAAGTAAACAGTTACGAGCCGGTTTACAAGAAACATGATATTTTGGCTCTCAAAAGAAAGCCTGCCGGGCATAATGAAATCGGATTCCTTTGTTTAAATGGTATTTATTATATCCGCACTCTTTGTTGCAATGAAGAGGGAAAAAAGCTGCGCGCGCTTAATGTGGTTGAGCCGGATATTATGATACAGGATACGGATGATTTCACATGTCTTGGAACGGTTTTGGGACAGGTATACGGAACTTATGAGATGAATAACCCGGCGATATAGAAAGAAAGGCAAGAGGTGCAGATATGCCATTTGAATTTCAGATTTTAGATTATATTCAACAATTACACACACCCATCCTGGACAAACTGATGGTGTTTGTTTCCGGTCTGGGAGATAAAGGAGCGGTCTGGATTCTTCTTGCAGCAGTGCTTCTTATCATCCCTAAAACAAGAAAGGCAGGGGTATTTGTGGCTGTAGCCCTTGTATTGGACGTTCTGCTTTGTAACATAGTGTTGAAGCCGTTGGTGGCGAGGATTCGTCCTTATGATGTCAATACGGCGGTAGAAGTACTGGTTGCGAAGCCGAAAGATTTTTCCTTTCCTTCGGGGCATACGGCTGCGTCATTTGCGGCTGCATCGGCATTGTGGTTTTCTAAAGAAAAATGGCTGTGGAAACCTGCGTTTGTGCTGGCTGTCTTAATTGCGCTTTCAAGGATGTATTTGTATGTGCATTATCCTACTGATGTTTTGGGCGGAGTAATTCTCGGTATTTTGTGCGGAGCTCTTGCGAAGAAGATATACAGCTATTATAATATTGTAATCAGAAAAGATTAATGAAAGTGGAGGTTTAGAATATGAAGATTGGAATCGGAAATGATCATGCGGCAGTGGAAATGAAAAATGAGGTTGTTGCGTATCTTAAGGAAAGAGGATGTGAAGTGGTAAATTACGGAACAGATACTCACGAGAGCTGTAACTATCCGGAGTACGGCGAGAAAGTCGGACGTGCTGTAGTGGAAGGAGAGGTAGACCTCGGGATCTTGATCTGTGGTACGGGCGTAGGCATTTCTCTTGCGGCAAATAAAGTAAAGGGAGTCAGGGCGGTTGTGTGCTCCGAGCCATATTCTGCGAAATTATCCAGACAGCATAATAATACAAACGTATTGGCGTTTGGCGCCCGTGTGATCGGGATCGAGATGGCGAAAATGATAATTGATGAATGGCTTGATGCTGAATTTATGGGTGGAAGACATCAGACACGAGTAGATATGATTATGGCGATCGAGGATAAATAATTGCGGTTGAAGATAAGAGCAATTGTTCTCATTTTGGTTCTCGTGTTCTCGGTGGCAGCAGGCTGTGGGAGAAGTCGGGGGGATCGGGAACAATCTTTGGAAGTTCCGAAAGAAACAATAGAAGAAACTGTGGCAGAAAGTTACAGAGATATTTACGAGCAGGCGGAGAAAAAGGGTTCTTTGAATGATTTTTCTACCAAAAGAGAGATTGTGGAACGGCTCGGAAAATCAGGGCATGTAGCGGTTGACGCGGAAAATCAGGTGAATATGAAACATGCAGAGAAGCTTCGGGATTTTGTTCTGGCAGCAAAGGCGAAAGACCGGGCGAAAGTGACTGTTTTCTGTGTAGAAGGAGAAGGAAGCTTTACTAGGTATAATCTTGCGACAGAAGACGGAGAGATTCGAGTGGAACGGATGTGGGTAGCGTGGGAGGAACACAAGCCCGAAGTGAAATACGAAGAAACTTACCGTGCGTATAGGTGGGAGTATTCAAAAGACGGATATTTGTTTTTTGAAAAATATCAGCCGGAGGGGTATCATGGTCCTATGTCATACACCTGTCTCAGAGTGCAGCCCTTGGAAGATAAGTACCGGGAGATGAATCGGAAATACATTCAGCCTGTGGGGTATGCGGAAAACAACTTGTTTTTTCTAAACTGGACAGAACAGGAGTATGGTGCGGTCAATTTTGACGATTTGTTTCGGTTATTGTATCCGGCAGTATATGGTGAAAGTATTCCGTATACTATGGCATCGGATACGTGGGGGATCGGAAAACGCTACAGGATCGCACAGGAAGAATATGAACAGGTGGTTCAGTCTTTTTTTAAGATTGCCTCACAGGAAATACAGCAAAGAGGAACATACTTTTCGAAAGACAACACTTATGAGTTTCGACCAAGAGCTTATTATGATATGGAACTGCCGGAGGAGATGGCGTATTCAGAAGTTATCGGATGCCGGGAACATAGAGATGGAACCCGGACACTTACAGTGAATGCTGTTTATCCGGCGCGGAGTTCTACTAAGGTGCTGACACATGAAGTGACTGTTCGAGATAAAGAAGGCGGTGGATTCGAGTATGTTTCTAACAAGATCCTTTTTATCAATAAAGAACTGGTGAATACATGGCACAGAGAGCGCCTGACAAGAGAGCGGTGGGAAGAGTTATATCCGGAAGTAGAAGAGGGATAGGTGTGAAAGTATAATAAAACCGGAGCGGCGGGTATGAAATATCCACTGCTCCGGTTTTTTAGGCAATATGTCGCAAGCATATTCTTTGTTTTGACAGAGTCTATATGTATGCCACATTTTGTGTGCGATATTTACTGTGCTTCGAATGTTGCTTTGGCATCGCGGATCAATGTGTTAAACTTATCTGCCTGCCATGCGGCGCGTCCTGTGAAAAGGCCGTCGATGGATGGCTGGACGATCAGCTCATTGGCATTGCCCGGATTTACGCTGCCGCCGTACAATACGGGGATTTCTTTTCCTGCTTCGCCGAAGATCTCGATCAAACAAGCCTTGATGACTTTGTGCATTTCCTCGGCGTAGTCTGCGGAAGCCGGAGTTCCGTTTACTCCGATAGACCATACCGGTTCATAGGCTACCCAGATGTCCTTTACTTGTGATACGGGAACATCGTGAAAACCGATTTTTAATTGGGTTCGGAGAACTTCTGCGCTGATTCCGAAGTTTTTTTCCTCTGCGGTTTCGCCGATACATAATAATGTAGTAAATCCATGGTTCAGAGCGGCTTTTACTTTCTTGTTTTCCTCAACGTCTGTTTCGCCGAATACATGTCGTCTTTCAGAATGTCCGATCATTACAAGATCAAGGCCCAGCTCTTTTAGCATAACAGGTGAAATTTCTCCTGTAAACTGTCCCTCGTCCTCCCAACACATATTTTGTGCGCCTAATTTTACATAGTTGCGGTCAACTTTCTTTGTGGCGCTTTCTAATGTTGTATAAGACGGGATGATAAACAATTCGATCTCTTCGCGGCTGATGTCTTTGGTGTTTTCTACCAAAGCATTCAGATAATCCACAGTCTCTTGAATGGTCTTATACATTTTCAGGTTACTTCCGAAATATAACTTCTTTCCCATGATTGCCTCCTTCGAATTTATTGTATATTGTCAGATAATGTTATTATAATTCATTCCTTTTAGAAGCGCAACTTAAAATGATAAATAAATCATAAAAACGAAAAAACGAAAGAAAACGAAAACAAACAAGAAATAAATTGTATAATATGCATAAAATGAATGGTTTGAAAGTATGTATATGTACTGAAAATATAAAAATGAGTTGCAAAACGAAAGAAATAATAATAAAATAATATCAAGAAAAACAAACAAAACGAAAATAAAAAGAAAGGAAAAAGAAAATGAGCGAAAAATTCAGACCTGTAACGGCAATTACAATGGGGGATCCGGCGGGAATCGGTCCGGAGATTGTAGTAGGGATCATGTTATCGGAAGAGATTCATGAGTGCTGTAAACCGTTTGTGATCGGAAGCAAGGCGATCATGGAAAAAGCTGCGAAAGTGCTTGGAAAAGAGTTGAAGTATAATTTGATCACAGAACCGGAAGAAGCAAAATATGAGTTCGGGACTGTGGACATCCTGGAGACGGGCGATTATGATACGGACTCTATTGAATGGGGAAAAGAGCAGAAGCTTGCGGGACAAATGGCGATTGACTGGATCATGAAGTCTATTGAGCTTGGAATGGCAAAGAAGATAGATGCAGTTTCTACTTCTCCGATCCACAAAGGAGCTATCAAATTAGTAGGCGTAAAAGAACCGGGGCACACCGAGATTTACCAGAATGTAACGAATTCTCCATATGCCCTCACAATGTTCTCCTGCCATAAACTGAGAGTGTTCTTCGTAAGCCGTCATATGTCGTTGGTAGATGCATGTCATTATGCAACGAAAGATGTTATTTTGGAAAATGTAATAAATATCGATAAAGAACTTCGCAAGGTTGGCATTGAGAATCCGCTTATTGCAGTAGCGGGCTTAAATCCACACAACGGGGACAACGGATTGTTCGGAACAGAAGAGCTTACAGATATTGGACCGGCTGTAGAAGCGGCAAAAGAAAAAGGTATTAATGCTGTTGGCCCATGTCCGGCAGATTCCGTATTTAATATCGGTAAGTCCGGGAAATATGATGCGATCCTTTCTTTGTACCACGACCAGGGACACATTGCATGTAAGACGCTTGATTTTGAGAAATCAGTAACGCTGACATTCGGACTTCCGTTTATCAGAAGCTCAGTAGATCACGGAACAGCATTTGACATTGCTGGAAAAGGAATCGCCGGGTGCGTAAGTCTTATTGAGTCTACAAAAGTTGTGGCTGAATATGCAGCAAAACAGCACGAGAAATAAAAGGGATACAGAAAGTGAGGGAAAGACATGCCGCTTATAGGAACAGTAGCAGATGATCTTACAGGTGCAACAACTACAGGTGTGTTGTTGGCAAGAAGTAAGGCAAGAACAGCAGTGTTCTTTAATGTAGAAGCTGCGGCTAATGCGGAAAAGGTGGAAGAATTAGACGCCATCATTATCAGCAGCAACAGTCGTCCGCTTCCGGCAAATGAAGCCTATGACAAGGTAAAGGATGCAACCATCGCCCTAAAAAATATGGGTGTAAAATATTTTCAGAAGCGGATCGATACAACCATGCGCGGTGGAATCGGTGTGGAGATTGACGCTATGTTAGACCAGCTTTCGGAAGATGCGGTTGCGGTTGTCGTTCCGGCAATGCCACAGTCCAGAAGGATCCTGGTGGGAGGATATTCTGTCATAGATGGTGTGGCACTCATTAATACACCGGTGGCAAAGGACGTAAGAACGCCGGTAAAAGAAAATTATATTCCAAAACTTTTGTCGGGACAGACAAAAAGAAAAGTAGGTCTTGTAACCTTAGATAAAGTTCTGGCAGGGGATGAAGCAATCAAAGAGGCGTTAGCCGAACAAAGGGAAGACGGTTGTCAGGTTATCGTGGTAGATGCTATTTCTCTTGAGGATGTAGAGAACATTGCACAGGCGTGTATTGCTCTTAGCTGGGATGTGGTGACAGTAGATCCGGGACCGTTTACTTCTAAGATGGCTTATCACAGAAGTCTTATCGGAATCGAAGAACCGAACCTTCCGCCGGAAGCAGACGAGACGGGAAAGACAGTTCTTATCGCGGCGGGAAGCGCAACTCCGGTGACGAAGAAGCAGATGGAAGTTTTGTGTGAGGATCCACGGCACGTCAGAATCAGTGTGGATCCGGTAGCGCTTATTGAAGGCGGAGAGCAGGGATTGAAGGAAGCTTTCAAGGCAGTACATACAGCCGTTGATTATTTGAAATCAGAAAATCAACCGAGAGCGATCCTCTTTGAAACGGCGCTTCACGGACCGCTTCTTAATCTGGAAGAAGAGGACAGAAAGCGGCACTATGCGCACGGCATGAGTGCAGACCGCATCAATGCGGGACTGGGAATGATTATCTCACAGGTTTTAGAGCAGGAAGGGCGTGAAAAGATTGCCGGGCTTTACACAACCGGAGGAGACACGATGGTCAATGTATGCCGCCAGTTGGGGGTAGAGTGTATCGAGGTTCTGGATTATGTGATTCCGCAGACGGATATTGGAAGACTTGTAGGAAGCTACGATGGACTTCCGGTTGTAGGAAAGGGCGGTTTGACGGGAAATGACAATACAGCCTGCGATATTGTAACCCGTTTGTTCCGAGAATCGGCAAGATAATATGAAGGGTATTCGGGACGGATATGTGTGGACGGCACATAAAGAATAAAAATAAATGGAGGAGAGAGAAAAATGAGTGAAGAAAATAAAGTAACTAAAGTGGACAAAGAACGTAAAGATATGGACATTCTTAACAAGATGAAGAACCTTCCGGGAGGACTGGTAATTATTCCGTTAGTGATCGCTGTAGTACTGGCAACATTTGTACCGCAAGTGTTTCAGATCGGTGGATACGTAACAGCATTGTTTTATGAAGGAAATGCTTGTATGATGGGATTTTTCCTGATCGTATGTGGTTCTATGATCGACATTAAGCAGGTGGGTATGCCTCTTTACAAAGGTGTTGTTATGACAGGTACGAAGTTCCTTCTCGGAGTAATCCTGGGACTCGTAGTAGGAAAAATCTGCGGACCTGCAGGTTTCCTTGGAATTGCACCGTTTGTATTGATCGCAACGATTACAAACTCTAACGGTTCTCTTTATATTTCCCTGTCATCTCAGTTTGGAAATGCAACAGATACCGGAGCGATTTCTATCTTGTCTTTGAATGACGGACCATTTTTCACATTGATCGCACTTGGAGCGACAGGACTTGCAAATATTCCGATAAATTCTCTGATCGCAGTATTAGTACCGCTTTTGATCGGGTTTATCTGGGGTAACTTAGACAAAGGATTCAGAGATGCATGTAAACACGCACAGCCAATCGTAACTTTCTTTATGACGATTTCTATCGGTGCAAAGACGGATGTTAAGACGATTCTGACAGCGGGAGCATCCGGTATTGTGCTGGGGCTTATCTCTGCGGCAACAGCAGTACTCTTCTTCTTCATTGTAAACCTACTGCTTCCGAAACATGAGAGAAATGCGATGGGTGCAGCAATTGGTACGACAGCATTAAACTCTGCTATGACTCCGGCTGCGGTTGCAGAGGCAGATCCGACGATGGCAGAATTTGTACCAATGGCAACAGCACAGTGTGCAACAGCTTCTATCATTACTCTGTTCCTGTGTCCGTTTATCACAGCAGCGTTTGATAAATATATGCAGAAGAAACAGAAAGGTATTTACAGTCCGGAAGGATGGGCACACAGCAAAGTTGCATAGTTTTACAGAATCACAATGATGGTACAGAGTCCTTTTATACAGCGTATAAGAGGACTCTTTTAAAAAAGAGAGGTAGAATAGATGTATAAGATGACCGTACACATGACAAAAGAGGCGTTATATGATTTTCTGTTGTTTCACGCATATTCAAAGTTCAGTGGATTTTTAATCAATATATTGGGGCTTGCAGTTGCATTTATGGGTATTATCCTGTATGTGACGGGGAAAACAAGTGTGCCGGGAGTGATATGCTATCTTGTGGCAGCGTTTATTTTCCTTGCAAGTAATCCCATACAGCTTAAAATGCGGGCGAAAAAACAGGTGATGGTGAACGAAGAATATTGCAATCCGGTGGAATACATATTCTCGGAAGAAGGGATTGAGGTGAAATATGGGAGCAAAACCAGATTTCACAAATGGGAGGAGATTGAACGTGCAGTAGTGACTCCCAAGACAATTGGGATCTATTATGCGAAAGAGTGGGCGATCATTTTGCCGAAAGAAGATTTTGGAGAGAAGTTTGCGTCGATTTTTACTTTGATCGCAAAACAGCTTGGGCAAAGCAGAGTGAGAATGCGATAAGAATGCGAGAGAAGTTTGCGGACTTGACATCGTGGTAAAAAAATGTCAACATAGATAGCAGGAGAGAGTTAGGCGGTGAGCGATATGGAAGAACGCAGACGGGCGATTTTGCAGAAATTAAACGATAAAGGGAAAGTCAGAGTGACAGATTTGAGCAGGGAGCTGGAATGTTCAGAGGTGACGATCCGAAGCGATATAAAAAGTATGGAGTCGGAGGGGCTCCTAAAACGTACCCACGGCGGCGCTGTGAAATTGGAGAAAGCGCCTGCCAGAAAATATCAGGCGGAAAGTATTTACCGCTATGCCGAACGGAAGAAGAAAATTGCAGCATGTGCCTATGAATTTATCAATGACCGGGATACAATTATTATTGATGATGCTTCCAGCAGTTTTTATCTGGCACTCCATATCAAGGAGCACCCGGAGAAACGTCTGGCAGTAGTGACAAATTCCCTGCTTGCAGGAAATGAGCTTGCCGGAGCAGAACATGTGGAACTCTATATGGTAGGCGGTCATGTGGGCGGTCATCTCGCGGCGACCATGGGAGATGCGGCTGTTCAGAATATGGAGCAGTTTCGCGTAGATAAGGCGTTTATCGGTGTGCATGGTATTAATTTTGATGTGGGACTTACATCTATTGCAACACCGCAGATGCAGGTGAAACGAGCGATCTTGAAATCAACCCAAGAAGTGTATGTGTTGGCGGACAGCAGTAAGTTTGGCGGCGGATATTTGTCGGTTATTTGCCCGATTCACGAAGTTTATAAGATTATTACAGACGGTGAAGTAACGCGGGAGAATGTCAAAAAGGCACAGGAATTAAAAGTACCTCTTGTGATTGCATAGTGTAAAATATTTTATAGATGTTTATAATATCGGCAAATATTTATGAAAAATTAAGTGAAAATTGAATAAAAATGCAAACATTTATTTTGTGTCTGCATATTTTATTATAGAATGTATATGAAGGGAGATTTTTATGTCTTATTCAATTATGCTAGACGCAGGACACGGGGGTTGTAGATAACGCAAGTGATGAAAACAACGAAAATACAAGGAGAAAGGCAACTGTTGTACCTATTAAAATAGAATATGTGTGAGAGGACAAGCCTTTCAGTAATGTAGACGTTCAGAAATGAGCGTCTATTTTTATACCCAAAATGAAAGGAGCATTAGA
>CAUWLL010000059.1:0-11197 GCA_963559605.1 uncultured Lachnospiraceae bacterium
TAGAAACTTATTAACTAAGTAGTCTTATTGACTACACCATTATTATACTAGGAGGGATACTTATGAAGAAGCGATTTTTGTTAATGGCAACGGCAATCGTCACGGCTTTTTTCGTTTCGGGACAGCCTGTAGCGGCGAATGCAGAAGAATCCGTGAAAGAAAGTACGGAAGTCATTACAGAGAAGGGAAGTTCTGAAGAAGGACAGATTACGGAAGAACAGAGAGAATCCGTAAATGCAGAGGCGAAAGCGGCAGGAGATTCCATTGGTTCTGCAACGCCGATCAGTCTTGGAACCGGATATGAGGGCTGGATTGTCTCGGGGAATCCAAAAGATTTTTACCAATTTACATTAAGCAGCTCAGGCAGAGTGCAATTTACAGGTTCCGCCAATATTAAAGTGGTTAGCTTCCGTATCTACAATTCTGCCGGAAAAGAAGTATGGGCAACGAAGGAAAAGTGGGAAAGTGCAACGCAAACCATTGTTATGGATGAAAGTATTGACTTGATAAAAGGAACTTATTATTTTGCAGTATTAAAAGACAATACTTATAGTGGTAATTATAATTTCCGACTTGGATTTTCCGGTGCGGGAGAAAGTTTTACGGAAACCGGAAGCAACAATACGATGGCAAAAGGAGATGCTGTCACATTTAACAGAAGCTATAAAGGACAGCTTGCGGAGAATGATGATAAGGATTTCTACAAATTTACATTGAGCAGTTCAAGAAAAGTTACTTTTTCGGCAACTACCGGAATGAAAGATATACACTATAGAATTTATAATGCTTCCGGGAGCGAGTTGTGGTCTGCAAAAACGAAGTGGAATAGTGTGACAGAGATCAACAGTGCCTCAGAGGCGGTGACGCTGTCGAAAGGAACGTATTATCTGGCTGTGTCTCAGGGACGTTCTTCTTATACGGGAATTTATACAGGAACTTATACCTTTAAATTGTCCACCCACTCTCACAGTTATAAAAATGTTGTCTCCAAAGCAACGCCGTCCAGAAACGGGAAGATCGTTAAGAAATGTTCCTGTGGGGCAACAAACGGAACGTCTGTAATCTATGCGCCGAAGAAGATGTCTGTTTCTGCTTCCAAGTATACATACAACGGCAAGGTGAGAACACCGTCTGTTGTCGTAAAGGACAGTAAGGGAAGAACTGTCAGCCGCTCGAATTATAAAGTGACGTATTCAAAAGGGCGCAAATACGTAGGACGTTATACGGTGAAAGTGACCTTTAAGGGGAATTACAGCGGAAGCATCTCTAAGAAGTTTGACATTGTTCCGAAGGGAACAAGCCTTTCCAAGGTAAGTAAGGGAAGAAAAAGCCTTACGGTAAAATGGAAGAAAAAGAGCAGTCAGACCAGCGGTTATCAGGTTCAGTATTCCACAAACAGTAAGTTTAAAAAAGGAAACAAAACCGTAACTATTAAAAGCAATAAATCATCGGTTAAGAAGATTACAAAGTTAAAGGCTAAGAAAAAATATTATGTAAGAGTCCGGACATACAAGAATGTAAAAATCAGCGGAAAAACAGTGAAGCTGTATTCCGGCTGGTCCAAAGCAAAAGCAGTTCGGACAAAGTAGGATGTAAGATATAAAATGAGAAAGAATCGCGGAAAACATATTGTGGCAGTCCTATGTTCGGTGATGGCATTATTGTTAATGAATGCTTCGGAAATTCATGCCGGAGAGCCACAGACGAAACAGGAGCTGTCTGTAGAACAGGAAACTATAATTGTTAAGGATCCGGTCATTCAATTATCTGTTACAGATTATACGTACAATGGGAAGGTGCGGACTCCGAAAGTAACAGTAAGGGACAAGAACGGGAAAAAATTTGGCGCAAAAGAATATAAGGTCATTTATCCTAAAGGAAGGAGAAATGTCGGAAAATATAAGGTTAAAATTATTTTCACGGGAAAGTACGAAGGTACTTTTAGTAAGGTGTTTCAAATTCGTCCCGGAAAAACAGAGATCCAGAAAGCATATTTAAATGAAAAGAATCTGGTAGTCTGCTGGGATGAGCAAGACAGCCAGACTACAGGCTATCAAATTCAATATACGCCAGACCGGAAGTTTAAGAAAAATACAAAAAATTCCTATGTAAAAAATAATGCGGACGTATTAAAAGTGATTCGGAAACGAAAGGGAAACAAATACTATGTCAGGATCCGTACCTATAAGAAAATAAGGTTTGACGGAAAAGACCGGAAGCTTTATTCTGACTGGTCGAAGGTAAAGGGAGCAGGAAAGAAAAAAGTAGTAGCCCTTACGTATGATGACGGTCCGGGGAAAAAGACCGGGAAGTTATTGCGGCAGCTTGAGGCGTATGATGCCCACGCAACATTTTTTGTAGTGGGATACAAAGTTTCTGACTATAAAAGTGTCATGAAAAAGATGAAAACTATCGGATGTGAAGTGGGCAATCATTCCTATTCCCATGTGAATCTGGGTTCGGCAAGTATGTCGAAAATCAGACAACAGGTTCAAAAGACAAACTCAAAAATAAAGGCTGTCACGAAAGAGAGTGCAGCGCTCCTGCGCCCACCCTATGGCTCTGTCGGAACTTCTCTGAGAAATGGAGCGAAGATGCCGTTGATTTTATGGAGTGTGGATACCAGAGACTGGGAGACGCGCAGTGCTTCAAAAACAATCAGAGCCGCCACGGAAAATATAAAAGACGGAGATATTATTTTGATGCACGATATTCATAATTCTACAATCGAAGCCTCCATGACGATCATTCCCAAACTCAAGAAGAAAGGGTATGAGATGGTAACAGTTTCAGAAATGGCTGAAATTAAAGGAAAGAAACTGAAGAACGGAAGCCGGTACAGCAGACTGTAGTATAGACAGACTTAGCAGGATTTCACTTATAAAACGAGGGCTTGTGCAAATGCACAGCCCTCGAAATATATCGGCGATTAAATTGCTCTTGTGTATTCTTTCAGCCATTCTCTTTCTTCTTCGCTTAATTTTGGTGCGATCAGTTCGTAAACCTTTGCATGGTATGCATTAAGCTGTTCTTTATCCTCTGTTGTCATCATCTCGGGAACGACAGCGTCAAGGTCGATCGGAACGTATGTGATCGGCTCAAAGTACATGAACTGTCCGTATTCCGTTTTCTGTCCGTTGCGGGCAAGAAGCTCGTTTTCCGTACGGATACCGTGAGAGCCTTCGATGTAGATACCCGGCTCGTCTGTGAGGACCATACCTGCCTCGATCGGAGCTTTTTCTCTGTCGCGGATAGCAATGCGGAATCCACTGGATGCTTCGTGGATGTTCATTAAGTATCCGACACCGTGTCCGGTTCCGTGGTTGTAGTTAATACCGCGCTCCCATGCAGGCATTCTTGCAAGGATGTCCAGGTTGTAGCCGCATGTACCATACAGGAATACGGCTCTTGCGAGACGTAAGTTACAAAGAAGTACGGTTGTGAAGTCCTCTTTCATACGGTCTGTCAGATTTCCGAAAGCGAAAGTTCTTGTAATATCTGTAGAACCTTCCATATATCCTCCGCCGGTATCGGTCAGGAATAATCCGTCTGTGACAACCGGGATGTTTGTTTCAGGAGTTGCAGCGTAGTGAACAATAGCGGCATGCTCACCGGAACCGCAGATTGGTTCAAAGCTCTGCCACAGGTAACCCTCCTGTTCCTTACGGAAAGATTCCAGTTTTTCAGCGGCGCTGATCTCGGTGATTTCTATTTTGCCGACATTTTGTTTCAGCCAATACATGAATTTTGTCATGGCAACACCGTCTTTGATGTGAGCGTTGATGATATTTTTAATCTCTACGTCATTTTTCATAGCTTTCATAAGAACAGTAGGGTTTGTAAGCTCTACTACTTTTGCGTTCTTTGGAAGATTGTTGTACAACGCATAGTTAAGACGTGCAGGATCTACCATGATCACGTCAGAATCGGATAATTCTTTCACATCTTCATATACTGCGTTATACGGACGAAGAGAGATGTTGTCTTTTGCAAGGTTTGCCTTCATCTCATCGGTCAGTTTCCGCTCATCAATATAGAGCTTCATGTCGTCCATAGTGATGACTGCGTAGGACAGAAGCAGTGGGAAGAACTCAATGTCGTCTCCACGTAAATTGGTTGTCCAGCATACATCGTCA
The DNA here is from genome assembly GCA_963559605.1 of uncultured Lachnospiraceae bacterium. Lineage (GTDB taxonomy): Bacteria > Bacillota > Clostridia > Lachnospirales > Lachnospiraceae > Dorea_D. Next base: position 4,137 of record CAUWLL010000059.1, read on the forward strand.
AGAGCGGCGATGACATGCACGTTAGCGCCAGCCTCTTTCATCGCTTTACGGATACGCTCCAGCTTGCTTGCAGTACTTTCTCCCGTGTATTCTTCACCCAGCGCAAATGCCGGTTTCTCGGATAAGGAAGGTCTGTCCTCCCAGATAAGGTCGATCAAATCTTCCGAATAGTTGATGTTACCGTTCTTTGGAGCAACAGCGTCTACAAGCGCCTGTCCTTCACCCATGGCAACCACACGTCCGTCAAAGCCTAAAGTACCGTTCTGTGGAAGTACATCAGCGATGTATTCCTCTACTGTCGGAACGCCAGGTTCTCCCATTTTGAATAAGGTTACGCCAGTTCCCTCCAATTGCTGTGCAGCCTGGATGAAATATCTTCCGTCTGTCCAAAGCCCTGCCTCATCCTTTGTAATGACAGCAGTTCCGGCGCTTCCGGTGAATCCGGTGATAAATGCTCTTGCTTTAAAGTGCTCGCCTACATATTCGCTCTGGTGATTGTCGTCTGTCGGCACCATGTAAACGTCATATCCCCGTTCAGCCATTAAAGCGCGAAGAGCGGTAATTCTTTCTGCTATACTCATTTTGAAAACCTCCTTGTATGTATTGAGTAAGTCTTTATACGATAAAATTCTATCATATTTGTGGACAAATTGATAGGAATAATTATATAATTATCACGATAAAAGGAGAGAATATTTATGTTGAAAGAGAAAAAATATTTTTTGTTTGATATAGACGGAACACTTGCGGTGGACGATACGCTGTATGACGGCAGTAAGGAGCTGATCGATCATATTGAAGCGATTGGCGGCAGGGCATTTTACATTACGAATAATTCGGTGAAAAGCAGAAAAGATTATAGGGAAAAATTCAGAAAATGGGGGATCGAGACGGAGGAAAGCCAGTTCATGACCGCTTCTTACGCTACCTGTGAATACTTGAAGCGTCATTATGCCGATAAAAAATTATTTGTTCTGGGAACGCCGTCTTTTGTAGAAGAGGTGCGAGAGTGCGGATTACAAGTTACGGAGCAGGCGGAAACGGATGTGAGCTGCGTAGTTGTAGGCTTTGATCGTACACTTACCTATGAAAAAACAGAGATGGCATGCGAGCTTTTGTTCCGCCCGGAGGTAGATTATGTGGGGACGAATCCGGATTATAGATGTCCTACGGCATTTGGGTTTGTACCGGACTGCGGCGGAATCTGTGAGATGTTGAAGGTGACGGTGGACAGAGAGCCTTACTATGTGGGAAAACCGAACAAAGATATTGTGTCCATGTGTATGGAGCAGGTAGATGCCCGAAAGGAAGAAGTTCTTGTGGTAGGAGATCGTCTGTATACAGATATTGCCTGCGGAAGAAATGCAGGCGTGGAGACGGCGCTTGTGTATACGGGCGAAGCGAAAGCGTCGGACCTTTTGGACACTCCTCATATGCCGGATTATACGTTTGAGAATATCCGCGAGTTGTATAACGCTTTCAGACAGGCAAGATAGGAGAAGAGAATTGAAATATTTCGTGATGATACTGGCAGTTTCGGTGGCTTTGGGATTGGCGGAAATCTGGCGGGAGCTGCATAGATTTAAGGTGACAGAATATGTGATAGAATCGCAGAAGCTTTCCGGATACAAAGATAAGAAACTTGTTTTTTTAAGCGATATGCATAATCACATGTATGGAAAAGAGAATCAAAAACTGATCCATAAGATCAAGGAGATTGCCCCGGAACTTATTTTGATCGGAGGAGACATGCTGATCGGAAAGAGAACTTCTTTTTACGGACCGGCATTAAAGACTGTGAAGGCGCTGGCAAAGATTGCGCCTGTATATTATGTCAATGGAAACCACGAGCAGAGAATGAAAGAGTGCCCGGATGTCTACAACCTGTATTTATATAAGGAATATCGAAAAGAGCTGAAGGGGGAGGGGGTGCATTTTCTGGAAAACGAAAGTGCCGTAGAGGGAGAACTTCGGATTACGGGACTTGAAATTCCTCTGAAATGTTATCTGCACTGTCGAAGAGGCGTCCTTGAACCGGGGGAGATCGCAAAAAGGATCGGAGAGAGCGATTCGGAAAAGTTTCAGATCTTGATGGCGCACCATCCGTCTTATATGGAGGAGTATAAGAAATGGGGGGCGGATCTTATTTTATCGGGACACTACCACGGGGGGATTGTACGGATTCCCGGGTTTACAGGGGTGATCACGCCTGCATTTGAGATTTTTCCAAAGTATTCCGGTGATTTTTACCGGGAAGGAGATACCAATATTGTCGTAAGTAAAGGGCTTGGCACACACACGGTGAATGTGCGCTTTTTGAATCCGGCGGAGCTTATAGTTTTGCATTTGCGAGGGGAGAATTCCTGAAAATTCCTGCGAATAATGTAAATTTCCTTGTGAAAAGAGAAAATATCTTGTATAATAATAAAATTGTGCAATAGGAAAATTTGGAGAAGTGATATGGGAATACCGGTAAAACTGCAAGTGTTTGAAGGTCCTCTGGACCTCCTTTTACACCTGATCGATAAAAATAAAATAGATATTTATGATATTCCCATCGTGGAGATCACGAACCAGTATATGGAATACATAAAGGCGATGGAAAAGGAAGATCTGAACATCATGAGTGAATTTCTTGTGATGGCGGCAACGCTTCTGGACATCAAATGCCGGATGTTGCTCCCGAAAGAAGTGAACGAAGAGGGCGAGGAAGAAGATCCGCGAAAACAATTGGTAGAGCAGCTTTTGGAATATAAGATGTATAAGTATATGTCCTACGAACTGAAAGACCGGGAGGTAGACACGGAAAAGGTAATGTACAAAGAACCTACGGTTCCGGCGGAAGTACTGGAATACGTGGAACCGGTGGATCTGGATAAACTGTTGGGAGATCTGACCTTGCAGAAGCTGCATCGCATTTTCAAGGATGTGATGAAGCGGCAGGTAGATAAGATCGATCCGGTCAGAAGCAAGTTCGGAAAGATTGAAAAAGAAGAGGTGACGGTTTCTGACAAACTGGATGCTGTGACTGCGTACGCCAGGGACCATAAAACCTTTCGCTTTCGATCGCTTCTTGTAAAACAAAGTTCAAGAACACAGGTGGTCGTTACATTTTTGGCGATTTTGCAGCTTATGAAAGACGGAACGCTCAGTATTGAGCAGGAACAGCCCTTTGATGATATAATAATCATTTCAAATGTTGCGCAGGCAGAAAGGTAAAATATCGTGGAGATCAATAAATTAGAAGGAATTATAGAGTCGATTTTGTTTACAATGGGAGAGTCGGTGGAATTGCAGAAGATTGCGGCGGCGATCGAGCATGACGAGGCTACTACGAGAAAAATCATCCATCAGATGATGGATAAGTACGAGGTGGAAAGCCGGGGAGTGCACATTGTGGAGTTTGACGATTCTTTTCAAATGTGTACGAAGAAAGAAACATACGAATATCTGATCCGGATCGCAAAACAGCCGAAACGGTATGTACTTACCGATGTTTTGCTGGAGACGCTTTCGATCATTGCCTATAAACAGCCGGTCACAAAGCTGGAAATCGAAAAAATCCGTGGGGTGAAGTCGGATCATGCCGTCAATAAGCTGGTAGAATATAATCTTGCATGTGAGGTGGGAAGACTGGACGCGCCCGGCAAACCTCTTCTTTTCGGGACGACAGAGGAATTTTTAAGAAGGTTCGGCGTACAGTCTGTAGACGATCTTCCGAGTGTGAATCAGGAGCAGATGGAGAATTTTAAATCTGAGGCAGAAGAGGAGATCCAGTTGAAACTGGATGTATAGTTTGGCGGCATTTCTCATACATTGAAATAACAAGAACAGTGTGTGGTGTGTCGGATGAAAAAAATAAGAAATAGATGGGTAAGTCGGATCCTTTTTATTTGTTTTCTGACAGTATCTTCTTTGCGTATGCAGGTACAGGCAGAGGAGCGGGTGGAAAATCCGGACGAGCCTACAGAACTTTACGCCCGGTCGGCGGTTCTTATGGACGCCGACAGTGGGCGTGTTTTATTTGGAAAAGAAGCGTATGAGATAAGACCTATGGCGAGTACAACAAAGATCATGACCTGTATTCTGGCGTTGGAACATATGACGGAAAATCAGAAAGTAAAGGCATCGGACTATGCCGCCTGCCAGCCGAAAGTACGTCTCGGTGTGAAAGGGGGAGAAGAGTTTTCCCTGAAAGACTTATTGTATTCTCTGATGCTGGAATCTCACAATGACAGTGCAGTTGTGATCGCGGAGGGAATCTCAGGGTCGGTGGAAGCATTTGCCGGACTCATGAATGAAAAAGCCGGAGAACTTGGATGTAAAGATACCTATTTTATTACGCCAAACGGACTGGACGCCCGGGATGAAACAGGAGTTCACTCTACAACAGCGGCTGATCTGGCGAGAATTATGAAATATTGTATTACACAATCCCCACGGAAAGAAGAGTTTCTGGAGATTACAAGAACAAAACAATATTCTTTTCAAAATGCAAAGGGCGACCGTAAATTTTCCTGTAACAATCACAATGCTTTTTTAGGCATGATGGACGGAGCGTTGAGTGGAAAGACCGGGTTCACCGCAGATGCGGGCTACTGCTATGTGGGAGCCCTGAGAAGCGGGGAGCGAACCTATATTGTTGCTCTTCTTGCCTGTGGGTGGCCGAACAATAAAAGCTATAAATGGAAAGATACGAGAAAGCTTATGGAGTACGGCCTTGCACAATATGAGTATCAGGATGTGCGCCGGGATACAAAACAGGCGCAGCTTCCGGTGGAGGGGGGAGTGAATCCAGCGTCCATATGCAGTAGAGACAGCGTTGTTACAGTAGAGGTAAAAGAACAGCCGGAATTAAAAATCCTTCTTGGAAGCCATGAGACGGTAGAAACCAAAGTGCAGATGAAGGAGCATATCAAGGCTCCTGTAAAAGAAGGGAAGACACTTGGAAAGTTATTTTATCTGTTAAACGGAGAGGTAATAGAGTCTTATCCCGTCGTTGCCCGGGAAAACGTAGAAAAGAGAGATTTTTTCTGGTGCATGAAAAAAATGTTTCGGAGAATCCTTTTGACGAGTGATTGAATCTATGTTAAAGTAAAATCATATTTGAGGGACTATATTATTCTGTTATTATTTTTGAACCGGTACTTCACCGGAAAATCCGATTTTATACAATTTCATATTGACAAAACAGAACAGGTGTACTACTATACTAATTAAGAACGAACATTAGTTCGTTGGGTGAGAAGGAGAAGGATTATGGCAGCAAGTGATAAGAATGTAGATAAGAATGCAGATAATAAAAAGAAAGCGTTAGATGCGGCGATCGCAAAGCTGGAGAAAGACTATGGAAAAGGAACGGTTATGAAACTGGGTGATCCGGCGGCTCAGGTTGTGGTGGAAACCATTCCGACAGGTTCTCTCAGTCTGGATATTGCTCTTGGAATGGGAGGTGTGCCCAAGGGACGTATTGTAGAAATATATGGACCGGAGTCCAGCGGTAAGACAACGGTAGCGTTGCATATGATTTCAGAAGTTCAGAAAAGAGGCGGGATCGCAGGGTTTATTGATGCGGAGCATGCCCTTGACCCTGTCTATGCAAAGAACATCGGTGTGGATATAGATGAGCTTTATATCTCTCAGCCGGACAGTGGAGATCAGGCGCTTGAGATTGCGGAAACGATGGTCCGCTCCGGCGCCATGGACATTATTGTCATCGATTCGGTTGCGGCATTGGTGCCGCGTCAGGAGATCGAGGGAGATATGGGGGATTCCCATGTCGGTTTGCAGGCAAGACTGATGTCCCAGGCGCTTCGAAAACTGACTCCGGTTATCAGTAAATCCAATTGCGTCGTGATATTTATCAATCAGCTTCGAGAGAAGGTAGGCGTTATGTTCGGGAATCCCGAGACGACAACGGGAGGACGTGCGCTTAAGTTCTATGCGTCTGTCCGTATGGATGTCAGAAGAACGGAGACACTCAAGCAAAGTGGAGAGATGATCGGGAACAGAACCCGTGTGAAGATTGTAAAGAATAAGATAGCGCCTCCGTTTAAAGAGGCTGAATTTGATATTATGTTCGGAAAGGGCATTTCCAAAGAGGGAGACATCCTCGATCTGGCAGTAAATCTCGGACTTGTAAGTAAGAGCGGCGCATGGTATGCGTATAATGGTGATAAGATCGGACAGGGAAGAGAGAATGCCAAGATTTATCTGTCGGAGAATCCGCAGATCATGAATGAACTGGATGAGAAGATCCGCAAACACTATGCTTTTGAAGGAAACGGTTCGGAGGAAGAGTCGAAAAAGGAAGAACCTAAAAAAGAAGAAAAATCTAAAAAAGAGGAGTAATCCATGATTGTCACAAGAACAGAGGCTGTGACGAAGACAAAATATAAGGTGTTTTTAGACGAACGGTTCGCTTTTGTATTATATAAGGGCGAACTGTCACGCTATCATATAGAAGAAGGCGCGGAGATCACCCGGGAGGTTTATGAGAAGATCCGTACAGAGGTCATCTTGAAGCGGGCGAAACTTCGGGCGCTGCACCTTTTGAATGCTATGGGCAGGACAGAAGAACAGCTTCGTGAAAAACTAAAACAGGGGCACTATCCGGAGGATATTGTGGAAAAAGCCATTGATTATGTGAAGTCTTTCGGATATATAGACGATTCGGCTTATGCCCGAAACTTTGTGGAGAGTCGGAAAGGTAAAAAAAGCAAAAAAGAGATTTACGCATTGTTATGCCAAAAAGGATTGAAAAGCGAAGAGATTGAAGCGGCATTTGAGGAGTGTTATGAAAAAGAGGACACGAAGGCGGCGATAGAGTCTATATTGCGTAAGAAAAAGTATGATTCCGAAACCGCGGACAGAGTCGAAACACAAAAGATTTTAGGCTATTTAACACGAAAAGGATTTCCGTATGAAGATATTCGTCAGGTGATACATGTTTCAGTGATACATGTTTCTGAGTAGAATGCTTGACAGATTTGTTAAAACAGTATAAAATCCCATCTTTGACAGTTGTTTAGTCAAATAAGTGCCGCAACCCTTGTAAATAC
>CAUWLL010000060.1:0-10048 GCA_963559605.1 uncultured Lachnospiraceae bacterium
TTTGGGATTAAATGAAAGCATTTTAGTGGAAGACGAATGTGAAAATAAAACAGCTATAAATAGTAACGACTAAACATAAAGATGTCACCGAACGTCTTTTAAAAATTAACCCATCTCTTGCTTTAGAAGCGCGGAAGGTGTTGGATACGAATAAGTCGGAACGCCATATTCGAGGCGGACTTGCTACCAGAGAAAAGTATCTTCACAGGTGTGTACAATAAGAAATTTGACAAAATCGAAGAAAAATAGTAAACTAAGAAAACACCTGAAAAATATATGTGAGGAAACTATATGGAAAATCATATTATAAGAGGAAAAATTATGAAAGAGGGCATGAAAAAGAAATTTGGAATGCTCGCATTTTCTGTGTGTATGTTGTGCTTCCTTGTACCGGCACCGATCAGCCGAGCTGATAAGTTGAATGATATGGAAGGGAAGTCTTCCGCATTGAAAAGCGAATTGAGCGATATAAATGGGGAACTTTTAAATATCGGAAGCCAGATTGCGGAGAATGAAAATAAAAAAGAGGAGCTAGAGGCTCAGATTACCAAGACGGAATCACAGCTTGCGATTGCTAAGAAAAACGAAGAAGCTCAATACGAAGATATGAAAGTTCGTATTCAGTACATTTATGAAAATGACAGTATGTCTTTACTATCTATGATTTTGTCGGCGGATGATATGTCAGACTTTGTGAATAAGATAGATTTTGTTCAGACATTGAGTGATTATGACAGAGAAATGCTGGAAGAGCTTGAAACGCTTCGTAATGCGATTGAAACAGAAGAGAAGAAGCTTAAGAAGCAGCAGAAATCATATGATAAAGTGGAAAAGGAACTGACTTCTAAGCGTGTCCAGTTAAAGAAAAAAGCAGCGGAGACTTCTACAAGTTTAAGCGCATTGGAATCACAGATTCAGGCAATGCGCGAAGAGCAAGCGCGAGCAGCGGAAAAAGCGGCAGAAGAAGCTGCTGCAGCTGAAAAAGAGTCGGTAGAAGCAGTAGCCGATAATTCGGATAATAAAAAGGATGACAAAAAGGACGATAAGAAAGACAATCCTAAGAAGCCGTCTTCCGGCGGCAGATATGAATATCCGACAGGTAGCGGAAAATTGACACCAAGTAAAGGTGTTGTGTATTTTAACGGACATAGAGAGACTTATTATTCCCAGAAGGTTCTTCCGGGGTATGGTCTTAAAATTCCGGGACGTCATGTTGCTTCTGACGGAACAATTCGTGACAAGGATGGATATATTGTTGTTGCAGCACATTTTGATGATTATAAGAGAGGTTCTATCGTAGAGACATCTCTTGGTACCGGTAAAGTTTATGATACCGGATGTGCGAAAGGAACGGTTGACATTTATACAGATTGGTAAAATGAAAGGCTGAATTATGGCACTGTGTGAGAGCATAGTGTCATTTTTGATGTAACATATCGCAAGCGACCGTTCTTGGCGCGAGAAGGTGATAAGGTACATTTTCTATTTTTTCCGGGAATACATCAGCAGATGAAAAAATTATTTGAATAATTACAGAAAATGTAATAAGCTAAAAGAAAGGAAAAGGGAGGTGCAGTATGTTTTGTAAAAACTGTGGAAAAGAATTAAAAGACGGACAGGTATTTTGTCCGGCATGTGGGACAAGAAGGGCGTCTCAGACAACGGTAAATGTAGGGGGAAATGCCGGGGATCATCTGAATGCAACAGGAGACACATTGGGAAGCGCTGGACAGATAAAGGCTAACGCAGTGTCAGGAATGTCTAAAAACAAATGGATTGGTATTGGGGCTGCAGTGATAATTGTAATTGGAGTTTTAATATTCTTTTTGTTTATTAAAAGTGGAAAACCGGAAGATACGGTTGCAGAACTTGAAACAGCAATCAATGAAATGGATATAGAAGGAGTCATGGATTGTTTTGACAAAAATACAAATGATTTGTATGATAGTATGATGGATTTGGGAAGTGATGTTACAGGAATCGATCTTGAGGATATGGCGGGCGCTTTCGATGAGATAGAAGATATGAAAGAAGAGGGAATGGAAGTGCCGGAAATCGAGTTGATCGTTCTGGAAGTTTCAAAAGAAACGAGAGATAGTTGTGAGGTTACTTTTCAGGCGCGGACTACGTACGAAGGCGATACAGATACAGAAGAAGTAACTATGCCTATGAAAAAAGAAGGGCGAGAATGGAAGTTTAGTATGGCTGCGTTCAAAGAGCTGATGTAGAAAATCATTTAGACTTGTAGGATGAAGCTCCTCGATGCATAATAAACTCCGGGGAGTTTTTGAATTAGAACAGGAGGAATATTTTGGAAAGAGAGTTAGTTGTTGTTATCGATTTTGGTGGACAGTACAATCAATTAGTAGCAAGGCGGGTTCGAGAATGCAATGTATATTGTGAGATTTATTCTTATAAAATAGATCTTGAAAAAATAAAAGCAATGAATCCGAAGGGGATTATTCTGACCGGGGGACCGAATAGTTGTTATGAAGAAGATTCGCCAACTTGTTCAAAGGAATTATTTGAGCTTGGGATACCGGTACTTGGACTTTGTTATGGGGCGCAACTTATGCAGCATGTTCTTGGAGGTAAGGTTGCAAGAGCAGATGTGAGAGAATACGGAAAGACAGAGGTGTTGGTGGATAAGCCTTCTTCCTTGATTTTTTCCGGAGTAAATGAAAAGACTGTGTGCTGGATGAGCCATTTTGATACTATTTTTGAGGTGGCAGAGGGGTTTGAAATTACTGCGCATACGGCAGACTGCCCTGTGGCGGCGACTGAAAATACAGAGTTAAAGCTGTATGGAATCCAATATCATCCTGAGGTGCTTCACACGACAGAGGGAATGAAAATGATTTCTAATTTTGTTCTTGGTGTGTGTGGATGTGTAGGGGATTGGAGAATGGATTCTTTTGTGTCAGAATCTATCAGACAGATTCGGGAGAAAGTCGGAAAGGGTAAAGTGCTTTGTGCACTATCCGGTGGAGTTGATTCTTCGGTGGCGGCGGTTCTTTTGTCGAAAGCGGTAGGGAATCAGCTTACCTGTGTGTTTGTAGATCATGGACTTCTTCGCAAAAATGAGGGAGACGAAGTGGAAGAAATCTTTGGACCGAATGGTAATTATGATTTAAATTTTATTCGTGTTAATGCACAGCAGAGATTTTATGAAAAATTGGCAGGTATATCTGAACCGGAGCAAAAACGAAAAATCATCGGTGAAGAATTTATCCGTGTGTTTGAAGAAGAAGCAAAGAAAATAGGAACCGTGGATTTTCTGGTGCAGGGAACTATTTACCCGGATGTAGTGGAAAGTGGTTTGGGCGGTGAATCTGTGGTTATTAAATCGCATCATAATGTCGGAGGGCTTCCTGATTACGTAGATTTTAAAGAAATTATAGAACCGCTTCGGGATTTGTTTAAAGATGAAGTGAGAAAAGCCGGACTGGAACTTGGTATTCCGGAGTATCTTGTATTTCGTCAGCCATTTCCGGGACCGGGGCTTGGTGTGCGTATTATAGGTGAGGTGACTGCTGATAAGGTTCGTATTGTGCAGGATGCAGATGCGATTTATCGCGAAGAGATTGCTAATGCCGGTCTGGATAGAAGTATCGGGCAGTATTTTGCCGGACTTACGAATATGCAGAGTGTGGGAGTCATGGGGGATGAGAGAACTTATGATTATGCGGTGGCACTACGTGCGGTGAATACGGTTGATTTTATGACAGCTGAGGCTGCAGAAGTGCCTTATGCGGTGTTGAATAGGGTGATGAGCCGAATTATAAATGAAGTGAAGGGAGTCAATCGTGTATTTTATGATTTGACGAGTAAGCCGCCGGGAACGATTGAGTTTGAATAATAAGCAAACCTCGGGAAGCCTTTATTTACGGGCTTTTCCGAGGCTTATTTTTTGCTCGTGATGTTAATATGATGTTAAAAAGTGAAATTACACGCTTATTCCGTAAAATTTACTGTATCTCGGGATGGTCGTGTCTACCATAAATTTATCCAGATTTTCAATGCTGCCATTCACCATTTCGCATGACGATACAGAATCTGTAAACAGAGAAATGACAAAATCTTTTAGAACTTTCGTCGGATTAAAGGAAGAGATAATCTTTATGATGGCGTCTCCGAAAGCAATCATATCCAAATATGATGTGAGTCGGTAGCCGTACACCATTTCGGAATCAATATCGATTCCATATTTCCCGAATATGTTCCGATTGTTTTTCCTGATATGATCATTACCCTGCTTTTCTGCTTCGGATAAAAGATACTGGCTTTCTCTTCTCTTCCGAGTGGAGAGCCTTCTACCATATCCACTTCGATATTTTCTGGAATAGCAGCGGGAGCAGCCTCCTTCTTTTCCTGATTTATGAGGATTTCGATTTTCTTTGCAAGCTCTGTGTCTGCTCCAGGATACAAATGGGAATAAGTATCCCAAGTGATTTTGATTGAATCGTGGCCAAGCCTTCGTGAGATAGCCTCGATTGGAATGCCCATATTAATCAGCATGGAAGCGTGGCTATGCCTAAGGTCATGCACACGAATACGCTCATTTCCGGATCTGGCTATCATTCTTTTGAATTCTTCATATAATCCGCCTTTCTGGAAGTAGAATATACGCTCTCCTGGAGCAAGACACATACCGTCAATGAACTCTAAGATTTCTTCGTGCAGAGATTCCGGTATTGTAACCTTTCTCATGCTTCGGTCTGTTTTAGGAGTAAGGAAATATTCAATTCCATCTACAACGGCATAGTTTTTGTTCACGTCAATAAGTGATTCTTTTCTCGGAATATCATCTGGAGTCAACGCCAGAACTTCGCCTTCTCTCATCCCTGAATAAAAAAGTATCTTGAAAGCAATTTGGTAAGCTGCCTTCTTTTCATGATCGATGGCATGGGAAAATTCTTCCCGAGTCCAGAACTTCATTTCGGTTGCGCTGCTTTCTCCAATGGATCCGGCGATTAAGCAAGGATTGCGCTGGAGATTATAATACTTCACAGCATAGTTAAAGATGGCCGAGAGCTGCGAATGGATAGAGTGAAGATAGGTAGGTGCATATGGATTACCATCTTCGTCAGTATAATTTATAAGGGTATTCTGCCAGCGGCGGATCATATCGGCGTCTATATCACATGCCTGTATCTTGCCGAATGTTGGAAGTATTTTTGTGTCAATCAGATATTGTTTGCTTTTCATTGTGGTTGGTTTCAGCCGAGAGTTCATGTCCTCCATGTAGTTTGCAACCAGAGAAGAGAAAAGGATTGTCGGATTCTTTGAATATTTATCCAGAAAGAGCCTTTCGTATTCTTGTGCCCCCTTCTTTGTTTCAAAACCTCTCTTGCATTTATGCTGTTTTTCGCCCATCCAGTCATTATAATAAAAATTTGCGTACCATTTTACTTTTCCATTTTTCAGTTTGTACTTGTAAGCAGGCATAAAGTGTCCTCCTGTTCCAAAATACTTGACGAATTCAGAAAAGCAATCTATAATATACTTAACAGGAGAGCCGGAAGGTGAGTGCGGTTCACCCGTACCGGCGAAATAAAAGTAAACTATTATAGAATAGCCGACCTAAACTTTACCAGAGCACAGGGCGGCTATTTCTTATTTGTAAAATTTAGAATTGCAATTACAAGTAAAGCAAATGTGAGTAAAATCTGCATTTCTTCATATGTACTCATAAGCATCATCCTCCCGACAGGCTCGGTACGGATGAAAGCACGCCCCCGGCTGCCCGGGTAAGCATACTATAGATTGGTTCTTTATTCGTTTTTTAGTTCTTCTAATAATCCCATGAAACGTCTTCTATGAGACTTATCCATTCCACGGTAATATAAGAGTATATCCTGTTCCTCTTCGGATGAAACAGCAAGGGCATAATCTATAACTCCTGAAAGAAAATCTGTCGTTGTCTGCAATGATCGAGCTATTTTTAAAAGTGTATCGATATTCGGTTTCGTATTTCCCGACATAATACTGGCACATGTTGATTCGTCTAAATCTGTAGCCTTGGCCAGAGAGGATACATCCATCTGCAAATAGCGCATCCTCTCGGCGATTCTTTTTGAAAGCGCATCTGATCTTGAATATGGAGAGTCGGCAATCCATCTGGAATTGTCTTTTCCTAATAGGTAATCTGTCGGAACATTGAAGTATTCTGCAATCTTAGTAATCTGTTCCGGTGTCGGTTTCGTATAGCCTCTTTCTATGTTTGATATTACTTGTCCAGAACAACAGGCGTAATTTGCGAGTTCGGATTGACGGATGCCGGATTCTTTTCGCAATTGCTTGATTTTGTTTCCTAAATTATTCATTTGCTTCCTTTTAATTGTTAAAGTATCTTCACAGATTGTAGTGTATGGTTTATCATTTCTTTAATGTAACTGGTAGATAATACATCATTGTGGTTTATAGTAATGAAAACTATACCTTGCGACTGGCAAATGTCTCTTTTTTTTGTCGTTTTCCTGTTGATGAAGTAGTTGCCCTTGCCCACCCCAAAACCTTATAGGTTTAAAATGTTGTATACCTTGAAATTCGAATGCTAATTTTCTGTTTGGCAAAAAAATGTCAAGCTCAAGACCGTTGAGCCAATCAGGTCGATAGTTACGCATAATAAATTCGTCCGGATAGATATTTTCGATTATGTTAAAAAGTTGATTCTCACCTTTCCATCTTGCTGTAGGATATGATAGCTCCTGCTTACACAGATTAATAACATAATCATATGTTTTAATATTGGGTGGTGGGTTAGATAAACCTAATGTATTTGTTTCATCCAGTGGATCAATACCAAGTTCAAAATATTTTTGGGTTATGTACCATCCATAATGTAAATAGAATTTTGAGCCATACATAGGATGGCAATAACTCAATACAGGAGTAACTCCATTGCATTTGTGACATATATTAGGACGAAAATCAAATAAAGAAAGAGGGTTTTCTGGATTTTGCAATGAGATAGACGCAACTATTTCGGGAAAGTATAATGACGAAAGAGGTGCGTTGGTTAGCCCACTTCGTTCTTCGAAGTAATTTTTCCTTAGCCTTAAATAATTTTCTATAGCATTTCTTTCACATTCACAAAAAAACAACTTTTCCCCAATGTCTTCCGAGAAACAAAAAAAGGCGCCGCGACTATATGGATAGTAAACAATGGGTAATGGTAAACGTTCGATAGATATACCCTTTTCTTCAAGAATCACCTTTTTTTCCCTGCTTCGAGAGAGAGACGTTCACGAAATTTCCAATAATCCGCCATTGTATGTGTATATGATTTAAAACAAAATATACATGAGTATTTTTCCAATTTTTAATTATATCGAAAAGTTCTTCAAATTTATAATAAAAAGAAAGGTATTCTAAAACATTCTGAGCACCACAAAATATTGTAGATTTAGATGAATAATTCGGTAAGCTTTTCGCAAGAGAAAGGGCTTTATTGAACTGTTTTGAATGAGTTTGTTCGAACTCAAATTTTTAGCAACCCAGGTCATATCATTTTCTCTTTTTTTTCTTTCTACATTCAAACTATGTCGGATTGGTGTATTTTCCGTCCATTCATGCTCGTTCATAGAATCTACAAAACCAGAGGTTTCCTTTGAATTTATAAAAAAGTAATAAGAATCGTCGGTATATCCAGTCTGACTTGCTTTTATAAAATGTAGTGTTTCCTTAATTCCCTGTACAAGTGCTACATATTCTTTTGCATGATTTGCCCGGGTTTTGACATCTGTACTCAAATCTTCTGATGCAAATACTTTGTCAAAATATGAATCAAGAAATTTGTTTTGCGATTGTATGGTGTTATATGTTTCTGCATATGCAAACACTTTAAGAAAATTTTGATCAAAGAAATCTACACTATTTTCAAGCTCAAAAGATACTACGGAATGGACTTCCGGAACATTCTTCAAAGTTGGTTTTTGAAGAGTATTACTTTTAATAAAATTGCCATAAAATAAGTAATCTTGATGTTGTTTTTCGGTTTCATCCAAGACAGTAGTGGTAGTGTCTGTGTTTTTTTGTTGCTGTTGTTTTAAGAATTTGCAAATAAAATATATTAATGAGCCAATGACAAGGATGATAATAATACCTGTCAGAACTTCAAGAAGAGGCCCTAATATAGTAACGAAAACAGCAAACGCTATTATTGTCGCAAAAAAAGACGGTTTTTTCTGTTTGTTCATTTTATTTTCCCTTTTCCCTCCGGTACCACTCGAAGGGTATTATTTTGCCATCTGTAGTTCTCTCGTTGAATCTTCATATTTTTGAGTTTTTAACAGCTTTTTCATCTCACCAATAATAATATCTTTATTATCATCATTTAAAGCGATAAATGTACTTACGAATTTGCAAAGTTCTGGATCCTCTAAAAGTTTTCCGTAATTTTGTTGTTCAAATTTTAAACCACCCATTATATATTCATCTGATACACCAAAGAAATCTGCAATTACATATACATCAGAAAGAAAGAGATCTAAATTTGTACAATAGCCAGAGAGTATTTCGGTTTTTAATAAAGGTTTTAAATCTGTGATACTTTTTGAGGAATGAAAAGCTATATCAGATATTCTACTGGTAATATCACTACAGTACATAATTTGTTTTTCAATAGCATTATCATTTCCTAGAATATAATCTATAGATACCTTAAATATATCAGCAAGTTTTAATAAAATGTCAGCGGGCGGAATTCTTTCGCCATTTTCGTAATAGGAAATATTTCTTTGAGATACCCCTAATTTTTGAGAAAGCTGAGATTGGGATAATTGGTTTGCTTCACGGCAATACTTAATTTTTTTTCCGATTTCGTTTTTTTTATCTATCATATAGAACCTCCTGTTCTTATTTTACTATAAAAATTTAAAAAAAACTTGACATAGAACTATAAGTGCTGCACTATATTTTCGGAACTAAAAGTTCTCGAAAAGAGGTGAGATATATGAAAAATCAAAATGATATGAAAAGTCATAGAATAAGCAAGAAGTTATCTATGAAAGAACTTTCGCTAAAAACAGGTATTTCTGAACGGTATTTGTACTTTATTGAAAACGGCGAAAAAACCCCTTCTTTAAAAACCGCTAAAAAAATTTCATCCGCATTAGATACTACGATGGATTCTATATTTTTTTGACCGGGAATAGAACTAAAAGTTCTGAAAAGATATGTGTTAATAATAATATCTGATTTTATTTTAGTGGAAATTGGAGGAAATATAAATGTCTAAAATTGCTACAAAAGCCTGCGGAAACATCTATTACGATGCCCGTTACCATGCGGCAAAGTTCAATGACAGATTAAACAGTCGTGAGGGAGCAGCGGAAGAAATGGGAATCGATCGGTCAAGGCTTGCAAGAATAGAGCTTGGCAGCACAATCCCATATCCGGAAGAGGTTTTGCTGATGGCGGATGTGTATAAATCGCCAGAGCTGAAGAACCATTTCTGCAGAGAGCTTTGCCCGTTGGGGAAAAATGTCCCCCAAATTGAATGTTCAAGTCTTGATCGGATTGGCATTCGAGCGATGTCTTCTTTCAGAAAGATAAGTGAGGCAAAGGAAATCCTTTTGGATATTACAGAGGACGGCATAATTGATGCAAGTGAAAAGCCGGAACTCAATAAAATTATTGAGATTCTTGATGAAGTTGAGTCTATTACACATAGTTTGAAAGCGTGGGTAGAAAAGAATTTACAGGAGGGGTAGATGTGAAGCAAAACGGAGTAATCAAACAGTTAACGAAAGAAGATCGTTCCTATTATGACGTTTACGATGTTATGGAGCTTCTTGGAGTCAGTAAAGACGAAGAATGTGGAGGAATATCTGAACACATTGCAGGAATGGAATGGGTAGCGAGAATGAATAATATACAAGCGTGTGCGAGGGAGATTGTGGAGAAAGAAATTGCTTATTTTTAGATCAGAGTGTCTTTTTAGTTTTAAATTGAAGACAGAACATGTGTTTGTAAAAGGGCGTTGAAAACGGTAGCAAGTTATAGTATAATAAAAAAATAGAAGGTTTGTAGGTAGGTGGAATAT
>CAUWLL010000061.1:0-9167 GCA_963559605.1 uncultured Lachnospiraceae bacterium
AGGATTAATACATGGTGGATGCCATCCACCCTAAAATTAGGCGCTTACGATGAAATTCTCGGAACGGAGAGGGCCTGTGAAGAAGAAAATAAGTTTGAATGGGAAATAGTAGGTATGATTTCGGTATTGGGGGTGGGATTTATTCAACCGATTTTTGGGTTGATAATGACATTTTGTGTTTTAGGATGGATGATTAAAAGGAAAAAGTTATATAAGACTGTTATTATTGCAATTATTATAAGTTTGTTTGTTAACGCTTATAATTTATATATAACTATGAGTATAAAAAATGTTGATGATTCAGATGTCATTATTGAAAAAGTTGAGTAAAAGGGGATGGCGGTTAATTTCCGCCAGCCCTTTCAAAATGTCTGTCATATCATATTTACAGTGTTTCATGTTCCGCTTCATGTTTCGTTTCTTTCCAATTTGCGAGAAGCATAAGAATTGTTGCACCCAATAGCCCACATGTGATAATAGATATAAACGCTAATTTTGCTTCTGCGCTTACATCCCGAAGAAAAGGCAGCACAAAGATAATGATGATTTGGAATACCAGCATAGTAATGGGATAGGTGAATTTGTTTACTGGGATTATAGGGAAAATCTTCTCTTTTTCTTAGTGATTCCTCCTTGAGTGTAGTAGTTTTTAATATACGATAACATTGAACTGTCACTAGCAACACAGCACACCAGCAAATTACTAAGATACTGTATTTGGCTTTTTGACTAGATGTCCCTGTTGTTGCGTTTATAATCTTTAATCCGTCTGAGCCATGCTCTTCAATCATACTATCCACTTCTGACTCTGTGACCTTGCCTTTGGCTTGTGATGTGATTTCGGCGCCACGATAATTTTGGGATGTAATAACATGGTCGGTGTTTGAATCATCAATGCGGTTTGAAGATAATTAAGTTTAGTAGTAGAATGCTTATAATGCATAACGCTAGAGATGAAATTGTCATAATTGTTTTAATTATCTTTTGGCATTTCATTTCGACACTTCCTTGTTTGCATTTATGATATTTTTACGTCTACTGATTTAATAATAGATTTTTAAACATTCTGCATTTTCATAAAAATCTTTGCCCCAGATATTTTTTATATTAGATACTGTTAAATTATCAATATGGCATTTGGAAATATTAGCTGTTTCCTTTTGGTCAAGCCAAGTATTCCAAAGTTCTATAACTCTTGTATCTTTGAGATGCTCCTTAATATATTGAATGACTGTTTCGGCATTTTTGTCAGAATAGTGCCACTCTATAAAAGCTCCAAATTTCTTGTTTGTATATAATTTCATGTGAATAGTATCGTCTTCTGGAAAAATACATAAGGCATTTGCCTCATCAATAACCGATATATTTCCCTTGGTATCGGAAATGATTTTGCCGTTACTGAATTTGGATAGTGGTTTATTACTTGCAAAAAATTGATATAAACTCATAAATAATCTCCATATTTTTTATTTTTTTTGATTTTATATATTTGTTAATTAATAAGTAACAGGTGTGCCAAAAAATATATGAGAACCATTTTTGGGTACTGTATGATAATGCCACAGTCTAACTTTCCCTTTTAAGCAGGATATTTCTTTTGCGGAACATTTTTTTCCAGTGGCAGTTACCACTGACTTTGCCAAAGAAGCAGTGTATGTATAGACGTTTTTACCACTTTTTATAAGTTTTATAGCTGATGCTTTTGAGATTCCGCTTTTTATTGATATAAAAACATTTTTATTATAAATATATGCTTTATAATAATATCTCTTTTTGGAGGAACTTTTGGATATTGCTTTTACAGCTGCTTTTGCTCCATAATAAATTACACCTGCAACAGCAATGCAAGCAGCAGCTTTTAAAACTGCGGTAATTAATGTTTTTATAGTAATGCCTGTAACAATAGCAACTGCAGAACGTGATTTATGTAGCTCATTCAAAATAATGTTTGGGTTATCAAATGATTCTACAATATTTCCGGAATCATCAATGACATCAATATCCATATCTGTGTATGAAAAATCCTCTATTTCTAATTCGTAATCTTCATACTGTTTTTCTGTTTCGTCAAAGATATTAACTATATTATCTCCATTATTAGATATTTCTAAGTAGCTATCATCCTTTGTGTCTGTAGATTGGGCAGTTATAATTCCAGTTTCTGCATTTACTGAAACACATATTTCATGTCCGTTTACATACACTATTTGTGAATTTATATTTTCAGCGGCTATAACTTTATTTTGGGTGGTTAATGATGTTAAGAGTAGTGCTAAAGACAAGACAATTGCTATAATACATTTTATTTTTAATTTTTTTTTCATTTTAATTAATTCCTTTTATTCCTGCGCGATATAACCGTTGTCAAATGCTTTTTCTTTGTTAAAAGCGTAAAGCTCTGTAAATGTAGCCAAGTAATACGGATTCACATAGAAAATGCCTGCAAGTCCGCAAGTAAGTATACTTAAAAATTCCCAGCCGATAAACGATACAGACAGAATAAATGCATCTCCGATTTCACTGTTCATCATTTGACGACTGAGGGAAAGGACGTCCTCAGATTTCATCATAGGATTTTCTGCGAGGATATATGGTACCATCAAATATTCATAGTATTTTACTACGCCCGGGAAGATAAGAAGAAGCGACCATAAGATGACTTTCAAATCCCTCTGAAACATAGTTTCTACTATATTCATATAACGTCCATTTTTAAAACCGTCAAATACTACACCTACGGTCGGAGTGTGGCTTCTGTTCTGAATAAAAAATATCTTGCCGCCCACCTCAATTACATTAAATATAAATATTTTTAAGAAGAAACCAATGAATGTAATTACAGTCAGAACAGAGGAAGACATGGAGGGGAGAAAGGATTCCTCGGACACATCTTCTGAGTCGTCGTAATCTTCGTTATTGTAATTGCTGTTTAGTTCCCGGATTTCCTGAATATCTTTGACGATAGAAATACCGGAATCAACATTAGTTAATCCGCTGATCAACCAGGTTCCGCTTAATAGTACGATAATAAGAGAGACTCCTACACATACCCAATAGTTTTTCTTAAATAGTTTTTTACCGTTTTCTTTCAATACTGCTCCAGTCCAAGTTTTATCCATGATTTTCTCCTTGTAGTTTATATTTATAATGTTTCGGGATTATAGGGAAAATTTTCTCTTTTTCTTTTTTCATAGTGATGCCTCCTTGGGTGTGGTAGTTTTTAATATACGATAACATTGAACTGTCACAAGCAACACAGCACACCAGCAAATTACTAAGATACTGTATTTGGCTTTTTGACTAGATGTCCCTGTTGTTGCGTTTATAATCTTTAATCCGTCTGAGCCATGCTCTTCAATCATACTATCCACTTCTGACTCTGTGACCTTGCCTTTGGCTTGTGATGTGATTTCGGCGCCACGATAATTTTGGGATGTAATAACATGGTCGGTGTTTGAATCATCAATGCGGTTTGAAGATATAATTAAGTTTAGTAGTAGAATACTTATAATGCACAACGCTAGAGATGAAATTATCATAATTGTTTTCGTTGATTTAGGGTGTCTCATATTGCTGTCTCCTTTATAAAATATTTGAGTTGGTGTTATTATAACTCTTAATGCATGTTTTGTAAAGAGTATAATTAGGTTCTATGTACTATGAAATTTGTTTTTCAACTCCTTTCAGGTAAATATTTGTTAAATGTTAGGTTCAATATACCAGAATGTGAAGGAAAATGTAAGCAACCATTAGTTGCATCATGTAAATAAATGCGAGAATCTAAAGAGCAACCAACAGTTGACATGGTAAATCATCGAAAAAACAGTTCTATACTGCGGCATGTAGTAGAAAAGAGGTCGCGGGGGTTTTCCGCAACCTCTTCAAAAGATCTGTCATATCTCATTTACAGTGTTTCATGTTCCGCTTCTTGTTTCGTTTCTTTCCAATTTGTGACAAGTCGAAGCATTGTTACACCCAATAGCCCGCATGTGATAATAGATATAAACTCTAATTTTGCCTCTGCGCTTATATCACGAAGAAAAGGCAGTACAAAGATAATCATGATTTGGAATACCAGCATAGTAATGGGATAGGTGAATTTATTTACCGGGATTATAGGGAAAATCTTCTCTTTTTCTTCTTTCATAGTGATTCCTCCTTGAGTGTAGTGGTTTTTAATATACGATAACATTGAACTGTCACAAGCAACACAACACACCAGCAAATTACTAAGATACTGTACTTGGCTTTTTGATTAGATGCCCCTGTTGTTGCGTTTATAATCTTTAATCCGTCTGCTCCATGGTCTTTAATTATACTATCCACTTCTGATTCTGTGACGTTGCCTCTGGCTTGTGATGTGATTTCGGCGCCACGATAATTTTTGGATGTAATAACATGGTCGGTGTTTGAATTATCAATGCGCTTTGAAGATATAATTAAGTTTAGTAGTAGAATACTTATAATGCATAACGCTATAGATGAAATTATCATAATTGTTTTAGCTATCTTTTGGCATTTCATTTCGATACCTCCTTGTTTGCATTTATGATATTTTTACGTCTACGGAATATTCTATAAATTTTACAGGTTTCTTAATGATTGCTGTCTTAGTACTTATTACAGCGAGAGTTTTTGCGTTTACTTTACTTTGTGGTCTTTTATAGTTTTGTTTACATGATTTGACGTAATATTTTCTGCAATTTTTTCCGGCAGCCATGTCTGATGAACCATATTTGGTTACACTTTTAAAACTTATGGAAGCAATAAAGCCATTTGTTATAGAAGTCGAATAATATTCTCCACTTAACTCGCGGTTACAAGTTAGAGTAACAGCTTTTGAAATCGTTCTGCTTGCGCCCTTTGCAACAGAAGTAATAAATTTTGTTTTATCTGTATATTCTTTGCCATATTTTTTCGCTTTTCCATTACGTAAATAATATCCATAGCCTCTGGGAGACATTGCGATTGTTTCTGGATTATCTCCATTGATTTCATCATCTATAACGCCATCTTCTGGTTCGATACAATTTGTAATAGTTACATAGTCTCCATCGTTTACAGTTTCTGCATCTATAATATCACTTACCATTTCAGGCGAAACTTTATCAACAATTTGAGAATTAACTTCAACACCAGCTAATTTTCCGTTGTCATAAACAAATAAAGCATTTTCGTCTGACTCTGCTAAATCTTTTTCTGTTAATGTAGTGCTTGAAACAATGTGAACTTCATCCTTCTCTTTTGAAGCGGTTATTTCTGTAATGTTTTTTAAATCTTTAGTGCTTATGTCATTCTGAATATTTTTTTCTATGTTGATTGAAGGCTCAGTTTCTGAGGGGGTGGATTTTATATCGTTTGCTGCATAAGATGAATTCGTATAAAGTAATCCTCCGAATAGTGTTAAACATATTGTACTTACAATTTTTTTCCTTATTTTCATATGTTGCATTGTTTTTAACTCCTTTTCCTTTTCCTTTTTCTTTTTTTGTTCTTTTTTTGTGCATTGTTGGTTAATGTAATAAAATGTATTATATTTGTTTCACTTTTCGCTCACTCCTTTCTGACAGATCGTGGAATAAGTGTTGGATTCAACATATCAGAAAACAAAGTAAAATGTAAGCAACCAGTAGTTGCATCTTGTTAATTAAAGAGTGCGTACAAAAAGCAACCACTGGTTGACAAAGGACTTTTATAATTTTAAGTAATGTGATATAATCAAATCAAAGAGCAAAGCAAAGGGTAAGCGATCAGTGTCTGTACCTTGTCAATTAAGGCATGCGGACAAAAAGCAACTACTGGTTGACAAAGGTTTTTATAGTTTTAAGCCATGTGGTAGTCAAGTCATGAGAGTGAAAGGTGATAGGAAATGGGTGATACAACAGATACGTCTACAAGATTAAAAGTTTTGCGGACGCAAAAAGGGTATACACAGAAAGAAATTGCGAATAGATTAAATGTTTCCCGTCAGGCAGTATCCAGATGGGAAACGGGGAAATCATCACCGGATATTGATAACTTGACACTGTTGGGAGAAATTTATGAAGTATCTGTAGATGAAATTCTCGGAAACGAAGTGCCTGTTAATACAGAAGATGAAGAAATACCACAGAAGGATAAACTCCATCCGAAAGATGCTTGTTTAATAGTAATAATGATTTTGAGCGGTTATAACAGTATTTTAGGGATGCTAGTATCACTTTGTACGTTGACTTGGATTATTATAAAAAAACAGGTTTCCAAAGTTATGATTATTATAATTATTGCGAGTATAGCAGCTAATTTTTGGAATATATATAATGAATATATCTGTTACTACTTTTTACCATGAAGTTATGCGGATATTTGAAAACGGGGAGTATCGTGGTTAAGTAGTCAAAAGAAGTTGAGAATGTAACAAGGTTTATGAAAAGGAAAGATGGCGGCAATGTATGATCAAGTAGAAGTGGGAAAAAAATTAAAGGAACTGCGGCTGCAAAAAGAATATACTCAAATAGATATAGCGGAAAAACTAAACGTTTCCCGTCAGGCAGTATCTAGGTGGGAAACAGGAAGTTCTTCCCCGGATGGCAATAAACTAATGCTTTTGGGAGAACTCTACGGAGTATCTGTAGATGAACTGTTGGGGCAGAAGAAAGAAGAAACGGGACAAGGAGAAGGTAAGGAAGATTCTCCGCAAAAAGAACGGTTTAATTGGGAATATTTAAGTTTGATCGTGATTTTAGTGGTATCTTTGGTTGCGCCTATTGTAGGAATGGTAGTATCAATTACTGTTTTGGCATGGCTTATAAAAAAGAGGAAGTTTTATAAGCTAATAATTATTATAGGTATCGTGTGCGTTTTTGTAAATCTTTACAAGTTATATATTATTTATGGACCGGCAGAAGAAGTGACATGTATTGAGAAAGTTGATTAAAAAATATGCCATCTCACTGAATGAGATGGCATATTTTTAGATTCTAACGACATTTAATTTACCGCTTTTTATAGTGACAATAATAGATATGTTGTTAGATGAATACGATTGTTTGTATGTAAATCCCAAAGTAGCTTTTGCGCTACTGTTTCTTACAAGTGAAGAAGCCGTGATTTTGCCGGTCAAGGCTTTGCAGGATTTGTTGTATGCTTTTGTAATTTTGTTGGAGCTTATGCTTACATAGAATGAAGCAGATCAACGATTTTT
Source organism: uncultured Lachnospiraceae bacterium (assembly GCA_963559605.1). GTDB lineage: Bacteria > Bacillota > Clostridia > Lachnospirales > Lachnospiraceae > Dorea_D. The sequence goes on from CAUWLL010000061.1 coordinate 7,184, forward strand.
AACAGTTTTTGAGATTTTGTAAGCCCCATTGTTGATTCTGAACACCGATGGTACAGGTTCGATGACTATCTCAGAGATGGTTCCGTCTTCTTCTGTGAGATGGAAAATCTGTGTTCCGCCCTCCTCCAAATCATATACTACTTCGGTGTCAACGGTTTCCTCCGTTTCAGATGAAGTTTCTGTATCGGCGGCAGGTGTTTCCTGAGCGGCAGCAATACAAATCTGTGAACCCCAGAGTGCGATACAAAGGGAAAACGCAATAAGTGTCTTAGTAAATTTTTTCATTTCTTTCTTCCTCCTAATTGGTGTTTGTCATATAGGCAAAATTTACACAATCTGGAAGAAAAAAGCAAGCAACCATTAGTTGACAAGGGTAGAAATGGCGGAAATCCAAGGATTTCCGCCATTAAAATTTTAAAATGGTTGTGATTACTTCTTGTTTTGAAACAGCTTCTTGTCTATATGATAAGTCACCTCACCAAGGAGCATGAATGCGGTTCCCAGTAAGACGATCTCGGTAATGCCCAAGTCTCGGGAAAGAAAATAGTAGCCTAATGTACCTGCAATGCTCAGAGCAACGAGAAGCAGTAACAACCTTCCGATTATTTTATTCATGTGTATCACCTTATTTCGCGTAGAGTTTTACCAGTTCCAGAACCATATCCACAGCCTTGTCCATACCCTCAATGGTAATGTGCTCGTATGGTCCGTGGTAAGCATGTCCGCCTGTTCCGAGGTTCGGACACGGAAGTCCTTTGAAGCTTAACTGACATCCGTCTGTACCGCCGCGGATTGGCATTACAAGAGGAGTTACGCCTGCATTTTCACATGCTTTTTTCGCGTTATCAATGAGGTGCATACATCCGGCAATGATTTCTGCCATATTTTTGTATTGCTCTGTCAGTGTGAGAGTGACCGTTCCCTCGCCCCATTTTTCGTTCAGATTTTTCTCGATCAAACGCAGCGTGTTCTTTCTTGCCTCGAAGAAGTTTTTATCGTGATCTCTTACAATGTAGTTGAGCTGTGCTTTTCCGCATTCGCCGGACATGGTCACCAGATGATAGAATCCCTCGTAACCCTCTGTTCCGCGAGGTGTCTCCATACCCGGAAGCATGGAATTGATTTCCATAGCCACAAGGTTCGCGTTGATCATCGTGTCTTTGGAAGAGCCGGGATGTACGCTGACGCCGGAGATGTCAAAACATGCCTTGCATGCGTTAAAGTTTTCATATTGGATCTCGCCTTCTGTATCGCCGTCTAATGTATAGCCGTAATCTGCGCCGAACCGCTCTACATCAAAGTGAGAAGCGCCGGTACCGATCTCCTCGTCCGGGGTAAATGCCACGCAGAGTGGTCCGTGTGGGATTTTCTCCTCTTGAAGGATCTCGATCATGGTAAGGATCTCTGCGATTCCGGCTTTATCATCTGCACCAAGGACAGTTGTTCCGTCGGTTGTGATAAGTGTGCGTCCTTTTAAGTCTTTCAGGTGCGGAAATGTCTCGGTACTTAAAATCAGTCCGCTGTTTCCAAGAGTCAGGTCTTCGCCGTTATAGTTTTCTGTAATGACCGGAGTAATGTCATGGTCGCAGAAATCAGCCACGGTATCCATATGTGCGATAAACCCGATGGCAGGCTTGTCCTCCAGCCCTGCGGTTGCCGGGAGTTTCCCGTACAGGTAACACTGGTCATCCAGATATACATCGGTGAACCCGAGGTCTTTCATCTCCTGCTCTAAGATACGTGCAAGGTCAAACTGGCACTGAGAAGATGGAACAGTATCGCTGTTCTCATCGCTTGGTGTACGTACAACGACATACTTTAAAAGTCTTTCATATGCTTTCATTCGAATAATCCCCTTTTCTGAAAAATAATCTCTGCAAAAGATTATAACACAAATTGCCCGTTGATGTATACGAAAAAATGTTATACTCCCATCTTTGACAGTTGTTTAGTCAAATAAGTGCCGCAACCCTTGTAAATACAA
>CAUWLL010000062.1:0-9091 GCA_963559605.1 uncultured Lachnospiraceae bacterium
GACCAAGCAAGGTGATAGGTAAAGGATGAAAGATTTCTTATATGCAGTTTTGAAGATACATACAAAAAGAATCAACGTAATGTTGGTTCTTTTTTTGTAAATATAGAAGCAGGAGGAAATCAAGGAGGAACATCATGAGTAATTCTATCAGCAAAGATTTCAAATTATTTTCTTTATTAAGATTTGCATTGCCATCTATGGTTATGATGGTATTTATGTCATTGTATACGATCATTGACGGAATTTTTATATCCAGATTGGTAGGTAGCAAAGCTCTGTCAGCAACTAATATCGTTTATCCAGTCATTAATATATTGATCGCGGTGGGAATTATGCTTGCCAGTGGCGGCAGTGCAGTTATCGCAAGAAAGCTTGGCGAGAAAAAGAGAGAGGAAGCGCGAAAAGATTTTTCTATGATAGCATTGGTGAGCGTTCTGTTCGGCGCTGCAGCATTGGTCGTTGGAAATATTTCTATAACTCCGTTAGTAAAATTGCTTGGCTCTACACCTTTAATTCAGGAATATTGCGAGATATACCTAAGCATATTGTTATATTTTGCTCCTGCATGTATGCTGCAAATGTTTTTCCAAATGTTTTTCGTGACGGCCGGGAAACCGCATATCGGTCTTACAGCAACCATTCTCGGAGGTGTAGTGAACGTTGTATTTGATTATATTTTGATGGGACCGCTTCATATGGGAATTGCAGGCGCCGCTATAGCAACCGGATTGGGACAGATGATACCGGCAGTTATAGGTGTATTATACTTCTTTTGGGTAAAAGGCGATTTAAGGTTTGTAAAACCTGTCTTGGACGAAAAAGTGCTGAAAGAAAGTTGTTTTAACGGTTCTTCAGAGATGGTAACAAACTTCTCCAATGCGATTGTGACATATCTTTTTAATATTATTATGTTAGATCTGATGGGAGAGAACGGAGTGGCTGCCATTACAATTGTTCTTTACGGACAGTTTTTATTTAATGCTTTGTATATGGGATTTTCAATGGGGGTTGCTCCGGTGTTTAGCTTTAACTATGGCAGACGAAATAAGATACTTTTGAAACGGATTTATAAAATATGCATGCTGTTTATCATTGTATCATCTGTAATCATAACGCTGATGGCGCTTGGAGGCTCGGAGCTGATTGTTTCCATATTTACACCGAAGAGCAGCGAAACGTTTGCAATTGCGGCAGGTGGATTTTTCCTCTTTTCTTTTAATTATTTATTTGCCGGAATGAATATTTTTGCTTCCGGTGTATTTACGGCATTTTCTGACGGGAAAGTATCGGCGATCATTTCATTTTTAAGGACGTTCGGATTATTAGTAGGATGTATTGTGCTTCTTCCGCGCATGATAGGTGAAAACGGTGTGTGGCTGTCGGTACCGATTGCGGAGGCTTTGACGATATTCGTATCGATTTGGTTTTTTTGGGTGAAACGAAAAAAATATTATTATGCCGGATAGAGGTTTCGTCTATTTTGGATAAAAATAGGTGAGAGAAAGAAAATAAAGTGTGCAGGCTTTTTGCTTGCACACTTTATTCTTTCTTTAGTCAATCTCCGGTTTTGCGGATAAGAGTTTTTCGATACTTACAAGTTTAGCGCTTAATGTGAAAATTTCGACGGCTGTCTTTAGTTCTTCTACAGTAGGATAAGAAGGTGCGATACGGATATTGCTGTCATGGGGATCCTTGCCGTAAGGGAAAGTTGCGCCTGCCTCGGTCATAATAAGTCCTGCCTCTTTGGCTTTTGCAACAATCGCTTTGGCACATCCGTCCATAGAATCAAAGGAAATGAAATAACCGCCGCGCGGTGTCATCCAATTTCCGATACCAAGTCCGCCCAGCTCTTTTTCTAATGTATCAAGAACGATGTCAAATTTTGGACGTAAAACATCGGCATGTCTCTTCATATGTTTTACCATTCCGTGAATATCTTTAAAATATCTTGCATGGCGTAACTGATTTAATTTATCATGCCCGATAGTCTGGATTTTCATCTGCTTTCTAATGTCTGCCAGGTTTGCGTCAGATGCCGCAATTGCTCCAATACCGGAACCGGGGAAGCTGATCTTGGAGGTGGAAGAGAATTTGTAAACCATGTCTGGATTCCCTTCTTTTTTGCATTCCATTAAAATTTCAATTAAGTAATCCTGCTTATCATCATACAAATGATGGATACCATATGCATTATCCCAGAAAATACGGAAATCCTCGGCAGCCGGATTCAGAGCCGCAAGCCGGTGAACCGTTATATCAGAATAGGTAATGCCCTGTGGATTGGAGTATTTTGGCACACACCAGATTCCTTTTATGGCAGGGTCGTTATTTACATATTCTTCTACTAAATCCATGTCCGGTCCGGTAGGAGTCATGGGAATATTTATCATCTCGATACCGAAATATTCGGTGATAGCAAAGTGTCTGTCATATCCGGGTACAGGACATAAGAATTTTACTTTATCTAATTTACACCACGGCGTACTGCCCATTACGCCATGTGTCATGGAGCGGGCAATGGTATCGTACATAATATTTAAGCTGGAATTTCCAAAGATTACAATATTATCTTTAGGTACCTCCATCATATCTGCAAGAAGCTGCTTTGCTTCTTTGATTCCATCCAGGACACCATAATTTCTACAGTCAACGCCCTCCTCACACACGAGATTTGAATCGCTTTTTAATACATCCATCATTTCCATGGAAAGGTTTAGCTGTTCTGTAGACGGTTTGCCACGGGACATATCTAATTTTAATCCTTTGGCTTTTACGTCTGCAAATTGTTGATCCAGTTTGGATTTGAGTTCTAATAATTCTGCTTTTGTCAGTTCTTCATATGGTGTCACAACAGCATCCTCCATTCGTTTTTTCTTAATGTTTTTATTTTAACACATTTTGACGTTTCGTCAATGGATTCTTGCAAAAATATGCAAAAAAATTATTGTAGTTGCTCGATTTTATGGATATTTTGAAATGTGCAAGTTATATTTATTCAAAAACATATAAAAGCTAATCTCGGTATCCGGTATCTTGACCAAGATTAGCTTTCTCATAGTTTTAGTTTACGTTGAAGTTATTATCATTAGTGTATTGTAAACTGATTTTTTTATGTGTATTGTTTTCTATATATCCGCAGAGGGTGACTTTTTTTTGTGAACTGCTGTCATTTCTGGACTTTAAGTAAAATTCGGTCTATCAGACAAAATGCTACGTCTTCTTTACTCATAATCTCAAGCTCATCCACATTCTCAGGGGTGATGATCGTAACAATGTTAGTATCGGTTTCAAATCCGGCTCCGGTGATTTTCAGATTGTTTGCCACAATCATATCCAGATTCTTTTTCTCTAACTTCTTTTTGGAGTTTTCCAGCATATTCTGGGTTTCCATGGAGAAACCACAAAGAAATTGTCCCTCTTTTTTGTGTTCGCCGAGGTATTTTAAAATGTCATCGGTGCGCTCAAGGGAAATGGACAGGTTATCGTCAGATTTTTTCATTTTCTCATCGGAAACATCTGCCGGGCGGTAGTCTGCGACTGCGGCAGCTTTAATGATAATATCCGTATCTGCGCTTCGGTTGGTAACGGCTTCGAACATATCTTTCGCAGAAGTTACAGAAACAACGTCTACAAACATGGGTGGTGTAAGAGCAGTTTTTCCGGTCACTAAAGTTACGTCTGCACCTCTTAGCATACAGGCTTTTGCAATGCTGTATCCCATTTTTCCGGAAGAATGGTTGGTGATGTATCTCACGGGATCTATGGCTTCTTGTGTAGGTCCTGCGGTAATTAATACCTTCATGCCTTTCATATCTTTGTCACATGCACAGTATTTGTAAATATATTGAAGTAAAACGTCCGGCTCCGGCATTTTTCCAGCTCCGGTGTCTCCGCAGGCAAGACGTCCGCTTGCGGGGGTGATAACTTCCATGCCGTATTTTTCCAGAGTTTTCAGATTGTCCTGAGTAATGGCATTTTCATACATGGCGGTATTCATGGCAGGCGCAATGAGTTTCGGGCATCTGCATGCCAGAAATGTTGTGGTCAGCATATCATCCGCAAGACCGTGCGCCAGCTTGGCAATCACATTGGCGGTAGCCGGAGCAATGATAAAGGCATCTGCCTGTTTTGCAAGGGAGACATGTTCTACCTGAAATTCAAAATTCCGGTCAAAGGTGTCGGTGAGACATTTATTTCCTGTTAATGTTTCAAAGGTAATAGGGTTAATAAAATTTTGGGCATGTTCTGTCATGAGAACATGGACATTGGCGCCGGATTTCACAAGAAGACTTGCAAGAGAAGCGCTTTTATATGCGGCGATCCCCCCGGTTACACCGAGAAGAATGGTTTTTCCTTTTAACATACGGGTACGTCCTTTCTTAAATTTAATAACATAACTATAGCTTGTTTCTCAAAGCCTTGCAAGACCTGTAAGGAAGAAACCATACAATGTGAAAACTCGTACTTGTCGCAGGGGAAATGAGATGGTATAATACCTCTGGTAATTGTATTGTATCTGAAATCTTTCGAAAACAGATTGGAAAGCTGTTGGTGGAAAGAGATTAGGAATGATAACAAGGAGGAATTGAATAATGAAAACAAAGAAACATGACACAAAATGGATGGTCAGTGTTGCACTTATGGCGGCGATTATTATTGTGCTGGCAAATACGCCTCTCGGTATGATTCAGCTTCCGGTGATCAAGGCGACAACTGTACATATTCCGGTCATCATCGGAGCGATTTTATTAGGACCGAAAGCAGGAGGAGTGTTAGGAGCGGTATTTGGGATCTGTTCCCTTATCAGCAATACCATGGCGCCGACTCTTTTATCCTTTGCATTTTCGCCATTTATGAGTACTACAGGTATTCCGGGAGCCGTTAAGGCAGTCTGGGTATCGGTAGGCTGTAGAATACTTATCGGGGTTGCCGCCGGATGGCTTTGGATATTGTTGGAGAAAGTCCGGCTGAATCAGATCGTCGCATTGCCGATCGTGGGATTTATCGGAAGTATGGTAAATACCGTGGCGGTAATGGGAAGCATTTATTTATTATTTGCACGACAATATGCCGAAGTAAAAAATGTCGGAGTGACAGCAGTGTGGGGGCTTATTATGGGGACGATTACGGCATCCGGCATTCCGGAAGCAATTGCAGCAGCGGTGCTGGTATTGGCACTTGGGAAAATCTTAATTAATGTGTTTAAGAAAATCTGAAAAACAGGTGAGTAAATTAATTTGGGTAAGTAATTTGATATAAAACAATTGACAAATCCCTATTCATATGGTATAAATATCTAGTATGCAAATTACATATAGGGGATTGGTCAAGTGGTATGATAGGGGTCTCCAAAACCTTTGGCGGGGGTTCGATTCCCTCATCCCCTGTGGATTAAAAATAGTAGAGCTTAGCTCTGCTATTTTTTTGTGGAAAAATAAAGAATGTTTTTTATTGAATATTTTTAAGGATACGTGTAAGATTAAAGGTATTCATTAGAAGGAGAGACGTAAATGAGTATTTTAGGAACTTTGGTTATTATAACAATACTTGCAGGTGTTTTTGGTACCGGATTGGGTGGCGTTTTGGGAGTATTGATTCGTAAAGATTCAAAGAAAGCTATGAGCTTACTTTTGAGTTTTGCAGGCGGCGTAATGTTGAGTGTAGTCTGTTTTGATCTGATAAGAGATGCCGTAGAGACAAAAGTGGGAATTTTTATTATTATCGGAGCGATTTTAGGAGGGTGTGCGGTTGCTTATCTTCTGGATTATCTTATTGATGGGAAGGAAAGTTCAGAGCAGTCAAAAGGACAGACCTCTTTATTTGTTGCCGGAATTGTCATGGCAAGCGCCGTTGCTGTCCATAACGTTCCGGTAGGAATGACGCTTGGGGCTTCTTATGCGAGTGATAACGGAGTGCTGGGAAGCAGTGCAATTATGCTTGCGATACTTATCAGTATGCATAATATTCCTGAGGGAATGTCCATAGCTGCACCGCTGATCAGCGGTGGTATGAGCAGAATAAAAGCGGTGCTAATTACCGCAGCCAGCGGAGTACCGACGATTATCGGTGCAGTATTGGGGTATGAGCTGGGCGGTATTGGAGCAATGGGACTGGCGTTGAGTCTGGCATTTGCCAGTGGGGCAATGCTATATGTGGTGTTTGGTGAGATACTACCACAGGCAGTACAGATGTATAAAGGTAAATTGCCTACATTCTTTACAATAATCGGGATGATGGTAGGATTATTGGTGATATATTTATAACCGGAAATATGAGGAAAACAAGTTTTCTTCGCCTCCGCTTTGACGTATAATAATATTATTACAAAAGATAGGAGTTTATAGTATTATGAGATATTTTATTGACCATAAAATAGGAGAACCGGGAGGATTTGGTGACGTCTATGATTGCCATTCAGAGCTTGGAGACAGATATGCAATTAAAATGTTAAAAACAGATGATGAAAATGCAGTTTTACGTTTTCAAAAAGAAGTACGCTTGACAAGTCGTTTAAATCATCCTAATGTAATCAGAATAATTACATATGATACTATAGGGGAGAAAAAATATTACATCATGCCCAAATATCAATGTAGTATCGTACAAATTATTCCTATGTTGTACAATAATTTTGACAGACAGTATAATGTCATAACAGAAATATTAAATGGTCTTATTTATTTGCATGAACAAGGAGTATTACATAGGGATTTGAAGCCACAAAACATATTATATAATTCAGATACAGACATAGCTATTAGTGATCTGGGATTTAGTAGGCAGATAGATTCTGATTCTCTTCGTCTGACACAGTATGGTGATGTGTTTGGGACTCAAAGATATATATCACCGGAACAAGCTCAAAATTCAGAAAATGTAGATGATAAAACGGATATTTTTGCTTTTGGAAAAATACTTGAAGATATAGTTACTAATTTTCTGCAATATCCGATTCCTAATGATGAAATCGGGTATATAGTTGATAAATGTACAAATCCTCATGCAAATAGACGATTTACTAGTTCAAGAGAATTAAAAAGCATGGTGGATAATGTTTACCAAAGTATACTTAAAATTACAGCAAATGATGATATTAGTAGTAGTATTTCCCTCTTAGAAATGGGAATGATGGATTTTAGTGACATTGAAAATCTTGCTTTAAAACTTATGTCTCATGCGCAAGAAGATTCAATTGAGAAGTTTTTCTTTGCACTTTCTGATGATGACTATAAACAATTAGAATATAAACAATTAGAATTATTGCAAAATCTTGTTAGACGATTGATGGATTATTATACAAGTCAGATGTGGGGATTTAATTATACTGATACAATCGGAACGGTGTGTCAAAGATTTTATAATTTAACGAATGACAGTTCAATAAGAGCATTATTTTTTATTTATTATATTAGAAGTAGGAATTTCTCATAACAGATTTTATGTAATGGGTATAGGGGGAGTTCTGCTTCGTAATGTCAAGAATAATTTAATGGAAGCTATGGAGCTATATAGTTTACTCAAACGACAACCAGTTAATTTATCAAGATTGGACATTACTAAAAGGGATTTGCCGGAAATCCTTCAATCATATTGGAATTAGTTCTGATAATAAGAAGAAATACTTTTGCTGTTGTTGAAACTCATTTTTCACAGGCAGGATAAACGTCAACCGGACGTTTTGCACCCCTACGCTAGCTGATGCCAGCTACTCTTTTGTGGGCTTGACATCTGGAGATACCTTGCTTTGTAAGCAGTTCCCAGCCGACAAGTTTTATAGGATATGCTCTCTTTTGGTTTGGCAATATAGTATAATGAAGTCTGCGAAAAAAATGAATTTATAGAAATAATTGAATAAAGGAAGGATGATATTTTAATGATTCTTATTCGCGGAATAAAAGGTGAGTCTTATGCTCGAAAAATAGAAAAAGGAATTGTTGATTGTAGAGATATTTTGTCTGCGTTACTGCAACCACCAGTAACTGGTTATGAATACTCGGATTATTATGAAAAGAATTTGGTTAAAGCATTGACATATTTTACAAATGATGACGTGGGAAATCTCCATGATCCCCAATTATTACATTCTATATTAGTTGATTACTATATTCCACATATTTACCTAACATATTTTCATATTTTAAATGAGCATTCTTTAGAATGGCTAGATAAATTTGATGATGATTATCAATTTATTGCATTAAATGTTAAAATTGATAGGCTTACCAGGGCAGCGATAGGTAACGAGTTTTTTGGCACTAGAATGTCATATGTAGACAGTATTCGACAACTTAGTCAAGATGGGACTAATAGTTTCTATGCAGCATGCATGTGTTCGTTAGAAAATTTATTTGTAGATAAAAGGGATATGATGTTGTCTCTTCAAATTTACAATACATTATCATTTCCTCTTTTATGTAGAGAACAGGATGAAAAGTTTACAGATATAGAAAATGAATTGAGAATAATAGCATATGACTGCCCTAGAATACAAAATGGATTGATAAAGCAAAAACCAAGAGAGGTAACGATTTTAGGAAAAAGTGGAATCGAATATAAAGGTGTGTTAGATGCTGGGATAGATGCTATTTTAAAAAGTAATTGTTGCTTATTAAAAAAATCTAATAAATTATTGAGTGATATTCTTGTTGAAGAGAAAGGAATGGTTACTTTAGACAGCCAATTTAAATCTATTAATATATGTGGTATTTCTGACGATTATAAATATTTGGGTGGGAAAATAGAATGTACAAAGTATATCAAAGAAATGATTAAACGTAAGCCAAAAGATATTTTTGTGAATAGAACCGTACTTAAAAAGCATAAATTGAGTGATATTCCAGAGGCTGTGTTTGTGCCAAGTTTTCAAAAGGTAGAGTATTAAATATAACACATTAACACGTAGTTTGATAACTTCCAGTTTGACGCTTTTACCTATATATCAGGTTAACTTGCACCGAACTTTTACAACCAAATACCCGACGCCCATACAGCGGTAAACCGAGCAGGAAATCTGAAAAAGTTCTCCTGCTTTTTTTCTGCGTGTGTCCAGCAAAGCTGGACTACACTTGCCGGTGTAAGTCCGGTCACGGTA
>CAUWLL010000063.1:0-8934 GCA_963559605.1 uncultured Lachnospiraceae bacterium
ATTTACAAGGGTTGCGGCACTTATTTGACTAAACAACTGTCAAAGATGGGATTATGACACATGTTGACAAAAAGGGAAAGAAGTTTTTTGTTTTTCGACAGTATTTTTTATCAAACAATCCCTTCTTTTCATTATTTTATAATTTTCAGAATACTTTTTGCCCCCCCCCCCCTTATTTTGGGGGGCTTTTTTATTTTTATGAAAAAAATTGTCACACTTTGTCTTTCTTTTGTCAGATTTTTTTGCTATAATGGTATCCTAGATTACCATCCTAGGAGAAAGGTAGGTACCAAATATGAAAAAAAAGAAGGAATCTAAAAAAACAAGTTCGAAAGGAAAAATCAGCATTTTTGTCAAACTTCTTGCGGGAATTCTCGTTCCACTAATCTGTATTCTAATTTTAATGGAATTTTTCTTAAATAGAAGCACAGCAGACATCGTTACCCGATTAAACAATAACAACTTAACAGCTGAAACGGTTTCTGCCTCAAGGCAGGTTGACGCATACTTTCAACGCTTTATGGGAATTGCAGAGAATACAGCTTCCATGAAAGAAACCAAAGATAACATGACGGCATGGGAAAAGGCTCAAAAGGATGCCAAAGTCCGCAGCACCATGTTGAAAATGCTGCAAAATATCCAGACGTCAAACGAAGGAATTATTTTCAGTTGGATTTACGACGAAAACTCAGGTCTATTCCTACAATCGGACGGTACTTATAAAAAGAATTTTAAGGGCTCGGAGCGTCCTTGGTACGAACCGGTTATGAACGCAAAAGGGACAGCCGTTACCGGAGCTTACGAAGATATATCCACCGGCGAACTGATTGTCACCGTTGCAACCCCTGTCTCTTTTGGGGACGGTATTGACGGCGTTTTCGGTCTGGATATTCAGCTTACCCAAATCATTGAAGACATGTCTAATGTGAAGATCGGAAAAAGCGGTTATATCACCTTATTCGATGCTAATAAAAATGTCCTTTATCACCCCGACGACAGCTTAATCATGAAAAATGCCGAAGAGATTGATTATTCTGCCAACACAAAAGACGCGATCATGAATGATACTCGGAAAAAAGGCATGACCTATACAAGAGACAGCGTGAAGTACGCCTGCTCTATTGAACCGATGGAGGCAACTTCCTATCTTGTCATGGGTATCCTTCCTGACTCGGAATATCAACAGGACGTACTTAATATAAGAAAACTTACCATTACACTCTTTGGTTCCGGAATCATCATCCTGGTGATCGCTATCGTAATACTGGCAACACAGCTTGTAAAATCCATAAAAAGACTTTCCAAGGTAGCCGGAAGAATTGCAGCGGGCGAACTGGACGTGCAGACCGGTATCCGTACCAGAGACGAGGTTGGCGAACTGGCAGTGGATATTGACACCATTACAGACAGATTGAAAACTTATATCCTCTACATAGAAGAGATCACAGCTGCCTTAAAGCAGATCGGAGAAGGCAATTTCGTATTTACACTGGAGCATGACTATGCGGGAGAATTTGCAAAAATAAAAGACGCTCTTCTGGAAGTTCGTGATACCATCTCAGAGACACTGAAATCGGTCATCATCTCTGCCGATCAGGTAGCAAGCGGGGCCGACCAGGTTTCCATCGGAGCACAGTCTCAGGCACAGGGCGCAACGGAACAGGCATCCAGCGTTCAGGAGCTTGCCGCTACCTTGCAGGACGTTTCTACCCAGATTGACAGCAACACTACGGTCATCGAAGAAACTGCCGATATGATCAGCGAAGTTACCGAGGAAGTCCGCGAAGGTGAAGTTAAGATGGAAACCATGCTGGAAGCTATGGAAGCCATCTCTACCAACTCTCAGAAGGTTGGAAATATCATCAAGAATATTGAAGACATCGCCTTCCAGACAAACATCCTTGCATTAAACGCCGCTGTGGAGGCTGCAAGAGCCGGTGAGGCAGGAAAAGGATTTGCAGTCGTAGCAGACGAGGTACGAAACCTTGCAGGAAAATCCGCCGAGGCTTCCAAGACGACCGCAGACTTGATCCAGAAAGCCATCGACGCTGTAGAAAACGGAAAAGAAGTCGCTGATAATACAGCCGCATCTTTTGAAAAAATTTATAAAACTATCGAAGTAATTGCCGACAAAGCATCTTCTATTACAAAGAACTCCGAACGACAAAACGACGCGATCAAGCAGACAACCATCGGCGTAGACCAGATTTCCAGCGTGGTACAGACCAGTTCCGCTACTTCCGAGGAAAGCGCCGCTGCCAGCGAAGAGCTGTCCGGACAGGCACAGATGCTCAAAGATATGGTTTCCAGATTCCGCCTTCCAGATGACGATATGACAACACAGAGAAAACGTTATGAAGCGGCAGAAACCACAGTCACACCAACGCAAACTCCAAAAGTGATTCCGAACAGCTATTCCCGGAATAACGATAAATACTAGAACAAAAAATGTATGTCATTGAAAGGCAGGTACTAAAAGATGAGGCAAACAAACAAAAAAAAGGCAAAAAACAACGAGACAACAAAGGTCAGCATTCTGGTCAAGCTACTTGTCGGGATTATTCTTCCATTAATCTGTATCTTACTCTTAGTGGGGATGTTTCTGAAAAAAGAAGTGGGGACTGAAATCACGAAACTAACCGACAGCAACTTGTCCGCAGAGACGTCTACTTCGGCGCAGCAGATAAACGCATACTTCCAACGGCTTACCGGAGTTGCGGACACTGCTGTCACTACAGACGAAACCAAAGACACTTTTTCCTTCTGGAGAAAAAATCCGAAAAACGGAAAGGAAAACGCAGCAATGCTTACCATGCTGCAGAACCTCCAGAAAGCGGATCCCCGAATTGCCACAAGCTGGATCTACGATGATAAGAAGAAGATCATTCTCCAGTCAAACGGCACATTCGACGAGAATTTCATCGGCGCGGATCGTCCATGGTACGCTCCGGTCGTAGACGAGAAAAAAGTCGCTGTCACAGGCGCTTTTGAAGATGTAACTACCGGCGATCTGATCGTTACCATTGCCGCACCGATTTCAATTGGGGATGAAGTCAGAGGCATTTTCGGTCTGGATGTGAAGCTTGACGCAATGATCGAAAATATGGCGGAGATCAAAATCGGAAAGTCCGGATATGTTACCATTTTCGACTCTAACAACAACATCCTGTATCATCCTGACGAAAGTCTGGTGATGAAGAATGCCGAAGATATTGATTATTCTGATAATGCAAAAGAAGCGATCTTAAACGATACCGCCACAGAGGGTATGAACTATACAAGAAACGGTACAGAATATTGCTGCTCCATTCAGCCGATGGAAAACATCTCCTATCTTGTTATGGGTATCCTTCCTTATTCTGAATATGTAGCGTCTGTAGACCGCACAACAAAAACAATTGAGATATTATTTATTGCAGGAACGTTGATCCTGGCAGTTATTATCGTTCTCATTACGATACAGATCATCAAATCTATCAAGAAACTTTCCGAAGTCACTGAAAAAATGGCGGAGGGCAATCTGGATGTACAAATGGACGTTAATACCAACGACGAGGTCGGTGTGCTTGCAGAACATATCAGCGACATTACCAGACGGTTAAAAAAATATATCCTATACATTGATGAGATCAGCGAAGTTTTAAAACAGATCGGACAGGGTAATTTCGTATTTACACTGAACCAGGAATATGACGATGATTTCGCAAAAGTAAAAGACGGTCTTTTAGAAGTTCGTGATACGATCTCACATACACTTAAGTCCGTCAGGGAATCTGCCGATCAGGTGGCAAACAGCGCAGACCAAGTATCCACCGGAGCACAGTCTCAGGCACAGGGCGCAACGGAACAGGCATCCAGCGTTCAGGAGCTTGCCGCTACCTTACAGGATGTTTCCACGCAGATTGATACTAACGCAGCAGTAATCGAAGAAACCGCCAAAATGATCAACGAGGTTACAGAGGAAGTTCACGAAGGCGAAGTTAAGATGGAATCCATGTTAGAGGCAATGGAAGCGATCTCTACCAACTCCCAGAAGGTAGGAAATATCATCAAGAGTATCGAAGACATTGCATTCCAGACAAATATCCTTGCATTAAACGCCGCTGTAGAAGCCGCGAGAGCAGGAGAAGCAGGAAAAGGATTCGCTGTTGTTGCAGATGAAGTAAGAAATCTTGCGGGCAAGACAGCCGAGGCTTCCGAGACAACCTCCGATCTGATCCAGAAAGCGCTCGATGCTGTAGAAAACGGAAAAGGAATTGCCGATAACACCGCAGAGTCCTTTGAAAAGATCTATAAGTCCATCGGAGTGATCGCCGAAAAGGCATCTTCTATTACGAAGAACTCCGAACGACAAAACGATGCGATCAAACAGACAACCATCGGCGTAGACCAGATTTCCAGCGTTGTACAGACAAGCTCCGCTACATCGGAAGAAAGCGCCGCCGCAAGCGAGGAGCTCTCCGGACAGGCACAGCTGCTGAAAGATATGATTGCAAAATTCAAACTTTCGGAAGAAAATACAACTGCTCCAAGAAAACGATATGAGACAACGGAATCAACAGGTTCTGCGAGTTTCACTTCAAAAACAACTCCGGCAACAGGTTCCGGTATAAACACTTGGAATAACGACAAATATTAATCCTTCCGGTATGAATATGAGAAAGACTGAGAAATGATATTCGTGTCATTTCTCAGTCTTTCTGTTTAAATGAAAGTAAATTGAATATTTTTATACTTTAGTCTTTACATTTATACATTTTTTATGTAATATATTGTCGAATGATGTTATATTAATGCACAGGAGGTTGAGAATAGTGTTAAAAAACTTAAAAGTCAGAAGTAAATTACTGGTTGCTTTTGGTATTGTCATAGCACTCTACATCATAACCGTAATTGTTGCTTCTACCAATCTTGGACGCGTTTCCAATGGATTAGAGGATTTCTATAAGATTCCCTATCCAACCGTAGAATCTTCTTTGGAAGCTCAGAAAGTCACGAAACAGATACAGCTGGACGTATGGCGCGCATATGAGACTACGGATGAGACAGAAATCCAATCTTTACTAAAAGACATTGAGAAAAACGAAAAAAAATTAGCAGAGGCTCTTAACGGACTCAAAGAGTCTTACCGAGGGGATGCAGCTTTATTAAACGCTGTAGATGAAGCCGGCAGCAAAACAGACGCGCCTCGTGCAAAGGCAATGGAATATATTTCCGCACAAGACGACAAGAATGCACTTAAAGTTATCAGTGGCGAATACAGTGAAGCATGTGATGCATTCGACGCTGCATTACAGGAAATTACCGAATCTTCCCACGCTCTTTCTAAGGAGTATTATGAATCCGGTATGGCTACGACCAAATTCAGCACCGTACTTTTATACTCTCTGGCAATTGTATGTCTTATCCTCACTCTTGTTTTAGTATTTGCAATCACAAGAGGTTTAAGACAACCGATCGAAGAAATCGAAGCCGCAGTAAAAGAGATGGCGAAAGGTAATATGCAGTCCGAAGTAACTTACCAGTCTAAGGATGAGCTTGGATCTCTGGCTGAGAATCTTCGTTTCGTGCTGAAAACACTATCTACCTATATTCAACATATCTGCGAGCGTATGAATTCTCTGGCAGACGGAGATTTCACTGTGGAGATGGACATGGACTACTTGGGTGAATTTGCATCTATCAAGCATTCCGGCAATAAGATCATCGAATCTTTGAATGACGCTTTCGGACAGCTTCAGCAGGCATCTGACCAGGTTGCAAACGGATCTGAGCAGGTATCCAGCGGTTCTCAGGCTCTTTCACAGGGAGCTACCCAGCAGGCAAGCTCTGTTCAGGAACTGGCTGCTACCATTAATGAATTATCCGTTCAGGTAAAAGAAACGGCAAAAAATACCCGTGATATTAACGAACTGATTACTACCACCGGAGGAGAAGTGGACGAAAGTAATCGTAAGATGGATGCTATGATGGGCGCAATGACAAAAATTAACGACAGTTCCAGCGAAATCGAAAAGATTATTAAAACGATTGAAGACATTGCATTCCAGACAAATATCCTTGCATTAAACGCTGCTGTAGAGGCTGCAAGAGCCGGAGAAGCGGGCAAAGGCTTCGCTGTTGTTGCAGATGAAGTAAGAAGCCTTGCTTCTAAGAGCGCGGAGGCAGCAAAGGATACTACTGTATTGATCGGAAATTCCTTAGAAGCAGTTGCTGAAGGAAACCACATTGCAGCAGATACACAGAAATCACTCCTTACTGTCGTAGAAAATGCACAGAAAATCAGCGAAATTATGGCTAAGATCACAAAAGCTTCTGATGTACAGGCAGAAAGCATTCAGCAGGTTACTCAGGGCGTAGATCAGATTTCTTCTGTTGTACAGACAAACTCTGCTACTGCTGAAGAGAGCGCGGCTGCCAGCGAAGAATTATTCGGTCAGTCAAGCCTGTTAAAGAACCTTGTAAAGCGTGTTCAGCTGAAGGGCTCTTCTTCCCAGGAAACTACATCCTACAACGAGCCTTCTTATGATACGGCAGCTTATAATACAAATACTTATCAACATAGTAATAGTAATTACGCAAGTGCAAATAATTACGACAAATATTAATCCGCATACTATTTTAAATCTAAACAGCGCAAAAAACGGCATGGCAAAAAGTCATGCCGTTTTATTATGCTGAACTTTACTACTTATATTTTATTTACATCTTTCTGATTTGGGTATACAATATAATTGGATAAAAGCAAATATTATATACATTTAGGAGGATGAGGAACGTGTTTAAAAATTTAAAAGTTAGAAGTAAACTGCTCGTTTCCTTCGGGATTGTCATGGGGCTCTACATTTTCGCAGTTTTAACTGCTTCCATAGGTCTTGGACGAGTTTCCGACGGATTAAAAAATTTCTACCATGTACCATATCCAATGGTAGAGGCATCTCTTGAAGCTCAGGCATTGACAAACGCGATAGAATTAGACGTATGGCGCGCCTATGAGTCCGGCAATGATACAGAGCTTGAAACTACATTAAACAATATCGAAGCGAATTCTGCGTCTCTGGAATCCTCCCTTAATAAGCTCAGAGATTCCTATCAAGGCGACGCCGCACTATTAAAGTCCGTAGAAGACGCTGCCGCAAAAACAAAAGAACCACGGAAAAGAGCTGTTGATTATCTGACGCTCCACAATAAAGACAGCGCCGTAGAAATTATCAAAGGTGAATACGCCTCCGCCTGTAACGAGCTGAATGATGCTCTGCAAAATATTGTAAACCAATCCCACGCTGTCTCCGACGGGTACTATGAATCCGGAATATCTACAGCGACAAACAGCTTTACCTTTTTATTCATATCGGCGATCGTCAGTCTGATCCTTACCACGTTCTTAGTCCTTTCTATTACCAAGGGCTTGCGAAACCCCATTGCTCAGATTGAAGCTGCCGTAAAAGAAATGGCAAAGGGCAATATGCAGACGGAAGTAACGTATACTTCTAAAGATGAACTTGGAGAACTGGCAGAGAATCTCCGATTTGTACTAAAAACATTATCTACCTATATCCGTCATATCTGTGACCGTATGAACTCTCTGGCAACCGGAGATTTCACCGTAGAGATGGATATGGATTATCTGGGCGAGTTTGCGTCTATCAAGCGTTCCGGCAATAAAATCATCGACTCCTTAAACGACGCTTTCGTGCAGCTCCACCAAGCGGCTGAACAGGTTGCAAACGGTTCTGAGCAAGTATCCGGCGGCTCCCAGGCTCTTTCCCAAGGAGCTGCAGAGCAGGCAAGCTCTGTAGAAGAACTTGCCGCCACCATTAACGAACTGTCTGTTCAGGTAAACGATACCACGAAAAATACCCGTGAAATCCACGAACTGATCACTGTCACCGCTCAAGAAGCAGAGGAAAGTAACAGTAAAATGGAAACAATGATGGACGCAATGACAAAGATCAATAACAGTTCGGGAGAAATCGAGAAAATCATTAAGACTATTGAAGACATCGCCTTTCAGACAAATATTCTTGCATTAAACGCTGCCGTTGAAGCCGCAAGAGCCGGAGAAGCCGGCAAAGGATTCGCCGTTGTGGCAGACGAAGTAAGAAATCTCGCCTCTAAGAGCGGGGAGGCTGCCAAAAATACAACGGTACTAATCAGCAACTCTCTGGATGCCGTTACCGAAGGAAATCGCATTGCGGAAGATACCCGCATATCTCTGTTAAATGTAGTAGAAAATACACAGAAAATCAGTGAAATTATGCGTGAAATCACAAATGCTTCCAATGTACAGGCGGAACGTATCCAGCAGGTTTCTCAAGGCGTAGACCAGATCTCTTCTGTTGTACAAACCAACTCTGCCACCGCCGAGGAAAGCGCGGCTGCCAGCGAAGAACTGTTTGACCAGTCAAGTCTCTTAAAGAGCCTTGTAAAACGCTTCCGCCTGAAAGGAATGACCTCCATGGCGGAGACTGATTCTTGCGAAGATTCCTGCGAAACAGCCGATAATAAAGAGCAAGACAATAAACAATCTTCTTCATCCTAAAACTAAGCAATAGGAGAAAGGATGGAGCCTCCCCGCTCCATCCTTTCTCCTATTTTCAAGCAACTCTTTACTGATGATGTGCAAGGTTGATACCATGCCGTCTTTCTGTCATCGCTACTCCATTTCATATTCTTGGTAAAGCTTCTTCCGCAGTTCCATGTCCTCTGCGGCTCTTTTCACATCATCTATTCTACCATCCGCGATGAGCTTCATAGTTAAAGCAGGGAATTTTTTCTCGCCTTCTTCCTGCCCAATCTTCTTGCCTTCTTCAAATGCTTCTTCCCTCTGCACTTCTATATCCTGTTCGTAGTTATACTCTGACATTAACATATTCATAACCTCACTTCCACGGCTCCGAAGATAGTCTGCAAGAACCCCTTTCTCGATACATT
>CAUWLL010000064.1:0-8725 GCA_963559605.1 uncultured Lachnospiraceae bacterium
AAGCTATTTTCATTCAAAAGTTCGACGAAAGTCGAACTTTCCTATAAAGTAAAAAGAGGAGACAGGCGTGACCTACACAAGTCACACCTGTCTCCTTTTTTTATCAACCGGCAGCTTTAGACATTTCTTTTATAATTTCTTCTTTTTCCGGCATTACTTTTAATGCCCCTCTTCTGGTTGTAATCAATGCCGCCCCCGCATTTGCAAATGTCAGCATTTCTTTCAAACCTTCTTCTGTCAGACCGTCAAGTCCTTTTTCCAGAATATAATTTAGCATACATCCGGTAAACGTATCGCCTGCCCCTGTTGTCTCAATCGTTTTCTCTTGAAGAAACGGAGCTGCACAAACCCGTTTATCTTTGTAATATGCCCGGCTTCCCTCTTTTCCCAGCGTAACACAGATGAAAGGAATGTTATATTCTTCCCGGAGCATACTTACAGCTTTATCAAAATCTTTCTCCTTTGTAAAAAATTCTAATTCGTTGTCTGCTATCTTGAGAATATCACAATTTTTAAACCCAAATGCC
Organism: uncultured Lachnospiraceae bacterium; assembly: GCA_963559605.1. Lineage (GTDB taxonomy): Bacteria > Bacillota > Clostridia > Lachnospirales > Lachnospiraceae > Dorea_D. The sequence goes on from CAUWLL010000064.1 coordinate 528, forward strand.
ATTGCTTTTCTCGCATCTTCCAGGTTCTTCCACAATGGTTCCCGCAAGTTCGGATCAAAGGAAATGCATACGCCTGCTTCTTTTGCACATTTCACCGCAAATTCTGAAGCCTCTCTTACCTCTTTATGGGTAAAAGACAATGTCCCAAAATGAAATATTTTTGAAGACTCAATGATAAATGGTTGAATCTCTGTTTTTCTCAGCATCATATCCGCCCCCGGATTTCTGTAAAAAGAAAAATCACGGTCTCCGTCCGGATAAGTATGCACAAAGGCAAGCGTTGTATTTACCTCTTCATCTACGACTAAATTCTCAGAAGCAATACCTACCGACTCTATCGTCCTTTTTAACAGCTTTCCAAACTGATCATTTCCGACTTTTCCTATAAAAGCCGTATGTTTTCCCAGTTTTTCCAACATTGCAAGAACATTACACGGAGCGCCTCCGGGATTTGCTTCTAAAAGAGCATTTCCCTGAGCGCTCATTCCATTTTCCGTAAAGTCGATAAGTAATTCTCCCAGCGCAGTTACATCATATCGTTTCCGCATATTCTTTCTCCCTTACCGATAACATTCCTTCAATTCATACGCTTCCATATCTTTGAGAACAGCATTCCCGCCACATGCATACAGGCAGGTCTGATTCTGCTCATTTCCTGCATATATGTTCATGGAATGGTTATTGCTGTACCGATCGGAGAATATTTCAAGCGAGCTTTGATCCGACAGTATATGTACATCTAGCTCTTTCTTGTTTTGAAGGTATAAAATACTTTCCGAGACCCCATTACTCCATCCATCCGAAGCATTTCGATCCACATACATTTTACTTTCTGCAAAGTCGAAAACACAAACAGTCTGTTTCCTTTCGCCACTTCGCAGCACAAGCTTTAGCTGTTCTGCATCTGTCTCTTCCAGATCAATTTTAAATTTCCATTCAAAACATATTCCATTGCCGGCTTCTATGTATTGCTTCTCCTTGCCCACCAACAGTTTCTCCTGCTGCCATCCCGGCTTACGAAGTGTCTCAATTTCTTTGATCGGCACAAATTGTAACGTATTATCTTCCATTAATCTTACTTCTCTTGGTATGTTGTAAAAACCACACCAGCCCTCACGATAAGTCGGACCCCAGTCTTTCCAGAACGGCATCCAGTCCCATGCATTAGCCCATCCTACAATAATTCTGCGGCCATCCGGCGCTTCAAAGGACTGCGGAGCATAATAATCAAATCCCCAGTCAATCTCTCCGGTCACATGGTAATCAAACTTTCCGGTCTGATAATCAAAATCTCCGACCAGATATACAACGGTTCTCTCTCCTACTCCCATCGGAGAGAACATCAGCACATACTTGTCTCCAAGCGGATAGAAATCCGGGCACTCCCACATGTACCCCCACTCACCGCGGCTTTCTGCAAGCACATTAAAGAACTCCCAGTGAAGCATATCCTTGGAACGATACAAAAGCGCCTGTGCTTTGTGGTTTTTACTGGCTCCACATACCATATAATAAGTATCCTCGTGCTTCCACACTTTCGGATCCCTGAAGAAATCTGACGGAACTCCTTCCGGCGCTGTCAGCACCGGATTCCCTTCATACTTCTCAAAATGAATTCCATCTTCACTATACGCAATACACTGTGTCTGCTCAAAGCCATCACCGTTATTGGCTGTTCCCGTAAACATAAGAAACAGTTTTCCGTCATGCTCAATTGCACTTCCTGAGAAACATCCTCCGCGCGGGTGATTGTCATAAGTTTCAGACGGAGCCAGAGCCAACGGTAAATATTCCCAGTGCAACATATCGTCACTCACTGCATGTCCCCAGTGCATACAATCCCAAAATCCGTAATACGGATTATACTGAAAGAAGAAATGATATTTTCCTTTATAATAGATAAGTCCGTTGGGATCGTTGATCCATCCGGTCTGCGCCATGAAATGATAGTGCTGACGCATTTCTCCGTTTTTTACAATATCTTTCTTCGCATCAATTTCCAATTGCGCTTTCTGGATATTTTGCTGCATTAATTCTCTAGACATAAAAATACCTCCAGATTATTTATATTCATCGCGAAGCTTTTTCGCAAACTCTGTGTTCAATTTTGATTCACGTCTTGCTTTTTCTTCTTTAATCCTGAACTGCTCCTGTCTTGCCGGACTATATTCCTCCCAGCGTTTTTCCCAGGATGCTCTTGCTGCTTTCATCTCCTCCGTCAATTCCGGCAGTTTAAGTTCTCGTTCCGGCAATTTAGGAACATTCGGAAGTCTTTCCTCTACCGGAAGAACTGTAATTTCCTTACTTGTCGGAAGTGTCTGATACCAATATGCCGTCGAACTCCAATCATCAGATAGGTGATTTGCATGTCCATGTTCAATTGTAACTTTCAGACTCTTCTCAAAACGAACCGGATCTGTAATATGGAAACGGTAAGATACTTGGAAACCATCCGTATCTCCCTCATGCACGATCGTTCCAAAGAATGGAAAGGCATTTCTCTGCATTCCCCATGCATGATTAAAATAATCCTCGGTTCCGGTTCCATTAAGGCTCGGGTATTCTTCTCCGTCAATAAAGAACATATCATTTCCTTCACCCCACCAGCTTCCCTGATAGTGCTTCACCGTTAAGTTACATCCCACATAGTGACCGGTTCCTTCCACATCAAGAACCGTATAATTTCCTTCACCCTTAAAGTTTGTTACATTATTGACTTCCGGGGAATTCGTCTGCACATCCGGTCCCCATCCGTCACAAGGATTCTCACGTCTCCAGCAGGCATGGAAGTAAGCAGTATCTTCATCCAAAGGTTCTTTATACATTTCATAATCAATATTGAAATATAAAATAAACGGTAATTCATTCTCATTTACAATTTCAATCTTCGCCTTCTTATTAAATGGCATTGGAAAATAACAGGACACAGAACAAGGAGCGCCGTAACGTCCTGCCTCTTCCGGTTTCAATGACACATTAAAGGGAAGAGAGGAAAAGTTTCCCGGGTAACAATTTCCAATACAGAAAAAGTCTCCGAAAGGAACAAGAACACTTGGTGTATCCTGATCATCCCATGTAATCTTAATCAATGCTTTTCTATAATAAAACGGATCATAATCATCCCAAATTACTCCTAATGCCGGATGAATCTCCATAACAGGTGCTGCCGAAGCATTCAAAACCGGATCTAAAATACTTGGAGCTTTTACCTTACGGCAAGAAGATGTCATCCAGATGTGTGTAATACATCCCGGTCCTTCCACTTCGCCAAGCACAATACTTTCTTTTGCCGGAATTTCCCAGTAATCCTGATTCTTTCCTCTTTGATCCCAGCTTGCAAGTCTTCCGTTTCTGGCTTTTTTAATCGTTGTCAAATCCTGAAATAGTCCTGATACTTTACTCATAACTTGTCTCTCCTTTTCTTTAACCTTTTACTGCTCCCGCAGTCATTCCTTCTACAATATTTTTCTGGAAGAATCCATAGAATATTAGTTCAGGTATAATAATCATAACACTGGACGCTACAATTCCGCCATAATCCACCGTATAGGTTCCTTTAAAGAACGACGCCCCCATAGATAATGTATAATCCGATACGTCTCTTAACATAACCGACGCGAATGGGAATTCATTCCACATATACAATACATTAAATATAACGATGGTAGCTATGACAGGCTTGGTCATGGGCAATATAATCTTTGTCATCAAATCCCACAAATTACACCCGTCTATAATTGCTGCTTCATCAATTTCTGACGGCAGCGCTTTTAAATATCCTACCAGCAATAATGTATTGAACGAAATGGAAGTCGCTACATAGGGAAGTATCAGCGCCCACTTCCCTCTTAATCCAAAAAATACATTAATCTTGTATACCGGAAACAGAAGGATGAATGGGGATATAGATAATCCCATAATTAAAAATCCATATAATAATTTTCTTAATTTTTCGTTTTTAAATTCCATTCTGGAGATTGCAAACGAACTCAAAAAAGTAATCACTAATTCTATAAACAGAGAAATCACACATACTAAAATTGTATTTCCGTATAACTTTGGAAAGTCCAAAACTTCCAGCGCATGTTTATAGTTGTCAAAATTTATTGTCTTTGGCAATGCTAATGGATTCGATAAGATTTCCGAATTGGACTTAAACGAAAGAATAAGCATCCAGATAAACGGAAATACGACCAGTACCGTAACAATAGCCATCAAAACATACATACCTGTTTTCTTCTTTTTATTTACCATAAGCCTATTCCTTTCTTTCTCTCGTCGCCGTTGTATAAACAGCAGTAATGATCAAAGAAATAATAAATGTTATCGTCGCCAGCGACATTCCATATCCATAGTCACTACTAGAAAATGTCTGCGCATAACTATATGTAACCAAGGTTTCCGACAAATGATTCGGTCCTCCTCCGGTCGTCTGCTGCACAATTTCAAAAATCTTAAATACTCCCGTAATGATCAACACTGCAACCGTGGAAATCGTTGTTCGCATCATTGGAATCGTCACATAGCGTATTTCCTGCAATGTATTTGCGCCGTCAATTTTAACAGCCTCTAAAACATCTCCCGGAATCATCTTAAGACCCGCAATAAAAATTGTTACCAAATATCCCAGCTGCTGCCAGAAATATATGATCGCAATACTGTAAGGAGATAATTTCTCTCCACCTATCCACGACTGCTTTAGTGAATCTGCCCCAATTGCGTCAAGTACATTATTGATGATACCGATATTCGGATCTAAAATGTACACCCAGATAATACCTACGATAATCGGTGCAATAATCGCCGGAGAGAAAATCATTGCCTTTGAAAAATCAACTGCTTTCAATTTATGATTTAACAAAAGTGCTATCAAAAATGAAAGCGTAAGTAATAATACAAATGCAAGGATAAACATTACCATTGTATTCTTAAACGAACTCCAGAACAATTCATCCTGAAACAACCTTATATAGTTTTTTAATCCGGTAAATCTCGGTTTACCGATTCCCGAATATTTTGTAAAGCTATAATAAATTGCTATAGCAATCGGTAATATAATATAAACACTGTACACAAGCAGCGTAGGAATCATCAAACCTATCTTGTATCTTTTTTTGCTCAACCAATGCATACTGTCACTCCATTCTCTGTAGGAGCTTCTGCCGGACAGTTTCCCTTCCGGTATCCGGCAGACTCCCAAATACTTTATTGACTGTTAGCAACTGCTGCATCCATCTTATCCAGCGCTTCACCCGGCTCATATGTTCCCTGGAGTACTCCAAAGATTCCATCATATAAAGCTTCCTGCACTGCTGACGGCACGGTCAGATCCGGAGCAGATGCCGGACTTGCCCATCCACTCTCCAGCGATTTCAGCATTTCATTCATTGCATACTGTGTCTCCGTTGCAGATACACCTTCGTAACTTGTTGCCGGGAAGATAGAGCCTTCATAAGATAACTTAGCTGCTTCTTTCCCATAATAAAAGTTCAAAAATTCATAAACGCCTTTTTTTACTTCTTCATTATCCGCAACTGCTGCGCTGACTCCGATCGGTGCAGACGGAACTTTCATTGCTACATTCTGTTCTGCCTTGGTATCTGTGAATTTTGGTCCCCACCAGAAGCCGATCTTATCACCGATATTCTCATCAAACTCTGCACAATCCCACTGTCCGGTTCCAAACATTGCCGCGCTTCCTTCATCAAAAAGCTGCTTTGCATCAAAATATTCTATCGTCGCCATATTTTCCGGGAAAGCCTCTGCCTCTTTTAATCCCTGAAGTTTTTCAAAACATGCCGTTAATTCTTTGTTATTAAATTTGTCTTTTCCAGAAAGGATATTCTCAATATTTCCTTCCCATCCGTATCTTGCCAAAAACTCATTAAACTCCCACATTGCATAAGCGCTGTTTTTACTTCCGATAGCAAGAGGCGTTACTCCGCTTTTCTTTAGTTTCTGAATCATTTCTATAAATTCTTCATATGTTGTATCGTCTGTCGGATATTCCACTTTGGCTTTATCAAAAATCTCCTTGTTATAGAAAATTCCCTGTACGTTACACTGATACGGCAGACCATACTGTCCGTTATCATCTTTAAACGCTTTCTCCATACCACCTAACGCTGTCTTAACGCCTTCATTCTCCTCCAGAAACTCTGAAAGATCCATCAACACTCCAGCCTCACTGTACTCTGTTGCTTCTGAACCTTCAATCCAAAAGAGCTGCGGCAATGTTCCGTCTTCTGCTTTTAATTTCATGTTTTTAGAATGTGTTTCTGTGTCAGCCGCTTCAAATTCAACTTTATATTTCCCTTCATTTGCCTTATTAAAAGCTTCAACAATTTTGTATGTAACCGGCTCCTGTTCTTCCGGGTTAGCTACATGAATTCCGAATTTAATAACGACTGCGCCATTTTCGTCTTTTGCGACTTCTTCACTTTTACCGCCACATCCGGCTAAAAGGCTCATAGACAATGTGCCTACAAGTATTGCCGAGAAAAATCTTTTTAGTTTTTTCGCTTTCATAATGTTCCTCCTTATTTTTGTGGAACCCGTTCCACATTGATGAAAAAAATAAACCTTTCTAAAACTCCTACGTTGTGGAACCCGTTCCACAACGAACATAAAACGAATGTGCACGATTCGATTTCTTTACCTTTATTATAATCTTTCATTGTTCTATGTCAATATTTTTTTATCATTTCTTCTACACTTTGTATAAATGTCACGAAATCCAATCTTATTTTTTATGAATTTCTTTCAAAATTTTATATCTGATTTTTGATTATCCGCATAAATACAATACTTTCAAGCATTTTGACGTATAGGAAAACATTCATTTTACCACGAATTTACCACGATTGAATGAGCCTTGATATGACCTATAAAATAACACTCAAAAGACATCATTATACCTAAATGGTGTCTTTTAAAAAAGCAGTCAATCCTAAGACCAACTGCTTTGTATAATGGATATGAAGTTGTCAAACTGGGATTTATTTGTGTCTTGCTTTGCTGATAAGTTCTTCAGCAATAACACTGATTGCCATACAAATACCACATACTGCCCCCATATAAACTCCTATTGATTTGCCAATATACTCTGTTCCAGACTTTGTAAGTTCGTAAATAGGTATTCCGAGTATTTTAACAGTTAGTGTATTTACATCTGTACTATATGCGTTAGTATATCCAAAGTAAATTGCGACGCTCATCAATAGCATTGCAAGAGCAAATCCAACTATCAGCGCAATCAGAATTTTAATTTTTTTCTTCATATATTTTTTCCCCGCTAAATTCATATTTATCCGTTTCTTCATATCCATATTATAACAGTTCTATATATCCGCTACAATAAAAATCAGCATACCCTTTAAATATTTTGCATTGAAAATACACACTTTTTCTTTCTTCCTCTTGATTACCCACCACAGAAAAGGAAAAGCCCTGTCAAGAGCCTTGCCACCATTGGTGGTGCTTTGCACTCTTTACTGGGCTTTTTGTTTGCTGTATCTTCCATACAAGAGGAAATTAAAGACCTCTGTTCCATTTTGCCTTTAGATAATCTTCATAATCTCCCTCATTAAAGTCTACTTGTGGAGAAGTATTAGGAATGTTTTTTCTGTTATCTATATCTGCAAGTTGACGGAATATCCAGTCATCATAAGGGTCGTGATATTTGTATTCTTTCGGCTGTTCTCTGTATCGGTCTAACCCTCGCATTTCCTTATGTACTTTCATCATGCGTTCTATTTTTTGACGCTGTATCAACTGTTTGATTTCCATAAGTTCTTCAATTTCTACAACCTCATTAGAAAGATAATTGCTGATGTATCTAATCAATATGGTTTCCATGTAAAATCTGTATTCGTTTTCATTATCGAAAAATTCATTTTCAGACAGATAATCTAAAGAAACATTGAAGTCCTGTTCCCGTTTGATAATATCCATGATATATGGCTCGGTGTGGTCGATATACTTCCATTCTCCCGACAATAATTCATTGGGCGTTACACCCAGCACGTCCATTATCTTTTCTAATGTATCAAAGGTAGGATAATTCACACCTCGTTCAATCTTGGAAAGGCTCTGCATATTGATACCGATTTTGTCCGCAAGTTCCTGTTGTTTCATTCCTCTGTGTTTTCTTATGGTCTGTATGTTCTCTCCTAAGAAACTGATTTTCTTTTCATAAT
>CAUWLL010000065.1:0-8577 GCA_963559605.1 uncultured Lachnospiraceae bacterium
TTGTGCATAATTTTTCTGAAAACGTTTGTTTTGTTATTGTTAGCCATTCTAAAACACCTCCTTGTGTTCGCGGAATAAACTTGTAAATATTCTTCTCGCTTCAGGTTGCAAATTCCTCTCAAATCACATTATACGCTTCTATTTTATCAATATTGTTATTTTTTAGCCTGTTGTCGGTTCTCTCATTACTGCTATATAATCATTACGCTCCGGATAATAAGAACTACCTTTACTTTCAGATTGCCCATTTTTACATTTGCACAGGTGTATTGCAGCTTCTGTACACCCCATAGAACATCCCAAAGTGCAATTTCCTCCTCTTGTTTGATTTAAATCATCCATTACATAGTTAATATTCTTACCATACCTTGACATAAAATCACCTCCTAGTAATTACTGTACAGAATATTCACAAGTTTTTTCCACCGTTTCTACAATACTATTAAAGGTTAACCATTTCTTCTCTAATAAATCAGTTTCCGAAAAACTAATACCATATTTCTGCTTCAAATCCATATATACCATAAGCAATTCTCTAGGTTTAATATCCAAACAGCTTCCAAATAATTCTTGTTCTCTCAAGGAATTACTTTTAAAATCAATATTTGTTCTTCTTAAAAAAATTTCACAAAGACTTTGTAATGTTAACTTATTCATATCCAGACTCCTTCTATATTAATTCAATTTTTCCATATCCTTCCAAGCTGGAAAGAATTACATCCATCATGGCTTTAATATGCCTCTCTTTCAATCCAAAAAGACAGCCGTTACGGAAATCTATATATTCCATGTCTTTTTCCCCTATTGTTAAATATGTACACTTTTGCCGCAATTCAGTTTCCTCTCCCAAAAGCCGTTTATTCGTACGCACAAACGCATCTACTTTTACCCCGAATTTCCTTTGGATTCCCTCTCCTATTCGTATCAAATCCATCTGTGTGTATTTTTTATACGGAAGCGCAACTATCAATGCATCTGGTTCTGTTGCATAAAAACAATCCATTGCTAGGAATCCACATCCTGCGATATATTTAGGAGAAGGAGAATACAACTCTCCTGGCACTCCCAAAACAATCAGCTCTGGTTTTCTGCGTTCTTCTAATTCCTTGAGATAATTATTAAGCATTAAAACCTTTTTCTTATCTGTGACTGTATCATCCATCATATATAATGGCATATTATATATTCCAAACTCTACAAACTCCTCTCTAGTTCCAATCTGTACCGCAGAAATATTTCTTTCTCTAAGTTCTTTTGATATCATTAATTGTAACTCAAATTTACCGATTCCATCATATAGCCCACATACGTATATAACCGGTGTATTGATTTGTCGCAAAAAATCTCCGACCTTCCCTTCTTTTTTAGATGGTGCTTCTTCACGATAATATCTAATTTTGCTATTTGTCACATGCTTATTTATTATCTTTTTTAATTTAGTACTTACAATAATTTCTTTCCCATCGGCAATTGCCATTGTAAGAAATGGAAGATAATCCCTTTCAAATTCCAGTTCACCGTTAAAATCTGTAAACCAAATTATTTCAGGTTTATAGCACTTATAACCCTCCTGAAATTCATAAATCAAAGGAAATTTTTCACCTTCTGCATAATAGCTTCTACTCCCATCGTCCCAGCCATTCACGCCAACCAAACACACCGGATATATATTTACTAATTGTTTGAAATGATTAACAATAGGTTCTACTTCTTTTTCAAAAGGATAAATCAACACACTTTTCATATATAGCCGCACCGCCTTCCTTCTTAACTTAATATGTAATGTTATATGCTCTTAACACACAATAGTCCTTGAAGCTTTCTTCTATATTTTGTTTGATACTCGCACATTTACTTAATACCGCCGCCTCTAGTGTTTCATAAGTAGAATCAATATCTGCAATACACATATAACAATAATTATAAGCCCAACATTCATGGCAATATTTTTCTGTATACTTTTCAACATTTAAAATATTTTTTGCTTTCTCAATATCAATTCCGTCATAAATATTGCCAATATTTGTATAATCCGTAGTTTCACAAACCCTTTCACACGGGAAAAAATTCCCATCTGCATTCATAAACAGCCGAAAACTGCCCGGAATACACGGCCCTGGATGATGATGTTTTTGTGGCAATTCCCCAGAACTTTTCAAGTTTTTCTGAAAACGCATCTCTGAAAATCTTATGGAAGCCATTTTCCCAAAAGGAGATAACCGTTCTGTCGAAAATTCTCCAATTTTCGACAGAAGCATGAGAAAATATTCATATCTTTCCTCCACAATAAATTGTTCTGATAGTTCTTTTTTCTCTTTTGAATTAATCGGTGTTATAATAGACATCAAAAACTGTTTGTTTTTTAACAACTCATTTCCTGTAATAAAATCAACAACGCAACTATACCCTCGTTCTGGGTTTAGAACTGTGTTGAATATTATATTTTTATCAAAAAATTCCGGTACTTCATTTTTTACCATCTCTAAATTTTTAATTAGTCGATCATATGATCCTTGATTTGACGAACCTTTTCTGCTCGCATCATGAATTTTCTTTGGTCCGTCTAAACTAACCATTAAATGCACATCATATTTTTGAAATGTTTCTATCATTTCTTTGGTAACCAACGTTCCATTTGTTGTAAGATTATAATATATTTTTTTACCTTTACACCGTATAGCCGCATATTCCATACATTCTTTGATTAATTCAAATTCCAATAGCGGCTCGCCTCCATAGAAGCCAATATGAAGCATTTCACAATCAGCGGAATGAACTGCCAAAAAATCAATCCCTTTTTTCGCCAACTCAAAAGACATCCTTTTATTACTGTGTACACGATTATGATAACTACCGGAATAAACACAATAATCACATCTCAAATTACAATTTTGAGTAACTTGCAAAACAATAGATGTAACTTTAGAATCTAAATAACTCTGTAAATATGGTGTTTCCGGATGTTCCGTTTCTTGAACACGTGATGTTTTCAAAAATCCTTTTTTCTTTAAATTTTCCAGAAACTCTATTGTGGCAGAATCATTGAATTTTTCATTATGCAGACTTTCATAAACCTTTTCAGGAATTTTAAGTATTTTATCTGTATTTACATCATACAGATATGTGTTGCTTCCTACTTTAAATAAGTGTATAAAAGGGCGTTTTTCTTTTGTCATCTCATCCACCTCGCATTTCCTTACATTTTAAAATTTCTGATTTCCCTTAATTAATGTCACATTGTTTAAATAAATTATAGTAATATGACTTATTGCTCATCAATTTTTCATGAGTGCCCTGTTCTACAATTTCTCCCGCCGCCAATACATAAATATGATTGGCAAGTAAGTGCACAAAATTTATTTTGTGTGATACATAAATAAAAGTCTTTTCTTTCGTCACTTTTTTATAAACATTAATCATATCTTTTTGCTTGAGTATATCTAAAGACGCATCTGGTTCATCAAATATATAAATATCTGCATCCTTTATCAATGCTCTGGCAATTGCAATTCTCTGCCACTGACCAATAGATAATTCCTGACCTCCAAACCAATTGCCCAATATTAAATCCAAACCATCTAATCCCGCAATTCTTTTATTTAATTGAACTGCTTTAATCTGATTCCATATTTCTTTGTCATTATATAATTTTATAATATCTCCAAAAGCGATATTTTCCCTTACTGTCATTTCATATCGTACATAGTCTTGAAAAACACAGCCTATTTTTTTCTGATACTCTTTTATATCTAACTCTTTTAAATTCATATCATTTATAAATATATCGCCTTCATAATCTTCATATAACCCCATAATCAATTTTATCAGGGTTGATTTCCCAGAACCATTTTCTCCTATTAATGCCACCTTCGAATTTCGATGTAATACCATATTGATTTTTTTTAATGCAAACGCTCCATTTTCATATCTAAAAGACACATTTTTTAATTCAATTTTATCAATATTCTGGATCTGTATAATCCCTTTTTCTTTATTGATCGGAAGCTCTAAGTATTGAAATAGTAAATCTATATAGAGAGACTGCTCCATCACATCTCCTATACCTGTAAAAATTCCTTGTGCACTATTTTTAATGTCTCCTATACAGTCAATATAAGCAGTAACGTCGCCAATCAATATTGTTCTTGCAACCCCCAAAAAGACGGTATAAACAAATATGCTCCCTATGATAAGCCACTCAATAAAATCTAAAATTATTGCAAAAAAATATTATATTTTTCCATTTTTAAATCTTGAGTGATAATTTCTTCTGATATCTTCGCATATTTGGCTATTAAATATTGAGCTATCCCCAATACTCTAATTTCTTTAAATGCTCTTCCAGTCATTATCAGAAAATTTATGTACCAGGATTTCCGTTCTTCTGCTGTGCGAGAAACTCGTAACCGATACCATTTTCGATCTATAAAAACAGTAAGCAAGTACCTGATTATTGGAATGATCAACACTAATCCTACAATCCACCACCGAAAATTGACCAATATCACAACCGTACTACTAATCGTAATAATCTGTTTTATAACTTCTGATATATTAGAAATATATACTATAAGGTCAACTCCACTCTGACCTTGTGCACGATTGATAATATTATAGGTTTCTACATCTTCATATTGTTTTAAACTCAATTCGGTAGCCCGCTTCAACATGATTAAATTCATATGTTTGGAAAACTTCCGCATAAACCGATTTTTATAGTAACTGTAACTTAATGTTATTGTAGTGTTTGCTATATTTAAAATAATATATATTATCAGAAGGAACATAATTTCATCAAACTCATGAACACCTTTTTGTAATGAGTTTATTATTTTTTGCATGATTATAATAAATGTTGCTGGCAATAACCCTTGAGTTATAATCATAGCTGTATTAGCAAAGAGATAATACTTATTATATTTGAATATAAATCCCAATGCCTTTTTTATGCACCTTAAATTGATACCCTTTTTTTCTTTCACACTATATCTCCAGTATTAATCCACTCTTGTATTAACATCGTATATATATGTTCCTGCCAAATTCGAAAACATATGCATAAATGATTCTTCCACAATCATCCTGTTATCACCACTGTTCATATTATTTGCCAACTCCCACCTTTTTTAATAGCATAATATTTTTTTCACTTATACATTGCATAACTTTTTAGATATTTTCATGTATAATCTATTATTTTCTTTTCTTTTATATTGATTTCATCCTTTATACAGACAATAAATGTTTTCTCATATGATTTCAACCCACTTTACACCAACGTTAAATTTTATTGTCTGAACGTAAAAAATAGGCTACGCCTATTCAACTGGGGCTATCGGTAAATACCTTTTTTTAGCTTCTAAATCTTAAAATAAGAATCTCCTGTAGAACTCAGTGTTTTTATGCCTGATTTTCTACAGGAGATTTTTATTTTTCTCTTTTCTGTATGTATTTTAGGGCATAAAAATCCCTTGACTGCATTTTTGAAACCACTCTTTTTCTAAGCATCCTTTTGTTTTTCCCTCAAACTTCTTGATTTCATCATGAAGAAAACGATGGTATTTATTTCTATTTCTTCCAATCGCATACAGCATGAATTCTTTATATACTTTTTCTGATGTCCGGTAATTAAACCGTCGGAAACTGTCGTTTTCTTTGATGTCTCTAAAATGGCCCTCCATCTGGATGGAACGAATCTGACGGTTTAATATCCCCTTCTCACTCTGGATGTTCGCATGGGATTCTTCTTTTAAGGCTTCCCACTGTTCATTGATCTTCATGACCTTATTTTTCTCTGTCCTGATATGATGGAGTTCTCTTCCATCATGGCAGATATAATAAAATTCATCCTCAAATATCTGCGTTTTCATGTTGTAGTACTTTCCAATCTCTTCCGTGTATGCACGTGTTTTCCGTTTTTCATGATCCTGCAGCTTGATATAACTGGAGATTTTATGTTTCTTTAAGTACAGAAGATTCTTTTCACTACAATAATCGCTGTCGGCAGTTACTTCCTCTAAAATTTCTCCAAACGCATTTTTGTGCTTTTCTAACACAGGGTTCAATATATTATAATCTGTCCGGTCATTGTTTACACAAGCCTGAACAATGAAATAATTCTCTACTGCAATCTGGACATTATATGCGGTCTTTAACTGTCCGTTCTTCATATGGTCCTCTTTCATCCGCATAAAGGTAACCTCTAAATCTGTTTTGGAATAACTGTTTCTGTCTGTTACCATAATCTCAAAGCATTCTTTGTATCTCATCAGACGTTCACCACAGGCTTCCAGCTCTTCGCAAAGCTGCTGGATTTCCGTTTTTTTCTTTCCTTTTCCGGTTCTTTTCAATAAGAGCCCTTACTTTATCCATTCCTTCGATCACAAACATATGTGCATGGGGAATGTCATATTTGATGCCATACTCATTTTCATAATCAGAACATTATGAGTCCTTCTTTTTGCAGACGCGGAGAAAATGATTGTTCAGTTCATCCAATACGTCAGCAGTTAGTTTTTTGTTTTTAAATTAATAAAAAGCATCCCTTTTCGGTTTTTGGCCTTTGGTCAGCCAGATAAAAGTAAGGTCTCTCTCGCATAATTCCACAATACGGTCAACAGTCCTTATCCCACGCATGTTTACGTAAGTAAATACGGCATACATCATGATTGGGTTGTACCCGGTTCTTCCCTTATCTGAACAATTGGCTAACAAGCCAGAAAAATCTAAGTCCCCCATCACTTTTTTCAGGGTATAGACTGGATCGTCATCAGGTAAACACAATTCAAAGAAACTGAAGTTAATTTTCTGTTTCCCTAATTCAAAAAATCGTTATAATAATCTTGTTTTAGCATAGTTCCATTATAACATGGAACGGAGAGGAGATGATTGTCGTTAGCCGTCTTTTTCTCTTTTTATAGGAAAGTTTTAGGGGCAGATGTGACTCGCACAAGTCGCATCTGGCCCTATCTAGAACTATCTATTTTGATATACTCCTTTTTTCTTTTCCGTGCCTGTGGTATAATAATTTCAAACACAAAGGGACAGTATTCAGGCTCCATGTGAAAGAAACATTTAATGTCTCGTTAGCAGGTTCCAGCCAGCTGTTTACAGTTATTAGTGGTATCTTTAACATCGGAAATATGATTGGAGGATATCTGATCTGTAGCATAAGCTGAACCACTGTATCGTAATACAGGCTTCCCTATACGGCTGCGATAGTTTCGGTACTTGGGCTTACCGTTGCAAAAGGCGAACTTCTGGGAATAGGATTCTTGTGGGAGAACCGAAAGAAAAGTATGACGGAGGAAAAATAGGATGCTGAATATCTATTTTTGTGAAGATGACCAGAAACAGCTTGCACGTCTGGTACAATTATTAGAACAATATATACAATCTACGAATCAGGATGCAGAAGTAAAGCAGGGAAGAACACGACCGAAACAATTACTGGAAGATTTGAAAGTTCACGAGAATCGTCCTTCGTTGTTTTTTATTGATATTCAATTGGAGGGCTGTGGCATGGATGGGTTTCAATTAGCTAAAGAAATTCGAAAAAAAGTACCAGAAAGCTATCTCGTGTTTCTTACTTCCAAAGAAGAACTTGCTTATAAAGTATTTGAAAATGAAATTGACGTATTGGATTGTATTGTGAAGAGGCCAAAGTTCTTCCTGTGTTCTGACATAGATGAAAAACTGTGGACCCGCTTAGGACGAATCTTTGAAAAAATAGAGAAAAAAAGAACAGAAAAAAATGCTTCTAAATTAGTTGTGGAATGTGGCAGACGGATCGTGGAAATCGAAGTGAAGGATATCATCTATATTCAGGCTCTGAAGACGGAGCGCCAGACCGAGATTGGTTGTGTGAATCGAAGACTTACAACTCGGCAGTCTCTTAAAAGTCTATATGCACAACTGGGAGAAGGCTTTCTGTATGTGAATAAATCTTGCCTCATACAAATAGACAAGGTGCAGGAGATTGATAGAAATGATCGTTACGTCATACTGCAGAATGAACAGCAAGTGGAAGTGGCATTTCGGGAAATGAAAAATGTTGTGGAAAAATTTAAAAATCACAGTAAAAGAAAGGGATAAGTAAGTGTGATAAAGGATGTAATATATGCTATACATACTGCAATATGTAGCTTGATTGCAGTGAGTGGATTGCTAACAAAAATCTTATCTGTCAGAAAAAGTTTTTAAACTATTTATCTGGTAGTTATATATTTCCTTGCTTTAGGTTGGGGACATAGTTCTGGATTTTTATCTATTGGAAGTCTTGTTATACTTGTAGCTTTTCTATCAGGAGAACATAGATTATTTAATATGTTTTTAGCTTGTTTGGGATATTTGATCAGTGTGACATGTAACAATATAATACTAGCTGTTTTGGATTGCATATTTGGGGTATCGCCCCAAGTGATAATTGAAAAGTACCTGTATGTATTTTCAGCTCTATATTGTGTTTTGCTTTGCGGGATATTTTATGTCAAAGAAGACGATATCTGCCAAAGATAAAATATCGTAAGCGCATAGTTTCGGGGTGTCCCCAAAACATACTTCCAGAATCCCATTGCT
>CAUWLL010000066.1:0-8225 GCA_963559605.1 uncultured Lachnospiraceae bacterium
CCTGTTAGGAGAAGTCATTGAATATAACGATACAGAGAAATTGTTCTCTATACCGTCTGATAAGCGGACAGAGGATTACATTACAGGGAGGTTTGGTTAGGATATGCGTAATAAATTTGATTTGCAGCTTGAGCGTCTGAACGAGATGCTGATTCATATGGGAAAGTTATGCGAGATTGCTATTACCAAGGCGACAAGCGCGCTCCGGCAGGGAAATCAGGAGCAGGCACAAGTAGTCATCGAGGCAGATGAGGAAATCGACCAGATGGAGAAAGACATTGAGCGTCTTTGTTTAAAGCTTCTGCTTCAGCAACAGCCTGTGGCAAGAGATTTAAGACAGATTTCAGCCGCTCTTAAAATGATCACGGATATGGAGCGTATCGGCGATCAGACCTCTGATATTGCGGAGATCATTATTTCCGAGAAGAAGTCTGAAAGCTCAGACATTCCGAAAATCGTAAAGATGTCCGAGGCGGTGACGAAGATGGTGCGGGACAGTGTTACCGCTTATGTAAAGAAGGATTTAGAGCTTTCAAGAAGCGTTATGGAAGCAGATGATGCGGTAGATGTGCTTTTTGAAGAAAACAAAAGGGATTTGATTGATTTTATCGCTCAAAACAAAGGCGACCTTGGAAGGCAGGCAATCGATCTTATTATGGTTGCCAAATATCTGGAACGTATCGGCGATCATGCGACAAATATTGCCGAGTGGGTGGAATTTTCCATTACAGGTATCCATAAGGACAGTCAGGTATAGGGCGGATGTTAAAGGAGAAAAAGGATGATATTTTGTGTAGAAGATGACGGAAATATCCGCGAATTAGTCATATACACTCTTGAGACCACGGGCTTTCAGGCGCGTGGTTTTGAAGATGGAAAGAGTTTTTTGGAGGCACTTGCTCTGGAGACGCCGGAGCTTGTGCTGATGGATATTATGCTGCCGGGGGAGGACGGACTCTCTTTGCTCAGAAAAATGAAAAGTTCGGCAAAAACCAAAGATATTCCGGCTATCATGGTGACGGCGAAAGGTGCGGAGTATGATAAGGTAAAAGGTCTGGATCTGGGAGCGGATGATTATGTGACGAAACCCTTTGGCATGATGGAGTTAGTGTCAAGGATCAAGGCAGTACTCAGACGGAGCGGAAATGCAGTTCGGGAGACAGAGGATATGATCACGATGGGAGAACTGGAGATCAACACGAAAAAGCATGAAGTGACGGTGGCAGGAGAGGTTGTTAATCTTACGCTCAAGGAGTATGAGCTTTTGAAAAGGCTGATGAAAAATCCGAATATTGTGATGACGCGAGACTGCCTTCTGGAAGATATATGGGGCTATGATTTTGGCGGTGAGACAAGAACTGTGGACGTGCATGTGAGAACACTTCGGCAGAAGCTTGGAAACTGCGGTGATAAAATCGAGACTGTCAGAGGTGTCGGTTACCGCATGAGTGAATAGAGGTTAAAGTATGGCGTTTGAAAGTTTGAAACGTGAAAGCAGAAGGTCAGCACAAAAGAAATTAAAGAAAAAGATTCAAAACAGCATGATTCTAGTTGTTGCGACAACGCTTCTTATTGCTTATGCGATCACTACGTTTGTCATATATCACCAGACTATGGATCTTTTGCAGGAGGAGATCCGACAGGAGGCAGACTATATCCGCGCAGCGATCAATATTGCCGGTGTCTCTTATCTGGAAGATATGGATGCAGTGAGAAAGAATACGAGAGTTACACTGGTGGATAAAAACGGAGAAGTACTCTATGATTCGGGGCAAAAAGAAGAGGAGCTGGAAAATCACAATGACCGACCGGAAATCCAGGATGCGCTGGCGCATGGGATCGGTCAAGATGTCAGGGAATCGCAAACGCTTGGAGAAGACATGTTTTATTACGCCATCCGGTTGGACGACGGTTCTGTGCTCAGGGTATCGAAGGCGATGGGAAATGTATTCAGCACCGCCATGCGGGTATTGCCTATTATGGGCGGTATAGCGGTCTGTATGGTTATATTTGCGCTGGCTCTCGGAAGATGGCAGATCGGAAGAGTCATCTATCCTATTAATCATCTGGATCTGGAGAAGCCTCTGGATAATGAGGTGTATGAGGAATTAACGCCCCTCCTCAAAAGCATCGACGAGCAGAACCGCCAGAAGGATCTGGTTGCCAATATGAGAAAAGAGTTTTCCGCAAATGTATCTCATGAGTTAAAAACTCCTTTAACATCCATTTCCGGATATGCGGAAATTATGAAAAACGGACTTGTAAGACCGGAGGATATGAAGGGATTTTCCCAGCGTATTTACAATGAAGCAAGCCGTCTGATCACTTTGGTGGAGGATATTATCAAATTATCCAAGCTGGATGAGGGGGCGGTGGAAATTGAGAAGGAGGATGTGGATTTCTATGTGCTTACAAGAGAGATCTGCAGCCGTCTTGCGCCGCAGGCTTCGGCAAGAAATGTAAATGTGGAAGTGACGGGAGAGTCAGTGATCTATCACGGTGTCCGTCAGGTATTGGATGAGATGCTGTACAATATTATTGAAAATGCTATCAAGTACAATAAAGAAAACGGCTCTATCAGCGTGTGGGTAGGAAATACGTTAAAAGGGAAGAAGATTATCGTGACCGACACGGGAATCGGAATCCCGGAGGAAGATAAAGAGCGTATTTTCGAGCGTTTCTACCGGGTGGATAAGAGCCATTCCAAAGAAACCGGAGGAACAGGGCTTGGGCTTTCCATTGTGAAGCACGGCGCGATCATGCACGGTGCACAGATCCATGTGGAGAGTGAAGTGGGGAAAGGAACGAAAATGGAGCTTACGTTTTAAACAGGAATGTATAAAGGGGCTGTCGATTGCGATAGCCTCAAGAAAACAGATACAAATTAAAGCGTGGCTTTTACTTTAATTTGTATCTGTTTATTTGTGGTCTACGGCATAATACTACCGGATTATTCATATGAGCATTCGCTGTTTTTGATATGATAGACATTCTTGCATTACTTTATTATTAATTAGTCGGCAATTATCATACCGTGTTCCATCTTATATGTGCGATTGCTGTAATTCAAAAATTCGTAATCATGGGTACTGACTAATACAGAAACCCCTTCTGAGCTGATAGTTTTAAAAAGCTCCATTATAATTTTTGCGCTTTCGGGGTCTAAACTGCTGGTAGGTTCATCTGCAATTAAAAGCTCCGGTTCATTTATCAGACTACGTACAATAGCTACACGACGAACTTCGCCACCGGACAAATTTGCCGGATATTCATTTTCAGCGCCTTTTAATCCAACCTTTTCCAAGAGGGAAAGCCCCTTGTCTGTTACATCTTTTTTGTTACCGGTCAGATATGCCGGCATGCAGATATTGTCAAGGATTGTGAAGTTTCCAAGCAGGCTCTGGCCTTGAGGCATATAGCCGATTCTTCCGGAGCGGAGAACAGCCCATGCGTCTCTGGAATAGTTGGTGATGACTGTGTCATCCAGAAGAATTTGCCCGGAAGTCGGAGCGATCATACCGGTAATCATATTAAGAAGCGTACTTTTCCCGCAGCCGGAGTGTCCGATAATACTTACCAGTTCTTTATTGTCCAGATAAATATTTGCCTGTTGAACTGCTTCAAACCCCTGTTTTGCACGAGTGTATTCCTTTGTTAAATCTATGGTTTTTAATTTCATTATTCTTTCTCCCTTATCAGTACATATGGTTCTTCTTTACTGATATTCCATACAGACCAGAAAGAAGCTGCAAGTCCAGTGATTACAGATAATACGAGGCATTTTAAAAGAATTATCCACAATTCGCCTCCGATTATATCAAAATATGGAATGTCGAATTTTACACGGATCGGATTCTTGAATGCTGCAATCATACCAATGGAAAGTAGTGCGCCGACGATACACCCAATAACGCTGATGACCATAGCTTCGTTAATGATAATGGAAGAAACATGATGTTTCTTAGCGCCGATAGTGTACAAAATACCGAATTCTTTTCTTCGTTCATTAATAGTAATCTGGAAAATACTGATAAGTGCAAATGCAGTTGCGGTAAATAACAGGATTTCTAAAATCATACTATAAGAAGTGAATTTCTTTACATTTTCAAAAATAGTTCTGAACAAACGGTTAGATGTAAAGGATTCAATAGGGCTGTCGGAATATGTATTTTTAATCCGCATTGCTACTTTTTCCGGGGATTCGCCTTCTTCCACTTCTATCATAACCATGGAAATCTGCCCGGTTTTACTGTCCAGATGCAATAAGTTTTTTGCGTCCGCAGATTCATTCAGTTTATCTGCGGTTTTCATATTCATAAAGACACTGTTATCGTAACCCATTCCGGTTGTTTCCAGCTTTTCTTTGACTTTAAAATCTGTGTGATAGAAGGTGAGAGTGTCGCCGGGGCCAGCCTGTACATTTGCCCCAATTACGATTTCGTCATCGGTCAGTGCAATTCCTTTTTCCTTTTCAAACCAAGGTTTGATCAGGAAATCAGTTTCCGGATCGATGGCAATCATCTGCACCGCCTGATCGCAGCATGATGCTTGCTGAGTTTCTAAAAAGCGCTGTGGAGTGACGCGTTTTACACCTTCAACATTCGCAATCTTGTCCACCCATTCCTCATCAAAATAAATAGTGCAGATTTTTCCCATAAACAGCGAATTTTGCACTAATTCTGTATCACCTTCGGGAATGACGATGACATCGGCGCCTACACGATCAACAGTGTTTTCAATACCGCGTTTCATATTTGTCATCAGAATAGAACTGAATAATAGGGTAAACGTCTGTAAAACCACAAAGAAAATCATAAATCCTGTACGAAAGGATTGTTTTTTTAAATTTTGCAGTGCAATTTTAAATGTGCTCCATATTCGTTTTTTGTTCATTTGATGCTATCCTCTCTTTGCCGCTTTGTTTAAATATACAGCATTAATCAGTGCGGCTAAGACAATAATGCCTGCGATTATATAAATAGCCGGAATTGTGGAGGTGTTACAACGCATCTCCGGGTTCATACATCCACCGATTAATGTGGCAGGAATTAGGATGCCGATAAAACCGGTTCCCGCAATCATTAAAGATACGCCTTTTCTCAGTTCTTCGGAAGAAGCAGTCAAAAGAAGAATACCGCCGAAGATAATCAGTGTGCCGATTCCGATTTCTGCCTTTGTCGTCCAGAAACATTTCATAATTTTTTCACCAACGGGACATACAGGAAAAATCATCTGTGGTCCCAGAGCCAGAAACGCTCCGGCAAAAATAAAAAAGATTCCCATTCCAAGTTTGTTTTTCATAATCATTCTCCTCGTATTGTTATATTTTAGATAAACTTGTTATAAGTATATGCAGTAGAAGTATAGCATGGTTCTGTAGTTATGACTAATTTGTATTTTCTATATATATCACATGTTTATAGATAGTTTCTATAAAAATACAAAAAAGAAAAGCTTAGACAAGAGAGGATAAGTCTAAGCCTTTACTTTATACATATAGCACCAAACTACAATGGGATTAAATGGGAAGTTCCAGATAAATATCTTTTCCTTCTTTAATGGAAATCACAACTTTTCCGTGTTTTACTGTCATAACTGCACCTTCTACGCTTACCGCAGGTATGGAAGCTTCAGCAGCAGGAGCTTCCTCTGCTGGTTCTTCGGCAGCAGCTTCCTGGATTCCGTCTACGTTATCTACGGTGAGAGGGCAGAGAGAATCGCTTGTTTTTGTAAGTTTTGCTCCGAGGACCTGTGAAATTGTGAGACATCCGTCCAGATTCAAAAGCCCGGAATCTACCAATTCGTCAAAAATTGCCGGATCTTCTAAGTTTGCCGGTTCAATTGTAATTCCTGCTTCTGCTCTGCAACATAAGACTGCCGGATCATTTGCATGAGCTTTCGCTGTTTCTGCTGTAATAGACATAATTATATTACCTCCTTCGCTGTACATCTATTAATAGTATAGAGGGTGTATGGCATGAAAGCTAATTGATTTTTTGCATAGAAGGGAGGATTTATTGATGTTCTCTATTTTATATTTTGCATGCAGAAGAGGAGTAATTTTCTTTTATCTTTACAAGCGCTGTGAATCTTCATATAATAAGCGTATTGAGATAAAAAGGAGAGAAAAAACATGAGTGAAAAAGTATTGGCAAAAGTAGCAGGAAGAGAAATTACAGAAGCAGAGTTTCAGGCATATTTGCAGGGGATTCCGAGAGAACAGCAGGCGTATGCGTCTAATCCGCAGTATAGAGACCAGTATCTCGATCAGTTGATTTCTTTACATATGTTTGCACAGTTAGGAGAAGACAATCATCTTGAGGAGACAGAAGACTTTAAAAAGATTCTGGAGAGCGCAAGAAGAGATATTTTGGCACAGCTTGCCATGAGAGATGTTTTGAAAACCGTCAGCGTATCTGATGAGGAGATCAAGGATTATTATGAGGCAAATCCGAAACAGTTTACAAAGGGAGAGACGGTAAACGCAAAACATATCCTAGTAGATGCAGAGGAAAAATGCAAAGAGGTTCTGGCTGCGATTGAAAGTGGAGAAAAAACATTTGAGAATGTGGCGGCGGAATTCTCTACTTGTCCGTCCAAAGCAAAAGGCGGCGACCTTGGAGCGTTTGGAAGGGGACAGATGGTGAAAGAATTTGAAGACGCGGCGTTTGATGCTGAGATTGGACAGGTTATCGGACCGGTGAAGACACAGTTTGGTTATCACCTGATCAAAGTAGAGAAGAAGAGCGAAGCAGCCAAGGCATCTCTGGAGGAAGTAAAAGGACAGATTTATCAGCAGATGATGGGGCAGAAACAACAGGATGCTTATGAGGCAAAAGTAAAAGAATTAAAAGAAAAATATTTAGAGAGATAAGATTATGAGCAGAGTAGTATACAAGGACAGAAAACATACAGATTGTGAAAAATGGGATAACTGTATGGAGCGTTTTCATGAAAATGATCTGCTCCCACTATGGGTTGCAGATATGGATTTCGAAGCGCCGGAATGTGTAAAGGAAGCATTAAAAAAATATGTGGATTTTGGAGTGTACGGCTATTATGCTGTGCCGCAGAGTTATTATGACGCATTTATCCGATGGGAAGAAACGTATCATGGATATAAAGTAAAACAGGAATGGATTCGGTTTGCACCGGGAGTGGTTCCGGCATTTAACTGGCTGCTTCATATTCTGACAAAGGAAAAGGACAGCGTGATCGTGATGCCTCCGGTTTATTATCCTATGAGAGACGCGGTGCTCAATAATAATCGTACATTGGTGGAAAGTCCGTTGAAGCGTACAGAAACAGGGTATGTCATGGACTATGAAGATTTTGAGCAGAAGATTAAGGAAAATGATGTGAAATTATTTATTTTCTGCACACCTCATAACCCGGTGGGGAGAGTCTGGACGAAAGAAGAAATTATAAAGGTGCTTGAGATTTGTAAAAAATATCGTGTGTATGTCATAGCAGATGAAATCCATCAAGATATTATTATGAGTGCATACGAAAAAGTAACTGCTGCGACAGTGGGAAATTATGACGAGATTCTTGTGACATTAACAGCGGCATCCAAGACCTTTAATCTGGCGGCATGTCAAAACTCAATCGTAGTTATTCCGGACAAAAAACTTCGGGAGTTATATGATGATTACATGGTTCGTATACGCATAAAAGGCGGAAATGCATTTGGTTATATTGCAGTACAAAGCGCTTATGAAGGTGGCAGAGAATGGCTGGAGGAAGTGCTGGAAATTATAGAGGGCAATTACCGGTATATGAAGGAGGCGCTTCAGGAAAAACTGCCGGATGTGTGGGTGTCCGAACTGGAAGGAACTTATCTTATGTGGATAGATTTGGGCGCTTATGTGAAGCCGGAAGATATAGAGGAGGTCCTTCAAAAGAAATGCGGTCTGGCAGTAGATTATGGGGCGTGGTTCGGAGACGACGGATACGATACATTTATTCGTGTGAACCTTGCGACTAAGAGAGAAAATATAGAGCAGGCAGTGAAGAAGATTATCGAAGCATTAGCTTAGTTATAATAAGGTAATAAAAAAGAAAGTATTTGGAAGATGTGTTTTTGAATACTTTCTTTTTCATTTGAATTATAGAAAAAGACTATAGATAATTTTATTTATAGAAAATAACGATTTGACTATCAGTTTTTTCGTAAGCGCCTAATTTTAGGGTGGATGGCATCCACCATGTATTAATCCTATAAT
>CAUWLL010000067.1:0-7901 GCA_963559605.1 uncultured Lachnospiraceae bacterium
GAGACACAGGGTTCGCAGAATACCGGAAGCGGCCCGGCAGGTCCGGCGTCTGACACTCAGTAGAAAAGATTAAAAACAGGCATTAAGAAGCTGATAATAAAGATCAACAGTTTCTTAATGCCTGTTTTTTTGTATAGAAGGGGAGCGGAATGCCTGTTTTTTGATTTAGATACCTAATTCCTTCATTTTACGCCAGAGGGTGGTACGGCTGATACCAAGTAAGGATGCAGCCTTCCCACGATTATATTGACTTGCCTCAAGGGCTTTGAGAAAGAGAATTTTTTCTTCATTAAATTCCAGAGATTTACCAAATGATTCTTTGCAAAGTTCCGCTGACAGGAACTCTTTTTTAGAAAAATTATCAAGTTTTTGTGTTGAAGCTATCTCTGAATTTAACTCTGGAAGAAGAGAATATACATCATCTTCTGAAATTTCTCCTGTACTATTCAGCACCGATAAACGTTCACAAATATTAAAGAGCTGGCGTATATTTCCATTCCATTTAGCTTTGGATAGAAGGAGGCAGGCAGCAGGACTAACATGGGCTTCCGGAGCATGCGACAGAAACCAGCTTTGAACAAGAACCGGAATATCCTCTCGACGCTCACAAAGCGAGGGAAGGGTAATCCTGAGAACATCTAAGCGGTAAAAAAGGTCCTCACGAAATGTTTCATTTTCTACTAACTGCTCTAAGTTACGGTTTGTAGCTGCGATAATACGGATATTAACAGAGATCAGGCGATCACTTCCAAGACGCATGATTTGCCGTTCTTGAATGGCTCTTAAAAGTTTAGCTTGAAAATGAAGAGGGATTTCTCCAATTTCATCTAAAAATAGAGTTCCATTATGGGCTAGTTCGAAGTACCCGGGCTTTCCATTCTTCTGGGCACCAGTAAAGGCTCCAGATGTGTAGCCGAATAATTCGCTCTCTAATAGACTTTCAGGAATAGCAGCACAATTGACAGCTACAAATGGAGCATTTTTTCTTGGACTATAATTATGTATACTCTGCGCAAAAAGCTCTTTTCCTGTTCCACTTTGCCCAATTAGGAGAATATTTGAGTCAGTAATACTGAATTTTTTTGCTGTTTCCACTGTTTTTATAATAGTACGAGAACAGCCTTGTATATCATCAAAACAAGCTTTGGCTATATGACCTTTATTATGAATTTTTTGCCGTATATTCTGTTCGAGATCTACGATATCATTTACTTTCTGAAAGCTTACAACAATTCCCATATTGACATTTTGGACCATTATAGGATATTTTGTAACATTCAGCATAGTATCCTTGTATTTAAAAATTTCATTAGTACAAATAGAATCTTCCAGAAGAAGTTTTTTGAATTGTCTGGTAAATGGAGCATCCATAACTTTCATCCCTGTTATCGGTTCTGAGATATTTAAAATTTTTCTGGCTGCTTGGTTGACCATTCGGATTCGATTTATACTGTCGACGGATAGGAGTCCTTCTTTAGAGGCATTGAGAAGAATATGAATTCGGCTTGTTTTTTCCTGCTCCATTCGGCTGATAGAAGCAGCTCTTTTAGCAGCTGTAATAGCCTGCCAGAAAGAATCGCGTCCGGTTGAAATAAAAAGGTTGGGGACTTTAATACTTTCAGCATAGCGGCAGGTGTTGACTCCCCCTACAATAGCGTCACATCCGTCTTTTACAGCTTGATCTACTAACTGCGGTCCATTCCAATCTTGAGTGAGAATATAAGTTTTAACAGGGATATCTAAGAAGTCAGGAATTTCTGTAGCACCCATAGCCATGTTATGGGAGGCAATAATTCCTACTTTACGGGCATGAAATATTTCTACACATTTTAGAACAACTCGAAGCGTATCTGTAGCTGGTACAGCAATTTCCACGACAGGAATATCGCCTTGTATACTTTTCAAGATTTCTGCAAGGAGTCCTCGAGTAAGGATTACATCTGCATCAATTTTGATTTTGCCAGCAGTTTCTTCAGTAACAATCACTTCTTCCATAGAATAGTCTTCTAAATCATAGGCCTTTCCTATTTCGTTATGCTGTTTAAAAATTTCGAAGGCATTATGGATAAAATTAGAGCAAGGGACAGCTAAGGCAAAACGGATCATAGTTTTCCTCCAATAGAGTTGAGTTATATTTATTGCACAAACATTGTTTGGAATGTTCCAGGATATTTTTTAGTATAAAACTGAAATATTATGTTTGCAATATTATGTTGAAATATTGATAAATTGAAACAAAATATTACTAATTCAATAAAAAAGTAATGCCATTACAAAGAAATAAAACATGTAATTTTTTGTGATACATATAAAAAATAGTATTCTGGTGAAGAAAAATAAAAAAGGCTAAGTGTAAGTATTTTATAAAAAATGGAAGAATTGAAAAATTGTTGCGATGAAAGTATTAATGGCACAGTATATGCTCCTTTAATTGGTATTATAAAACAGTGGAGAAGGAGAAATAGTATGCTGAGACAAAATGAGATTTTTTATAACAAGGTAAAGTGGCTTTTGAAAGAGAGAAAAAAGATTTTAGGAGCATGGCTCCAGGCAGGAAGTCCTATCACAGCGGAAGTATTGGGCAAGGCGGGCTTTGATTTTCTGATGGTAGATATGGAACATGGACCAGGAGATATTCTTACATTGATTTCACAGCTGCAGGCAATTTCTAAATTTGATGTTACTCCTTTTGCAAGAGCTCCTTGGAACGATACAGTAATTATAAAAAGAATGTTAGATGCGGGGCTTTATGGAATTTTAATTCCCTATGTAAGTACAAGACAGGAGGCAGAGGCTGCAGTCAGGGCATGCCGGTATCCTTTAGAAGGGGTTCGAGGAATTGCTCCAAGTCCAAGAGCTGGAGGGTATGGCATGAATGGAAATCATTACCTAGAACATGCTAATGAGCAGTTGGTTGTAATGACGGCTATGGAGACTCCAGAAGCAGTAGAAAATATCGAGGAAATTGTAACAGTAGCAGGATTAGATGGAATTTTTATTGGTCCTATGGACTTGGCCACTTCCCTTGGCCATTTTTGCAATCCTGGACATCCAGAGGTGCAGGAGGCAATTGGAAAAATTGAACAAGCAGTTTTGGCTTCTGATAAATTTTTAGGAACAGTAGCGAACAGTTTTGAAGCAGCAAAAAAGCTTTATGCAAAAGGTTATAGTTTTGTAGTAGTTATGTCGGATACGACCAGCCTTGGAAAGATAGCTCTTGAAAATGTAGATAACTTTAAAAGAGAGTATCCTGAGCGATAAAAGAAAAGTGGATAAAATGGAAAAGGAGGAAAAATATAATGGAAGGAGAACACCAGGTTTTAGTAGCTCCAGAATATTTGAAGGATTTTGTTGAGAAACTGTTTGAAAAAGCAGGCATGGATCATAGCGATGCAGCATTTCATGCCAAAGCGCTTGTTGATACAGATTTGTGGGGGATTTCTTCTCATGGATGTATGAGGGCTCCAGCATATTTTGAAAGAATGAGAAATGGCGCAATAAAGGTAAAACCTGATATAAAAATAGTTTCGGGAGGAGGAGCTCTAGAAGTTATAGATGGAGATGGCGGAGCTGGAATGATTGTTGGAAAACGGGCTATGGAACGAGCTATGAAATTGGCGGATAAATACCATATTGCAGCAGTAGGCGTAAGAAACAGCAATCACTTTGGCGCAGGAGCTATTTATGCCAGAATGGCTGCAGAACAAGGAATGGTAGGCATTGCTATGACAAATGTCCTTCCGCTAGTGACAGCTCCTGGAGCTAAAAAGCCTGTTACAGGAAATAATCCCATTGCTATAGCAATTCCAACATATGGAGAATTTCCATTTTGTTTAGACATGGCATTGTCGAAGGTAGCAGGAGGAAAATTGACTTTAGCAATGAAAAGAGGAGAAAAAATTCCTTCTGATTGGGCAACCGACTCAGAGGGAAGGCCTACAGAGGATCCGGCGGAAGCTTTTAAGGGCTTTTTACTTCCTATGGGAGGGTATAAGGGATTGGGACTCTCTTATGTGGTAGATATTCTTTCGGGAGTGATTACTGGGGGAGTGTTTTCTCACCAGATGAGAAGTATGTATGCTCAGCCAACAGAACCCAGCCTGACAGGACATTTTTTTATTGCTATCGATATCAGCGCTGTAATTTCCAGAGAAGAAATGAAAAACAGGATGGCAGAATACATTTTCAGATTGAAAGAGACACCTATGTGGGATGACGCAGAGAAAATGCTTCTTCCAGGTGAATTGGAATATAGAAGCAAACAGGAAAAACAGAAAACAGGGATTCCTGTTCCAGCAAAAACATATGAGGAACTTTTGGAATTTAAAAAACGATTTGAAATCGAGGCTGAACTTCCACGAAAAAAATAAAGGAGCAAAACTCAGGAATATGAAACAGATTATATTACTTCCACAGGATATCGCAGAATCTGGGAAAAAGTATCTATTAAAACGCGGATATGAGTTGAAAGTGGGACAAGGCATTTCAGAAGAAGAGATTATCAAAGATGTGAAGGGATGCAGTGCGGTAATTGCCAGATTAGGAGTGTTTGGAAGGAAAATGATGGAATCAGAACCTGGGCTTCGAGTAATTGCCAGACATGGTGTTGGATATGATAATATCGATTTGATTTGTGCAGAAGAAAAAGGAATTTGGGTTACTAATGATCCGGTTTCTAACCAGAATGCAGTAGCGGAACATTGTATCAGCCTATTGCTCAGCTGTTCTAAAAATATTCCCTTTATGGATAAAGCTGTTAGAGAAGGCAGATTTTTCCTTAGGAATCAAATTTTTACGAATGAATTACAAGGAAAGGTATTGGGAATTGTCGGATTTGGAAGAATTGGCTGTATGGTGGCGCAAAAGGCAGAAAAGGGATTTGGTATGAAAATCCTAGTTTATGATCCATATGCACAGGAAATAGGAGAAGCGAGACGGGCTGATACTTTAAAAGAAGTTTTAGAACAGTCGGATTTTGTTAGTCTTCATCTTCCACTTTCCAATAAAACAAAAGGAATGTTTGGAGCAAGAGAGTTTGCATGGATGAAGCCAAATGCATGGTTTATAAATGGAGCCAGAGGGGAATTGGTAAAGGAAAAGGATTTAATTCAGGCTTTAAAGAGTAAGACGATTGCAGGAGCTGCTTTAGATGTATTTGAAAAAGAACCGCCTGAGTTGGATAATGAACTTTTTAAATTTGACAATGTAGTTCTTTCACCCCATAATGCAGCTCTGACAAAAGAAACTATGGAGCGAATGTCTATGATAGCAGCAAAAGCAGTGGATGCAGTGTTGTCTGGGGAGAGACCAGAATTTGTAGTGATTGACGGAAGATAGGAGAGGAGAACTGGTATGAAAAGAATGTGGAAATGGGGAATTTGTTTTTTAGCTGCAGGAACTATGGTATTTAATTTGGCAGGGTGCAGTTCTGGTTCTGACTCGTCAAAACAGAAAGATGGGCAGGAAAGTTCAGGAAGTGAGCCTATATCGGAAAGTGGCTATCCGGAGAAAACAATAAAAGTAGTTCTTCCTTATGCAGCAGGGGGAGATACAGATTTAAACGCTCGGCTTGCCAGTAAGTATCTTTCAGAGGAACTGGGACAGACGGTGGTTGTATCGAATATGACTGGAGCTAGCGGAACAGTAGCTTCCAAGTATGTGAAAGACGCACAGCCGGACGGTTATGAAATTATGTTTAACCATAATAATATTTTGCTTCATAAAATACTTGGCCTTGCAGATTATAGTTATAATGATTACAAATCAGGAGGCGCTATTGTCAGTGATGATGCAACCGGCATTGTAGTGCCGGCAGACTCACCTTATGAGACATTAGATGATCTGATTAAAGATGCTGAAAATAGGCCAGGAGAAATTATTTATGCTACACAGGCTGGAGCTTTTACGACATTACTTGGTTTGGTTATGGAAGACCAGGCTGGAATCGATTTGAATATCGTCGATGCTGGGGGCGCAGCTGATCAGATTACGGCTATGCTGGGAGGACAGAGTGATGTGTCTGCATTTCCGTATGGTCTAGTTAAAGATCAGGTGGCCGCTGGAAATATGAAATATCTTTGCCTTTTTGCAGAAGACGAAAATCCATTGATTCCAGGAGTTCCTACAGCAAAGGAGGAGGGGCTGGATATTACGCTTACAAGAAAGTATGCATTTTTTATGCCTAAAGATACTCCTGATGAGGTAGTGCAGGTATTTGCAGATGCCCTGAAAAAAGTATCTGAAAATCCAGAATTTATTGAGGAGTCAAATGCCATGTATGCAACACCTGATTATATGACACCTGAAGAAACAGAGCAGTATTTTGCTGAAATGGAAACAATCTATGCTCAGTATCAGGATGCATTGAAAACAGCACAGTAATATATTGCAGCCTTTTCAGGAGAACAGAAGATAAATTTAGTGTTCTCCTGGAAGGGTTCTAATGATAATTAGGAGGGGGACAGAAGTGTTTATAAAAAAGTATGGAGATCTGGCGACCGGAATTTTTTTCTTACTTTTATCAGTATTTTATTTTTCCCAGATCAGTACAATCGAGATTATAGATTCTGGTTCTATAGATGCAGCATTTATTCCTAAACTAGTTGCAGGAGCTATGTTTATTTTGAGTGTCTTCCTGATCATAACAGCATCATATAAGCTCAAGCAGAAGAAAGAAGAAAGGGAAAGAAAGGAAGCTGGAAAGATGGCGTGGAAATCCATGCTTATGACTTCAGCGCTTTTAATTCTCTATGTAGCTTTATTTGAATCCATAGGTTTTCTTGTTACAACAACAGTTTATCTTTTTTTTCAGTTAGCTATTCTGGCACCTGAAAGGAAACCAAAACAATTGGTGATTTTTGCATTTTCGTCTGTTGTAGCATCGCTTCTTTTGCAATATGTATTTATTCACTTGCTATTCGTTATGCTGCCACAAGGAATTCTCAGATAAGAGAGGAGGAAATGGAATATGGTTGAAACATTTATGGAAGGTCTTTCCATGGTTCTGACGATAAAGGTAACTCTTCTGATGACAGCAGGAGTGGCATTTGGGATTGTATTTGGAGCCATTCCAGGTCTCACAGCAACGATGGGAGTTGCATTAGGTCTGCCCATTACCTTCAGCATGACTCCAATTGAGGGACTTGCATTTTTGTGCGCCATTTATATTGGAGGTGTGTCAGGGGGATTAATATCAGCTATACTTTTGAAGATACCAGGAACGCCATCATCAATTGCAACAACATTTGACGGTTCTCCCATGGCAGCAAGAGGCGAAGCAGGACGAGCTTTGGGAATAGGAATTACATATTCTTTTATCGGCACGATTTTTAGTCTTTTAGCACTTATGTTTATTGCCCCTCCGATTGCAGATATAGCTTTAAAATTTGGACCATTTGAATATTTTGCAGTTTCTATTTTTGCGCTCACGATCATTTCCAGTCTATCAGAAGGCTCTATGATAAAAGCTTTGATGAGTGGCGTTTTGGGAATTGGAGTGACTACAATCGGAGCAGCTCCAATTGATGGATTTCCACGTTTTACATTTGGAAATTCTGCGTTGGATGCGGGATTTGATATTTTATCTGTTTTAATTGGAATGTATGCAGTTGCAGAAGTACTGGAGATGGCAGGCAATTCCTCGGCAGAAGAAAAAGTAAATACAAAATTTAAAATAAGAGGACTGGGATTTTCTTTTAAAGAATTTAAAGGTCAGATTGTCAATATGGTACGCTCAGCTTTAATTGGAATCGGAGTGGGAATTCTTCCAGGTCTGGGAGGTGCGACTTCCAATTTAATTGCATACGCTGCAGCTAAAAATTCTTCGAAGCATCCGGAGAAGTTTGGAACTGAATATTTCGCGCTATGAGAGCCATCGATACGCTTTTGAGATCCACCAGTAC
>CAUWLL010000068.1:0-7671 GCA_963559605.1 uncultured Lachnospiraceae bacterium
ATTTTATAATGTCAGAAGTAAAATTACCAGAAAAAATGCTCGGAATGAAGCTTCCAGGAGGTGCAAAGGTTGAGGCTGTAGAAGTGGACGTTCCGAAGCCGGGACCGGGACAGGTGCTTTTGAAAATGAAAGCTGCAAGTCTTTGTGGAAGTGACCTGAAATATATTTATTATGAGCATACGGATAAAACAGGCGGCGCAAGGTATGATGATGTGATCGCAGGACATGAACCAAGCGGACAGGTAGTTGCTGTTGGAGAAGATGTCAGTGATTTTAAGGTTGGAGACCGAGTAGTCGTATATCACATTCAGGGTTGTGGTTATTGCGATGAATGCAGGAAAGGCTTCTTTATCAACTGTCAGAACCCGGAGAGACGCGCGTATGGATGGCAGAGAGACGGCGCTCTTGGAGAATATATGGTAGCAGATGAAAGTACATGTATTCATCTTCCGGATTTCCTTACTTATGAAGATGGAGCTATGATCGCGTGTGGTTTCGGAACTGCATATCAAGGACTTTTAAGAGCGCATGTTTCCGGAAATGATACGGTGCTTGTTATGGGGCTTGGACCGGTCGGTCAGGCCGCTGTTATTCTTGCAAAGGCGCTTGGAGCAAAGACCATTGGAGTGGATATTTCGGAAGAGCGTATGGAAATGGCGAGAAAAGTAGGGGCAGATGAAGTGTTAAAAGGTGATGACGACGTTGTAGAAAAGATTATGGATCTGACAAACGGGAAAGGTGTAGAGGTGGCAGTGGATTGCTCCGGCAGCAGTATCGGACGTGTCAGATGTCTGGAAGCTGCAAGAATGTGGGTGAATGTTGTTTATTTAGGTGAACAGGGAACGGTTACCTTTGAGCCAAGTCCCCTTCTTCTGCACAAAAATATTACACTACATGGTTCATGGGTTACCTCTGTAAGTAATATGGAAAAATTAGTGGAGCTTTTAGACCGCAAGAAAATTCATCCAAGCCAGATTATTACGCACCGTTTTCCATTGCGTGAGACGGATAAAGCCTTCGAGATTTTTGCAACAGGAAAAACCGGAAAAGTATGCGTGTGTCACGAAATGGAATAGTGAAAATATAAAGGAGTGGATCCGAGGATGAAGGCGGTAAAAAGAGTTCGGGCATGGCTTTCGGAAAAGGGATATGATGCAGTCGTGCTAGGAAGACGGGATAACTATACTTGGGTTAGCGAAGGAGCTAAAAACCATGTAACTTCTAATACGGAAGAAGGAGTTGCGTATTGTGTGATAGGAGCAGAAGAAATTTGGTTATTAGCCGACAACAGCGATCTTCTGAGAATGTCAAAAGAACAGAACCCTCTTGATGCAGAGCCTGTTTTAGTGTTGTGGTATGAATCTATGGAAGATAAGATCCGAGAAATGGCCCGAGGAAAGAAATATGTATCAGATACAGGTATTGCTGGAACGGAAAATGTACAGGAAGCATTGGTAGATATTCGGATGAAATTGTCGGAGGAAGAGGTAAAGCATTATCGAGAAATCGGTGTTGAGTGCGCAGAAATCGTAGAAGGCATCTGTAAAGAGGCAAAGCCCGGTCAGACGGAGAAAGAGGTTGCACAAAAGTTGATGTGTCGTTGTATAAAAAGGGGTATCAGCCCGGATTGTGTATTAGTTGGTTCAGATGAACGTATCATAGACTATCGTCATCCTATGCCGACAGATAAAAAAATAAAAAAAAGTCTGATGGTAGTGCTGGGCGGAGAAAAGCATGGATTTTATATTAGTATGACACGTATTGTATATTTTGATGAAGTTCCACAAGAAATTTTGACGAGGTACCAAAGACTCAATATATTTTTGCATGCATGCAGCAGATGATGAAAGAAGGTATGACATATGGAGAATATTTCCGAAAGCTTCAAGCACTGTATAAGGAAGTGGGGTATGCCGGAGAGTGGAAAATGCATCACCAGGGAGGTCCGACAGGATATGGATGCCGAGAATTTGTAATGATTCCGGGCTTGGAAAAAGAAATACATATAGGGCAGGCGTATGCATGGAATCCGACGATCCGGGGAACAAAGTGTGAGGAAACTACATATCTGGGAAGCAACGGAGTAGAAGTTTTCACGCGGACAGAGGGATGGCCGTGTACGGTAGTCGATACGCCGTATGGAGCGTTTGGTGTAGCAGAGATTCTAGAACGGAAGACAAGTTGTTAAAGCGTTTGGAAATAGTATTATAAAGGATAGAAGAAAACCAGAGAAAGTGCAGATGTAACTTTTTCTGGTTTTTTATAAAAACGAGATTTTAGGATGGAAAACAAATAAATCCCACATATTGATAAAAAATAAACAAGAATAAGGCTTGTTTTGGATAAAAAAATTGTATAAATCACATAAAAAATGTTGCAATCCAAAACGAACGGTGCTATAATGTGCATAGTTAATAAAACACTTAATTAAAGACGTTATTAAAGTTGGAATGTGAAAAATGAGAAAAAGTACCAATAATTCAGAAGTGAAAAAGTTAAACAGAAATCGTGTATTTCGTTATATTAATGAACAAAAAGAAACTTGTATGACAGAAATCGCGTCAGCGCTTGAGATGAGCGGTCCGACTGTACTTTCTCTCGTGAATGAATTGAAAGAAGCCGGAATGATCGAGGAGGTAGGAGAGTATAAGTCTACCGGAGGAAGAAAGGCAAAGGCCATTGCTTCAGTGAAAACGTTTCGATACGCTCTGGGTCTTGATATTACCCGAAATCATATTGTGATTGCATATACGGATCTGACTCAACAAGGATTAAATTATGAGCGGATGTATAAGCCGTTTGAGGATACACCGGAATATTTTGAGGCTGTGGCAGAGGAAATACGTCAGTTTGTCCGCAAGAATGAGATTCCCGAAGACCGGATTGTAGGTTTGGGGATTTCAGCGCCGGTAATTATCAACAGAGATCTGGATATGATTTCTAATTCTCATGCTTTGCAGGTTCACAATATACCTTGTAAAAAGTGGACATCTTATATGCCATATCCGAGTGTGATGCTGAATGACGCGAATGCGGCAGCATTGACAGAGTGGATTGGAAAAGAGACGGCTGATAGTATGGCGTACTTGTTTTTGAGTAATACAGTTGGAGGCACTGTGGTGTATCAGTCTGACCGTGGAAATGTGTATAGCCGGGAAGGTTATCTTAAAGATGTTAGTAGTATGCATCTTGGTAATAATTGGAGAAGCGGTGAGTTTGGTCATATGGTGATCCACCCGGGAGGACGGAGATGTTACTGCGGCAAACAAGGATGTGTAGATTCTTATTGTTCTGCACTTCGTCTGGCTGAACTGGAAGAAGGTGTGCTGGAACAGTTTTTTGTTCATTTGGAAGAAGGACGGGAAGAGCATCGGAGAGTCTGGGAAGAGTATTTAGAGAATCTGACGCTTGTGGTAGACAATCTCCGAATGATATTTGATACAGATGTGGTACTTGGCGGATATGTAGGATGCTATATGGAACCATATATTCCGGAACTTCAGAAGAGGTTGGATAAACTTGATATTTTTGAAAGACGAGGAGATTATGTGCGTGCATGTAGTTGTCGTAATGAGGCATCTGCTCTTGGAAGCGCAATATATCAGATGGAAACATATATTGAGTCTGTATAGTAGGTTTGACAGATGAATATTGTGCAAAGTGTATGAAAAATAAAAAAACATTTTGTATAATATTACATCTTGCATAAAAAATGTTCAGGGAATATAATGACAACAACATTTATAAAACACCTTTACAAAACGGGGCGAAAAGGAGATTGTTAACGTATAAATGTTAGCAACTCTGGTCAAAAGGAGGAAGACGAAGATGGGAATTATTGAGAAAATGAGATTGGACGGAAAGGCAATCTATGTAACAGGCGCTGCAAGCGGAATCGGAAAAGCAGCAGCTACAGCATTTGCCGAGGCAGGAGCAGATGTGGCGATCGTTGACATTAACCTTGAAGGAGCAGAGAAAGTTGCAAAAGAGATTGCAGAAGCTACAGGCTCTAAGACGATTGCGATCCAGTGTGATGTAACAAAACAGGATCAAGTAGAAGCAATGGTTGCAAAGGTTGTTGATACATATGGAAAATTAGACGCTTGTTATAATAATGCAGGAATCGCTTTGAACGTTGAAGCTGAGAACATGACTTACGAGCAATGGAGCAAGGTTATCGATATTAACTTAAATGGTGTGTTCCTCTGTGCGACAGCGGCAGGAAGACAGATGCTGAAACAGGGGTATGGTTCAATCATCAATACAGCATCTATGTCAGGACACATTGTAAATGTTCCTCAGCCACAGTGTGCATACAACGCTTCTAAAGCTGGAGTTATCATGCTGACAAAATCATTGGCAATTGAGTGGGCGAAAAAAGGTGTACGTGTAAACAGCATTAGTCCGGGATACATCGGAACAGATTTGATTATGAATGCCGAGCATTTAAAACCACTGATTGAAGAGTGGAACGCAATGGCTCCAATGGGAAGACTTGGAAAACCGGAAGAGCTTCAGGCTGTTCTTGTATATCTGGCAGGAGATGCAAGTACATTTACAACAGGTTCTGATATTGTGGTAGACGGAGCATTTACATGTTTCTAGGAAGTTGTTTCATTAAAGATAGCTAAAGCGAAAGCTATAAAATAATAAAATTCATAAGGAGGAAAAATTATGAAGAAAAAAGTTTTAGCAGCCATTCTGTGCGTGGCTATGGTAGCATCCATGATGATCGGATGTACCACAAAATCACCTACATCAGGTGGAGACGACAAGAAGGATGATGGAAAAGGTGGTAAAAAGATCGGTATCACAATCCAGAACTACGAAAACGCTTATTGGGCAGGCGTTATGAGTAAGCTGGAGCAGATTCTGAAAGACGAAGGATATGATGCAACAATCGTTGGTTGTGAAGAAGACTCTGCAAAACAGATCGAGCAGATCGAGAACTTCATCACATCCGGATGTAATCTTATCATGGTTCACCCAAATGACGCTGATGCTGTAGAAGAAGTTTGCGGACGTGCATTAGATGAAGGTATCAAAGTAATGTGCTGGGATAACCCGATGGAAAACACAACAGCTAACTGGGTTCTTGATAATACAGAACTTGGAAAGGAAATCGGAAAAACAGCAGCTGCATTTATCAACGAGCACTACACAGCTGACAACAAAGCACAGGTATGTGTAATGGGTAAACCGGATACACAGGTTCTGTTAGAGAGACAGAATGGTATCGAAGCTGGTCTTAAAGAGCACTGCAAAGATAACTATGAAATCGTAGCTACAATTGACGGTGTTGTTAATAACGAAGTTCAGTCTAAAGCCGAAACAGTTCTTCAGGCTAACCCAGATTGTAAAGTATGGGTAGGTGTTGGTGCAGGAGCGATGATCGGTTCTAACACAGCTCTTCTTGCTAAATACGGCGGAGCTGGCAAGATTCCTGAGGATTGTGGAGTTATTACAACAGACGTTACATCAGATCAGTTAAACTCTCTGGAAGCTGGCGATGAAGCAGTAAGAGCTATCGTTGGATTCGAAGGATCTAACACAGATACAGCAAAAGCTTGTTTCGAAATGTTCAAGAGAATTTTAGATGGAGAAGATTTCTCTAAAGATAAAAACGTATACAGACCTACAATGGAAATCAATGCTGACAATATCGCTGAGATTCAGAAGGGAATGTAATATAATATAGTTTAAACTAGGAAATAGCACAGATGAGATGGAGGCGGCATGCGCCGCCTCCAAATAATATAATCACGGGGGACGAATATGAGCGAAGAATATGTATTACAATTACAGCATATAAGAAAAGAATACCCGG
Organism: uncultured Lachnospiraceae bacterium; assembly: GCA_963559605.1. GTDB lineage: Bacteria > Bacillota > Clostridia > Lachnospirales > Lachnospiraceae > Dorea_D. Next base: position 5,828 of record CAUWLL010000068.1, read on the forward strand.
GTGTTGTTGCGCTGTCAGATGTTACTCTGGAATTGAAAAAAGGTGAGATTCTCGCTCTTATTGGAGAGAATGGTGCCGGAAAATCAACATTGATCAAATGTTGTTCAGGAGCAGTTATACCTACTTCTGGTGACATCATAGTCAATGGAAAAAAATTTAAGAGTATGACGCCTCAGCTTGCGGCGGAGAATGGAATAGCAATTATTTATCAGGAATTCAATAATGTAAAAGAATTATCTGCTGCGGAGAATCTGTTTTTGGGTAGACCAATTAGAAAAGGAATCATTGTAGACAAGAAAGCAATGGAAGAAGAGGCTGCAAAAGCTTTCGAGCGTTTACATATCAAGATTAATCCAAAATCTCTGATGAAAGACCTGACGGTCGGGTATCAGCAGATGGTTGAGATTGCAAAAGCGATCCAGCAGGATGCCAAAATCCTGATCATGGACGAACCTTCTGCACCTTTAACAAGCGCAGAGGTAGAGAGTATGTTTGAAGTGGTAGAACTCTTGAGAAAACAGGGGGTATCTATCGTGTATATTTCTCACAGACTGGATGAAATCTATCGCTTGTCTGATAGAATTCTTGTTCTGAGAGATGGTGAATATGTCAAGACATTGATTACAAAGGACAGTCATGTCCAAGAACTTATCCAGCTTATGGTTGGACGTGAATTGACAGAAAGTTATCCACCAAGAAAAGACTGTATTGACAAAAACGACGTTGTGCTGGAACTGAAGAATCTGACAGGCAATGGCGATAAAAATATTAGTTTAAAGCTTCACAGAGGAGAGATCCTTGGTCTTGGCGGACTGGTAGGAGCAGGGCGTACAGAGCTTGCAGAGATGATCTTTGGAGCAGTACACAAGGAATCGGGACAGATGTTCTTCAAAGGAAAAGAAGTAAATCCAAAGAGCCCGAGAGAAGCGATCGACCTTGGAATCGCGCTTGTTCCGGAAGACCGGAAGCGTCATGGAGCGATGCTTGGCATATCTATTAAGAATAATATCAATATGCCGATTTATCAAAAAAATTCAACATTCAGTGTGATTAACAAGAAGAAAGAATGGAGTATTGCGGAGAAATATGAAGAGAATATGGCGATCAAAACTCCATCTTTGAACCAGCTTGTTAAGAATCTAAGCGGCGGTAATCAGCAGAAGGTTATCCTTGGAAGATGGCTTGCAGCGGATTCAGAGTTGATTATTTTTGATGAGCCTACACGTGGTATTGACGTAGGTGCGAAATACGAAATCTATAAGTTGATGAACGACCTGGTAGAGAATCAGGGGAAGGCAGTCCTGATGATTTCTTCGGAAATGGAAGAATTGATGGGTATGTCTGATAGAATTATTGTACTATCTGAAGGAAATATGACCGGCGAACTCAACAAGGATGAGTTTAGTCAGGAAACGATTATGGCGTACGCGTCTGCGGCCAACGTTGAGGAGGGCTAATATGAAAGAGAATAAAATTACAAATCAATTAAAAGACAAAGCGATCTGGCTTGTGCTTGTGATACTGGTAATTGCATTTACGATCGCAAACGAGAGATTTATCAATCCTAACAATATCCTTACATTGTTACGTCAGGTTTCTATGTATGGTATCGCTTCTATCGGTATGACATTTGTCATCCTACTTGGTGACATTGACCTTTCCACAGGTACTGTGATTTCTTTTGTAAACATTCTGTGTGCGCACATGATGGTTAACATGGGAATAAATCCTGTAATAGCTGTTATCATTTCGCTGGTTGCATCTACTTTGATCGGTGTGTTAAATGGTTTCATGGTATCTACAGTAGGAATTCCTGCAATTATTGCAACGTATGCGACACAGAC
>CAUWLL010000069.1:0-7607 GCA_963559605.1 uncultured Lachnospiraceae bacterium
TTACAAGGGTTGCGGCACTTATTTGACTAAACAACTGTCAAAGATGGGATTTTATCAAAAAACAGAACTTCTGTCCATAGCACAAAGCAAGGCTGAGGTCTCTCTCCTCAGCCTTGCCGCCTGTTAAAAATTTATTTTATTCTGACACTCTTTATCTTTGACTAGGAAGAATACTCGTTTACATATTTCTTTCCATACTTGGCTTTCTTGTATGTACGTATTCTTACATAATATTTCTTCTTGGATTTCAGTTTTGTAATGGTTTTGGAAGTTGTTTTATTCTTCTTAATGATAACGGTTTTGTTGCCTTTTCTAAACTTCTTATCCGTAGAGTACTGGATCTGGTATCCGGTTGTGGACTTCGTCTGCTTCTTCCATCTGACAACAGCTTTCTTCTTTCCTGCCGTTACTTTGGAAATACTTGTACCTTTTACCTTAGGTTTGGCAATTCCTTTAAAATCACATTGCCCAAAGTATTTTTCTGAAACATCTGAAATCACTAATGTAAAAAGATTTTTCCCTTTCTTCCAATCTTTCGGAACTGTTCCCGTCCATTTATACTTCTTAGTTTCCCCGGCTTTGAATACGATTCCTTCTCCGAATTTTTCGGTATTATCAGAGATTACTTTACTTCCTGATTTCAATTGTCCCCACGGAAGTCCTTGTGGATACCTCCAGAGATAAATACCTCCTGTTTTTAGTTTTTTTCTGGTGGCATTCTTAATGCTTACATTAAAACTGGCAGATTTTCCCGCCACAACAGTTTTCGAAGTACTGACAGAGACTTTGAATGCTCCCCAACCCTCCATCGCTTTTGCTTCTATGCCGCCTGTTACTATGGCAAGATTCATTGCCAATATTAACGTAAGCATTATAGAAGTGAGTTTTTTCCATGCTTTCATAGTTACACCCTCCTTTTTAATTTTTCTTAATTTACTCTTATATTCTTTACCTTTAACTAAAAAGAAGCTTCATTTGCATATCTCTTCTTGGATAGCTTTAATACTGTTTTTACAATACCATAATTGTCCTGTAATAGCTATATTTTTCGGAATATAAATCACTCCTGTCTATCGTTTTCTTTAGTATCCATTATCTCCACTTATTTTTCTGCTTCCTGTTTTGGTTACATAGTTGAATTTTCCCGGGTCAACACGGTTTCCCCATGAGGATTTATGAATCTCAAAATGCAGATGTGCTCCAAATGCCCTTCCAGTTATCTCGCTCTTACACTCTTTGCCTTTGACCAGGAAGAATATACGTTTACATATTTCTTTCCATACTTAGCTTTCTTGTATGTACGTATTCTTACATAATATTTCTTCTTGTATTTCAGTTTTGTAATGGTTTTAGATGTTGTCTTATTCTTCTTAATGGTAACGGTTTTGTTGCCTTTTCTGAATTTCTTATCCGTAGAATACTGGATCTGGTAACCCGTAGTCTGCTTTGTCTGTTTCTTCCATTTGACAACGGCTTTCTTCTTTCCTACAGACACCTTAGATACGCTCGTCCCCTTTGGCTCAATGTCAAATGTCTTAGAAATACTTCCGCTGTAGTTCCCTTTAAAGCTCACTTTCACTGTATATCTTCCTACGTTCTTGCGTCCACTGGAATAGGAAGCTTTATAATTAGCCTCACTTATAGTCTTTCCATTGCTTCCAACTACTTTTACCTTTGGTGTTTTTGTCTTGCCATTATAGGTATAACTTGTAGCGGAAAGTTTGACCGTCTTCGGATAATAAATGGTTGACTTACTTGCCACTTTGCCACAAATTCTGCACTTCTTCACAATGCTTCCATTTCTCTTGGAAGCGGTTGCCTTTGTAGTAGTTGTGGTGTAGGAATGGTTGAGCAGCGGCAGGTCTTTACTGTAGCTATGTCCGCATCCGGTACATGTATATTTTGTATTTCCTTGTTTCACACAGGTCGAAGCTGTTACGGATGCTTTATAGTTATGGCTTACCGTCGGCAACGGTGTACTATAACTGTGTCCGCATCCGGTACATGTATATTTTGTATTTCCTTGTTTCGCACAGGTCGAAGCTGTCACCGTCCATTTATAAGAATGTGATAATTTTTCAACAGGTTCCGTCTTCGTCTGTGTACATCCTGCATAAGTACATTTGTAGGTTCTCACTCCTTCTGTTGTACAGGTTGGCTGGATAGTGATGATTCCTGTGTTCCACTTATGGGTATGCTCTTGAATTTTAAAATCATAGTTTCCTTTAAATGAAACATATTCCGGTTCTTCACTGCCATTCTCCAGATAAAACTGCTGTTTTTCTCTATCATACACATAATAAGTCTCATTTTCTCTCCCTGAATCATCATACAAAGAAAGTGTAGCCAATTCATAAGATCCATTCACACATTCTGTCAGGTCAAAGGAAAATACATATTCGTCTCCGTCTTTTTCGTAATCCCAGCTTTGTATTATATCATAACGTTCTTCTTCCGGTATATAAAAATCTAACTTCATTCCGGAAAGTCCTGTTTCATCATCTACTTTCAACCGATATTGCACTTTTTTACTATTATCCAGATTTTTATCCACCAATGCAAATTCGGTCAAAATCGGTCCATCAACATCCGTGCTTGGATTTCCGGTATTTGTAATATTAAATTTGATATTATCAAAAAATTCAGGATTCTCAATCGCATCCCCGGATTCTACAAGCTTTTCACCCTCTCCTCTGATATAAACTCTCCCGTTCCCTGCTTCATCAAAAATTTCTATACTCCCAATCGTATATTCACTGGTCAACGTCTGTTCAGTCAATTCTACCGTATAAGTGCAAACTCCCGTAGAAGCATCGTAAGAGAAGTTTTCTTCATCAGATTCTCCATAAAACGAGATATTGTTTTTTTCATTATTAACATCAATAAAAGATACTCCAAACTCGTTCAGTGGTGCACTTCCTAACCTGTCTTTATCTAAATTAATATTAAATATCAATTCCCCAGGCACTACCGCATCCTTTACAGATATACTCTCAATAAAAGGAGCCACATCATCCGGTTCAAGTTCTCCTATAACTGTGAAATCAGCCTGTGATGCATCTATTTCAACTTTTGCCGGTCTTCCTCCATATATAAATAACTCGTCAATCCGCTCCTCTCCGCCTTCCTCATAGAACATTCTCTGATATAAAGCCTCTTTTTCACCTGAACCGTCACTAATACAAATTTCACTTAACTTTGCATTTTTTGTTCCACTGTACTTATTAGTTTTTATAGTGAAAGGAAGTTCTTTTGTCTCTTGATTTTTAAGAACTATCGTGTCTTCCGGCAACGAAAGGCTAGTAATCAAATTATCCCAGCCTACATAGCAGTGGTTCGCGTCTATTTCATACGTTTCTCCTGTATTGTTTTTCACCTCAACAACCAGTTCAAACTCATCACCCGCCGTAAACTCGTTCTTCACAACACCGTCTTTTTCCAGTCTTACACTTTCTATCTGTAATACTTTGTCGAAATATTTGGCTTCAAAGGTCGGACACTTGACAGAGGCTCCTCCACTCTCGACACTTCCATCTACCACATTTCCATTGTCATCTGTAAAATAATTCCTAATCTGACCGGCATAATCTTCTATTTGAACAGATTCTATTTTATACTCTCCTGCATCCTGTGCAGTTCCTTTTAATACAGCCGTTCCTTCTTTCTTACCTTCCTCATTCAGTTCAATATCCATACCTAAACCGTTGATAAAAGACAGGTAAATAGACTTCACACCAGAAGCGTCATCGGAATATCCTGCCTCTATCTGTATCTCATCTCCTACATATATAGGATCAGGATTCAATAATTTTAATGATGTAAGTTTTGGCGTTTCTTTATCGACAACTCCAGTATTTTCAACTGTAAAATCCACCTTAGAAGCATCAAAATCCTGTGATATGGACACACCTCCATAACTGCCACTTGTGTTTACCGAGCCGTCTTCATACACATTTCTATGATATATCAGACGATTTTCGTCTGTCAGACAGTGCAGATCGTAATTCTTCTTTGCTATAATCTTCGTGTAGGCAAATATTGTCTAGCAATATCTGATTTAACGCTGCTTACAATTACACACAACATGAGCAAAGACATTCTTGAACTTTATGACGAGATTATCTTTATGGCAGACGGGGAAATTATTGAACATGGTACATTTGAAACGCTTATTGATAAACACACTGCATTTTATGACTTTTACCAACTAAAGAAGTAAGCATTTTTAGGGGAAAGCCGCTGCCGGTTTCTTTTTTAATAACTCATAAAATTTAAAACCTGTCATTTGCTTGTCATGTTTATGTAGTATAATGTAATTGAGAGGAGATTTTTATGGAACAGAGCAGATTATTCAAGATAGTGTATCATTTATTGGAAAAAGGAAAATCAACCGCCCCAGAACTGGCTGAAAAATTTGAAGTTTCAATAAGGACAATATACCGGGATTTAGACACGATTAGTGTCGCAGGTATTCCGATTTATGCTACACAAGGAAAAGGCGGCGGTATATTCATTATGCAGGATTTTGTGTTAAATAAGTCCTTATTATCGGAACAGGAAAAAGAACAAATTTTAATGGCATTACAAGGTATCTCTGCCACAGAACATAACCAAACAGACGAATTGCTTATGAAATTAAGTGGGCTTTTCCAATCCAAAGTTACAAATTGGATTGAAGTTGATTTTTCAGAATGGTATAAAAACACACCTAACTATGACGTATTCAATTTAATTAAAAATGCAATTTTCAATCAATACACGATTACCTTTTCTTATTTTGCACGAGAGGGAAATTACTCAAACCGTACCGTTGAACCTATAAAATTGATTTTCAAAAATAAGGACTGGTATCTATATGGATTTTGTCTTTTGAGAAATGACTTTCGCTTTTTTAAGCTGACCCGTATAAAAGACTTGGAAATTTCATCAGACACATTCATACGCGAAGTAAAGAGTAGCCACGAAATAGAAACGGTAATTAAAAATAAAAATTTTATCCATGCAAAATTGAAGTTTTCTCCAAAGGTTGCATTTCGTGTATATGATGAATTTACTGACAATGTATCGAAAGATAATCAAGGAAATTTATATGTGAATATTGATTTGCCGGATAATGAAACTTTGTTTAGTTATATACTCTCTTTTGGGGATAATGTTGAAATTTTAGAGCCTGATTATTTGCGGCACAGTATGAAAGAAAAATTAGCTCTTATGTTGGAAAAGTATATAACATGACATAGGTTGTCAAGTTACTTGTGATATTCTATCATTGTAAGGAGGTGCTTTTATGAAATATGAATGGAAAAAGCAGGAGAAAGAATTTTACGGAGCGAAAAAATCTCCGTCATTAGTAACTGTTCCAGCCCAGAATTATATTATGATAAGTGGAAAAGGCAATCCAAACGATATTGATTTTTCAAATCGTGTTTCGGCATTGTACTCTTTGGCGTATGCAATCAAAATGGCATATAAGGCTACTGCCATACAAAATGAATTTGACGATTTTACAGTTTTTCCTTTAGAGGGAATTTGGCAGAAAATCGAAGAAACAGAACTTGTCAAAGAGAATTTGGAATATACCATTATGATACGACAGCCGGACTTTATTTGTGAAGATATGGTATACGTTGCATTGGAACAAGTAAAAGTTAAGAAACCCAATCCTCTATTTAACGAAATTAGCTTTGGCACAATGCAGGACGGAAATTGTGTGGAGATATTGCATATCGGCGCATTTGATGATGAGCCTATTTCTTTTGAGAAAATGGAGCAATTTATGTTATCTAATAATTTAGAACGCGCAAAAAGCTACCATAGAGAAATTTATTTGAACAATGCTAACCGAGTAGAAAAAAGCAAACTTAAAACCATTTTACGCTATGCGGTAAAATAACTTTTAGACGAGGATATAGTTATGCACTATGTAAATGCGAAAAGTATCTTATCAGCCAAAAATGGAATGAATTTATATCGCGGCTGTTCTCATGGTTGTATTTACTGCGACTCACGAAGCAAGTGTTATCACATGGAGCATGATTTTGAGGACATTGAAATTAAAGAAAATGCCATTGAACTGTTAGAAAATGCTCTTAAACGAAAGCGTAAAAAGTGTATGTTAGGTACAGGTTCTATGACAGACCCGTATATTCCGCTTGAAAGTAAAATTGGGAATGTTCGCAAAGCGTTGGCTTTAGCAAATCAATATGGGTTTGGTTTCACTTTGATAACTAAATCCGACCGAATATTACGGGATTTAGATTTATTAAAATCTATCAACGACAAAACAAAATGCGTGGTGCAAATGACGCTAACCACCTATGACGAGAATTTATGCAAAAAAATCGAGCCAAATGTAAGTACAACAAGAGAACGGTTTGAAGCTCTGAAAAAGCTGAATGAAGCAGGTATTCCAACTATTGTTTGGCTTTGCCCTATTCTTCCTTTCATCAATGATACAGAAGAAAATATCACAGGAATTTTAGAGTATTGCATTGAAGCAAAAGTTTACGGCGTTATTTGTTTTGGAATGGGTTTGACGCTTCGTGAGGGAAACAGAGAGTATTTTTATAGCCAGTTAGACCGATTGTTCCCACATATGAAAGAAAAGTATATTTGTACTTATGGTATGCAATATCAACTAAGTAGTCCAAAACACAATGAGCTTATGAAATTATTTCATCAAATATGTGAGGACAGCGGTATTATGCACGACAACTCAAAAATATTTGAGTATCTATACAGTTTTGAAGAAAAGAATAGTCCTATCCAATTAAATCTGTTTGATTAACTTTCAAACAATGACCGCCCAACGGAAAATAAAAAAAACCGTTGTTTGGCGGCAAAGTTTTCATGCGCCTAACAGAATATAAGGGACTTAACAGCGGTTTTGAAATAGCAATCAAAGCCGCTGTTTTCTTTTTTCAAAAGTAAGAATACAGAGGGTGTGTTAAAGTGTAAACGCAAAATAGCGGGTACCTTGACATTTTTAGGCGGCTGCTTTGCAGCCACCAGCATTTAAGCTTTGCGTATTTCTGCCGGAAGTCTTTCTGCCCAGGGCAGAAGATCTTCCAGAAAAGAACAATCCTTATCATTCATGTGTTTCGGAATCTCTTCCAAGAGATGCTGCACATAATCAAAAGGTTTCAGATTATTGGCTTTTGCAGTTTCTACAATACTGTAAATGATTGCGGAAGATTTGGCTCCATGAATCGTATCGATCATCTGCCAATTCTTCTTTCCAATACAAAAGCCTCGGATTGCCCTTTCGGATGCATTATTATCAATCGGAACATCTCCGTCTGTAAGAAATACCCTGAGATATTTTTCCTGATTTAGTGCATATCTAACGGCATCACCAAATTTGTCCTTTTTGGACACATTTATGGTTTTCAGGTACGCAAAAAAAGCATCCACAAGAGGTTTGATAACCGCCTGTCGCTGTTTAAGTCGTTCATCAGAAGAAAGGTCATTCAATTTCCCTTCTTCCCGATAGATTGCCTGAATCTGTTTCATCAGCAGAAATGCATTGGATTCCTTTTGAGATGGTTTGGGGATCAGCTTCAAAGCTTCATCAAATCTGCGGCGACAGTGTACCCAGCATCCGGCAA
>CAUWLL010000070.1:0-7455 GCA_963559605.1 uncultured Lachnospiraceae bacterium
ACATCTGATATTCTTTGTTCCAATCCTTTCATACTACACCTCCATTAATTCTCAGGTTAATTAAGTTCATCTCGTATCCTTTTTGCTAAACCTGCACAAATATCATCCACAGAGCAAAAGTTGTCTCTTAAATCTTGTGTAGAAATGTCAAGTTTTTCCCCCAATTCATAAATTGTTTCGATTACTCCGTCTACAAATGGCTCCTCTTGTTTTTCATAATTCGAACAAGTGAAGATTTCTTCAGCAATATCTAACCCTTTCTGAACCCCTTTGTAATACTCCTGTATTTTTGCTAATTCTAAACGTTCTGCTTCCTCTTGATGTTTTCTGCTCCATTCGATATATTTTAATGCCTTATCTGTATCGACATTTTCCGCTTTGTAGTTATGTATCATACTTTTTACCTCCACTAAAGTCTAATTCAGTTAATCAATCGTCTCTCCAGTTCCTGCATGTCATAATTACGCTCACTAAAATTATTAAACCCTCTCCCCTTCCCGCCGGTGTTGCTTTTAGGGGATTCCTTCTTAAGTTTGTAAAAACTCTTCCAGCCGCCAGCCGACGCTTTCTTAATAATCGCAATCTGCTACTTCACTCCTGCATATTCTTCTGTCAATTCCTGCATCTGTGTCATATCGACCGCTCCTTGCTCCCATGCACGATAGAAACCCATGCACTTCTCTACGAACTCCGTGATCCTCTGCCTTGCCGTCTTTGGCCAGTAGTCTGCGATCAGGACATTCGTCGGAATAGCTAAGAGCATGAACCAGATCTCCTGTGTCAGCTCATCATTCCGATCCATTAGCAATTTCTTTGCTCTGTCAAATTCTTGCTGCCGGACCTTCTGTAGTCCATCAGTCGTCATTACAAGAGTCTTTTGTTTTCTTCTCCTGTTCACGCTTTTGGCGTCTTAGCTCTGCTCTGCTCATATGTGCCTCCTTATCGTACCTTTCCGACAGATATTCCGGAAAATCATCAATGTTCATCTGCTTTGGAATTTCATTTCTCAGCACATTCCTTCTGCTCGATTTCTTCATATTCGATCACATACTCCTTCTTGCCTTTTGTGTTTCCTGGGATAACACGATAACCAATCTGTACCCTATATCCTGCCTTTATTAAAAGTCCTGCAATTGTCAGCCTATCCTCTTCATTCAGCCCAGCGCTCCCACCTCTAATACTACGAATGATTGGCATTTCCATCACCTCCCATATAGATTTTATGCAAAGCGTTCACTTTCGAAGCGAACCACAACAGCTGATCTGTAATGTCCGACTTGCATGAATACTTTTCCATAAGTTTTTTTGATCGCTCATTGTACGCTGCCATATTGTTATCTGCTAAATATTGCTTATAATTTTTCCAGCAATCGTTGTAAATGTCGCTGATTCTCTGTATAATATCCGCCATATTTCCATCCTCCGTAACCAATGTAACCATTCTTGCTGTTTCGTAACCGAAGTGTGGTTACCCTGTTTTTCGTTGATTTTATGCGGGTTTTCGGGTATTTTTCTTTATGGTAACCAAGGTAACCATTGATTTCCCTTATAGGGGACTTTGTGTCTGTGTCCCATCCACACACCCACACACATATATGTATATATAGAAAACGCATGGTTACCCGGTTACCTCGGTTACCGGTTACTCTTTTTGCGTTATCTGAATGGTAATTCCTCCTGATCATACAGCTCTTCTGGCTCAAATCCGTCCTCGTCTTCATACTCATTCAATTTGAGAAAAATACAGCGCTTTGGTTTCCCATTTATTTTCTTAAGCTTGTTTAATCTCCCACCAGACGTTTGAATAACTCCATTCCTGTCTGCCCAGGCGAGGAATGCCTTGTCTGAGAACCCGCCTTGATCGCAGATCTCTTTGAATGCCTGTGTATAAATGACTGCATATCCATCTTCAATGATTCCCCATTTTTCCACCTTGGTTTCCGCATCAAAACGCTGATTATTCATGCTTATCTTGTCGAGCAGATAATTGTAGCACCGTTCATGCTCGGAAATTTCCGAATGATCTACGAGGACTCTCTTTGCTTCTTCTAGATCTATATACATACCGTCATGGAATATGTAGTCTGTTGCAATCTTGTCCGCAGTGAGTACGATAGATAATGAGATGCTCTGCTTCTGCATCTTATCTTCTTTATAGACTTTACGCTGGAGCTCCTGTTGTATTTCTCTTATTCCATCCTTGCCAAGCTTTTTCAAAATCTCCACGAATTGCTTTCCTAGATGACCGTAATTTTTCTTGAATGTTTCTGCTGCTTCCTGTGGATCCGGAAATACATGATCCTTACATTCAACCTCTAAAATTCGGTTGATCGCACCGCCTTGCCCGACATAGGAAGAAAGTGGACGCTCACCGTTCGTTATGATGACATTCTTCCAATTATTTTCGCGCCGGATCCCAAGCTCTTTGTTGGACCGGCTTTTCCCCTTGCCAGAGCATAGATCATAAACAACTCCCTCAAAGTTATCTCTGATTCTGGCGCTGGTCTTAGAAGAATCGTCCAACATCAGCGGCAGATGATTTAATAAATTACACTTTGTCTCTAACGCCACGTCTGTGGTTTTAAAATCTCCGATATACTGACTATCTGCAGGGTTCGCCCAGACAGATGCAGCCATCATAAGTGCCACTGTCTTCCCCCCTTCCGTCTCTCCCCACAGATCTACGATAAACGGGAGTGCTCCAACTTGATCAACTAACACGCTCGCCAACGAGGCAGCCAAAAGGAATTTAATTTCTATTCTTCCTGTCTTGCGAAGATTTTTGAGATGATCTATCCATACAGTTTTATTTCCATTAGATGCAATACTTTCAAAAACCGATTTAAATTGCATATCTCCATCAAATACAATCTCGGTATCATAAGGTATAAACCCGTCACCAATCCATCCAAGTTTAGAGCTTGACATCTGAACGGGTATTGCATCATCATTTAAGTTCTCAACGTCCGAAAGATACTTTACTAACAGCTTCGCATTTTCAGATGTAACAGCCACGCCCAGTTTCGATAGAGAGACGATCTTACTGGCAGAGGAGACCAAATCTTTTGGCACCGTAATCTCTTTCCATGAATGGTTTCTCTTATAAGCAACTCGGAGCTGCTCCTCTCCTGTCTCGAGATTCTTCATTCGTTTGACCGGAAGTATTGGATGATAACAGGCGAGAACTTCGTTTGAATAATCCTTACTAAACGTACGTATTCCATCGTCACCAGCTACCCAGGCACCACACATCATGTTGTCATACGGACCAGTGAAGTTTGTCCATCGATCCAACATTGTTTTCAATGCCCTATTTTTCCGTCTTTCCTTATCCACGCTTTTATACGCCTTGACAAGATCATCAAATTTTTGCTTCACTCCAAGCTCTTTAGCTCTGTCCTGAAGTGACAACAGCATCCTTGCCTGCAATATCACATCTTCCTGTTCGAATACTTCAATAAAAACCTCTTCTGACAGGATGCTCTGTTGATCATATTCAATTAAATTCTTCACGTCCCGTCCTCATTTCGTTTAAAATTTCGTGATGATATAACTCTATCTGCAATGCATTACAGCAATCGCACCATGTATCAGATAATGGTTCTGATCGGTTCATCCAGTCTCTGTATATGTCGATCAGCATATTGTTAAGTTCTTGCTTTCCTTTAAGTTGCTCTTCCTTCTTCTTACGCATTTTCTGCTCTTTTCTCGCCTTGTATATGGCAAGGTTAGACGAAAACGTCGGTTTCTCATATGAGCCGCCAAGCATTCTAAAAGCGTCTTTAAATGGAATTCCGTAGAATTTCTGTAGAAAAGCGAAGATATCTCCATTTTCTCCGCAACCAAAGCAATAATACGAATCTCGATATATCTTCATAGATGCAGTTTTTTCGGTATGGAACGGGCACCTGATAAAGCCTGCACGGTTCGGATGCCCAAGCCCACATTTAAAAATAATATCTTGCATACTATACATTTTTTTGATATTATCACTGGTCATAGCGTTCACCGCTTAATATCCGAATAATTTCGTTTCCAGTATCTTTTTTCTCACAAAACTCAAATTGCACGTTGTACCGATCGCGAATCGTGCAAAGAGATTTATATAATTGATTTCCATCAACTGCTTTTGCGGAAACAATATATTTCTCTCGTTTTCCGTCAACCCATCTCCACCGCACCTCATGCTTCCTTGGGTTTTTCCAGAAGTAAACATCTTCCAGCGTTTTTATATCCGGCCCATGCTCCACAAGTATCACGATCTGTATCCCTGCATCTATCGCCTTTAGCAGCTCACGTTTAAACCGCTCGTGTTGTTGGCAGACATTTCCACAGAGTTCCTGTAGATTCTGCTTCCTGTCGATGATAAGCCGGGGATTATCTAAAGACATATAATCCCCAACCATAAGCTTGCTCGAAAAATGCTTAATACCCTGATCATCAAATGTCTTAATAATTTTTCTAATAGCTCTCTGTTTTTCTCTCGTATCAATTTGAATGTCCACAATATCACCGCCTAATTAAATGGCAACTCTTCATCGATTCCGTCCGGAATGTTCATGAAACCATCTCCTGCCGGAGTGGATGCCGGATGATAACCATTCATTCGATTCTTGTAGGCTTGCGTTTCTGACATTTCTGGAACCTGTGCTTCTTTCACTTTGTCAGTGGAAATAAACCAGCGAAGAACTCTCTTCTCGCGCTCTCTTCCGTCGTAATAGTCCATCTGTGGTCCAAATACTCCACCAACGAGTTTATTCTTGAACTGAGCTCCAAAGTTGTCTCCCCACTGTGTTTCAAATCCTTTGTTGGAATGCTCTACGCAAGTAAGGAAGGTCTTGAATGACCGGCTGCAGTTTCCGTCCTGATCCTCCGTTAAGATGTACTGAGTCGCCTGATTCGACCACTTCTTTTCCGGTCTGATGTCATTTTTGAATGCTTCCGTAAAATATCCAGCCTGTTTGTCTGTGATAGAAAAGTCAAAAGAAATCTTAATCATATCTTTCCCGGTTTTGGACTGCATTTCTAAAACTTCTTTGATGATCAGATAGTGGCCGCCAAGCTCCACGGGGGTAAATTCCCCCTGCGCCTGTGTATTTTCGTAATTGTTAGGTTTTTTCATATTAAAATTCCTCCAATGCTTTAATTACTTCTACAATATCGTTATCGATTTCAAATTCTTCAAACGCTCCCAACGGAGATTTTGCTGTGCTGTTATTTGCCTGTGTTTCAAACTTATACTGACCATCCACGCATTTGCTAAGGAGAACCGTTGTAAACTTGCTTTCAAGCACAATCTTGTCCAGTTTCTTTCCAGATGTCTTGATCCTCGTAAACATGTAGCCATTCTCGTCGTGATCCGTTTGAGTGTGCGCCGTAAAAATTATTGTTAGATCGTCCCTGTATGTATAGCACTCACACACTAAATCCCACACGCATGCAGCCAAGTCCACCCATTTGTCATATCCCTTTTCCTTGCTCCGGCGCATCTCATCAGCTACCATAAGCCCGTTGATTGTATCAATTACAATGACTTTGATGTTCGGACATCCCTCTGCCAATCTCTTGATATACTGCCTTACAATATTCGCATCATCCGTCGCTTTGTAGTTCCTATTTTCTGTGTTATACTGTTTTCTCCAACCCTTCCAGGACAATCCCTTACAATCTGCATCAATATAATACGTTGTCTTCGGATCTAAGTTTCTCATGCTAGTCGTCTTTCCCGATCCTGATTCTCCGGCAATACAAACTACTTTGCTCATTTATCTTTCATCCTCCTTATCAAATACAACCCTGTCTGCAGATTCAATGATTAATAAACTTGCGATCTGCTTTAAGGATAATGTTGACTCGTTATAAATATCTACTAATGTGTTATACGCTTCCGGTGTAAGCTTTACAGCCGTCTGTTCTTCAACTGGCCGTTTCTTTCTTGCCGGAATATGTATTAATCCGTCTCCCATCAGTAACCTCCTTATTTAACCTGAATGTTCTGCTTCTCTACCAGAGATACCCCTGGAATATTAATCCCGTCCTTAATAGCAGCTTTTACTTTAGTTTTATCCACAGTCGGATCTGCGTATTTCAAGTAGTTATCTGGAACCTTCATTATGTCTTCTACTTCAACAGACTCAGATTTTCGATAAGAAATTGATACCTTCGGACTTTTAAACTTAGTACCGGATAAAGCACTTGATAAGTAGTTCTTTAAAGATTCCGCTTTATTCTTGCATGCCTTTTCTCTTTCCGCTAATGCATCTTTCTCCACCTTAATAGCAGTTGCATCGGAAAGAAGATTCTTAATCCAGCAAGCAATCCCCTCCACCTTTTCATCAAACGCAAGCTGCAATTCCTGCAACTTATCCGTATCAACAATTTCTCCTGTCTCCGCATCTACACAATTTAAAATCTGCTCATTAATTTCATACAAATTTGCCATTTGACTAAACTCCTTTACTTCGATATAATTTAATTGAATATTTTTCTTAACGCCCAAGAGCTTGCCGGCTCATATATGGGCGTTCTTTTATTTTGCAAGATCATAGATCTGCCGCAATTGCTCGACAGAAAAGCATATACGCTTGTCCAGTTCACATAACGCTTCTGAAATCTGGTACCTTCTTGATACATAAGACCTAAGCCCATCAAGATCAATCCGATATTGAAAATCCCTTAAAAACATCTTGAACTCACTGTCTGTCATAAGTGTTGCAATTTCGTTCATTTTTTCTCACCTCCTCTATGAAAAACATGCTGTGATAACATCCCAGAACGCATATATTGAAATTATTGCGAAAAACAACATAATCATTCCTGACATTCCTGCCACCAAAACAACATCCTCGTTTTTACTCAGGCTTTTTAACGACTCCCTTAGCTTGATCGCCGCCTCCAGCACTTTTATGATTCCTCTTCGCAGCCCTCTTTTTACCTTTTTCCATACCTTTCGGCGGAAGATTCTGAACCTGCGTCTTTTTCCCCTTATTCTTTGCCCTTTCATAGTCCTTACACGCCATGTTCCTGTACGAATCCATCCTGTTGCAAATAATATTCCTTTTACATGTCCTACAGTTTCTCATGGCTTGTCCTCCTCTCTGCCACTTACGCGGCATTTCTCCTTTGAAATCCTATATTTCTCATAGTTTCATTTAACTTTTTTTCTAATGCATTCTTAAATTCGTCCGGTGGTATTTCCTCTTGATTCTTCCACTCTCCGTTAATTCGGATCATGCTTATAATTTCCAATTTCTGCATTAAATCACCTCTCTATACTCTATGCACAATGGATTGTACGTGTTGCGTTGTCCTATGATTCTTTGGTATAATCTTCCTAACAAATGATGAAAGGAATGATAAAATGTTAAAAGATATTCTCGCTCTGATACCTAAAGAATACCTTCCTCAAATTTCTGATTTTTTGAAAATTCTACTAACAAGCGTTTTCACTTATTT
>CAUWLL010000071.1:0-7392 GCA_963559605.1 uncultured Lachnospiraceae bacterium
GCGACCTCACGGCCCCCAGCCGTGCGCTCTAACCAAACTGAGCCATACCCCGATAAACATATACCTATTTTAACGAATGTTGTCGAAAAATGCAAGAATTACTTTTTACTTCTGTGGCTTTTCTCCCTCTTTCTTCTATTATATACGAAAACATCCGCTAATATCACTTTTTCTGCTTCCTGTTCTATGCTAAAATAAAATTAGTTTTACATACGAAAGGAGTTCTTAGAATGAAAGTAATCGTAATAGGCCCCAGAGGAAAAATGGGAAAATTAATTACGCAGGCCGCTGTTTCCGGAGAGAATCTGGAGCTGGTGGCAGGAGTTGCGCCAAAAGGGCGGGACTACATCGGTAAAGACCTTGGAACCGTAGCTATGGTAGGACGTGAACTTGGCGTTCCTGTAGTAGACGATCTAGAAAGTGTCATCGATAAATGTGACGGAATCATCGACTTTTCCACAAAAGAAATGGCAATGGAAGTATTAGATCTTGCCGTCGCACATAAGAAAGCTCTGGTCTGCGGAACAACCGGATTCTCTGAGGATGAGATGCAGCGTTTCAAAGACGCCGCAAAAGTGATTCCCATGCTTTACGCTGCCAACACATCAAAGCTTGTCAACATTATGAACAAATTACTGGATCTGGTCACCTGCACTGCCGGAAATGATTTGGACATTGAGATTCTGGAAATGCATGACCGGTGGAAAAAAGATGCCCCAAGCGGAACTTCCAAGGAAATGGGCGAAATCATGGCAAAGGCTCTGGGCAAAGAACTGGGAGATATAGCCGTATATGGGCGGGAAGGAGAGACTCCGAGAGTTCCCGGAACCATCGGCTATCATTCTCTCAGATCCGGAAATATTCCAAGCAGCCACACGGTATATTTTGGCGGTATGGGAGAACGTCTGGAAATCACCCACCACTCTTACAACTGGGAATGTTTTGCAAGAGGCGCTTGTGACTGTGCGGCATTTTTAGCCGACAAAGATGCCGGATATTATACCATTCAGGACGTGCTGAATCTGTAAACTATAGTTTCAAATCAGAAAAGAAAGGCCCCGGCAGAGGGGTCACCTCAATCTGCCGGGGTCTTTTGAATCACTCATTACTCAGACAATACCCTATCACACATCTCTACCGGTACAAACTGCCAATATTTCATACCTTCATACTCATTTCTCTCTTCCATTACCTGTCTCACCTTTTCCTCCAGCTCTGCCGGGGCTTTCGGCAATTTCTGTCCTTCCTTCCAGATTACAGCCGCATCTTTCCCGCCTTTCTGGTTATAATAAATCGTCTTCACTTCGTGAGTTGCTATTTCTGACTCTTCGGTGCTCCTTACCTTCTCTCTTCTTTGAAAAACAATACTTACCTTATCTTTTAACAACGATTTTAGCGCCTTTTTTTCATAAAAATGTGGATACTGAAAATATATCTGATGCCACGCATCGTCATAATCCTTCCATTTTTTCCCTTCCGGCGTCTGTATCGTGTCTGACATAACATCTAGAAATTTTTCTTTTGTTTCAAATGTGCAGTAAATATCACCGTTAGATAATTCGTACATCTCTGTGATCTTCAAGTCTTCATACTCTACCTTGTTTATTCTTTCTTCAAGAAAATCACGCCAGAATATTATCCCTGATAACCACACTAACAGAACAACTCCTGCCACGATCAACACGCGAATGCCCAGCTTTATCTGTAGCTTTCGAAATGCCTTCTCGATGATCTTCCTCTGTTCCGTGGCTTCTTCCTTCATGCGGGTTCTGTCCTCCTTGAATCCGTCCAGCGCCTCTTTTATTAAATCCGGTTCTTCCGGATCCACAGTAATTCCCGGGAGGTCTTGCGCTGTTTTTTCATAAATCTCCCTACATTCCCCGCAGTCCGCAATATGTTCTTCTATCATCTGCTTCGTCTCTTCGCTGCACACCCCGTCTTCATAAAGCACCAGCAAATCACGGATCACACTGCATGGTATTTTCTGCATGTTCACACCTCCTTTATCAACTCCTGAATCCGAAGTTTGGCACGGTGATAAGTCACCCTCGCCCATCCTTCTTTTCGTTCAAATACTTCTCCGATTTCTTTGAATGACAAATCTCCCAAAGTTCTTAATGTAAATACCTCCTTATAAGGCTCTTCCAGATAGTGCAGCACTTTATAGATAGATAACGTTTCATCTTTTCTTAAATAAATAGACTCTGCACTTTCACTTTTTCCTTCGTCCCGTAAGTCGGTACTTTCACTGATTTCTCCCCTCGCCAGATGCTTTTGTTTTTTCAAATGTGTCAAATACGTATTTTTCGCAATCTGGCAAAGCCAGGTTTTGACAGAACAGGCGCCATGGAATTTGTGAATATTTTTCAACGCTTTGTAAAAGGTCTCCTGCGTAATCTCTTCTGCGATATTGTCATCTTTACTCATGGCAAGAAGAAACAGATAGACGTCTTTAAAATATAATTCATAGATCTCTTCAAAATTCACATGTATCACCTCCCTGTTATACATTAGACTTCTCAACGCTTTCTTTGTTACAAGCATACCATATTTAATTACTACATTTTCAAAAAATATTTCTTGCATTTACGTATTTTCAGTATTATAATTGTATTAATTCA
Organism: uncultured Lachnospiraceae bacterium; assembly: GCA_963559605.1. GTDB lineage: Bacteria > Bacillota > Clostridia > Lachnospirales > Lachnospiraceae > Dorea_D. Next base: position 2,622 of record CAUWLL010000071.1, read on the forward strand.
ATAATACAACAGATTTTAAAGGAGGAACTCATATGATTTTAGTAAATACAGACTATATTGAAGGAAAGAAATTTGAAATGATCGGCATGGTAAAGGGAAACATGGTACAGACTGTACACGTCGGAAAAGACCTTGTAAACCACTTCAAAACTTTGGTCGGCGGAGAACTTACTTCCTACACAGAGATGATGAATGAAGCAAGAGCTGTCGCAACCAGAAGAATGTCCGAAGAAGCGGAATCTATCGGCGCTGACGCTGTGGTAAATATCCACTATTCATCCAGTCAGATCATGCAAAGCGCAGCTGAGATCATGGCATACGGCACTGCCGTGAAGTTTATCGACTAAACTTCACGCAAAATCTTCACGAAAGTAAAGAAGCAAAGATATAGTACAGGAGACTATGATATGCAATACGAAAAATTATCTAAAAGGGCGCTAAAATGCATGTACACTGCAACCTTTTTGGCAGGACTTGCAGTACTGATCGTTGTAGGAGCAGTCAACTACTTCCGATTATTTTCTGTAGACACAAAGATCGGAAGGATCGTTTCTATGATCATAATTGTACTGACACTCCTTGACATGATTTTAAGTCCTTATTTCCGCTACTACAGATACCGCTACAGTATCAACAACGAATGTATTGATATAAAAGAAGGGTATTTATTTGTAAAGCGGCACATTGTTCCTATTGAAAGACTCCATAAACTACAAACTGCCAAAGGTCCTATTGATCAAATCTTCAAAGTGGCAAAGGTCGTGGTAACGACTGCCGGAGGCGACATTACCATTCGTTTTCTGGATGAGGAGAAGGCAGAACAAGTTGCAGAATCTTTAAAGAAACGCATTAACGAGATTGTAATAGAAGAAAGAGAAGAAACAGAACATGAAAGAGACGGAGAATAACATTCGCTTCCGCAATCATATCTCCATTGTCATAGAACGCCTGGGAAGAGCCATTATTATCCTGGGCGCAATTTTCATCGGAAACATATTGCAGGAGCTGGACACCATTGTCGAAAATCTGGGAAACTTAAAAGAAAACCTAATGGCTGTCCTCATTGCGTCAGGCAGTATTCTCACTGTATTTGCCATCCTATTCGTCTGGCAGATTATTGTATGGTCAAAAACTTACATTTCCATTCAGGAGCAGACAATCGTCATCGAACAGAATACACTGAACCGTAAAAAAAACACCATTGGGATCAAAAATATTTCCAACGTAAATACAGAGCAGAACCTTTTTGAAATGCTGCTTGGAACTTGCAAAGTAAAATTAGATACCAACAGTCTGTCTACCGCCGATAAAACGGATGTAAAAATCGTACTAAAAAAAGCCCGGGCAGAATGGTTTCGTGACACCGTTACGGCTCTCATGAAAGATGTTCCCGAAAACGTCCCGGGAAAAAATGAGACGCATAAAAATGCGACAAGTAAAAACGTGACCGATACTTTTTCTCTGCGTGCAGACTTAAAAGATATTCTACGGCACGGTTTGTTTTCTGTCAGCATTTTCTCCGTTCTCCTTGCAATAGCTTCTTTTATAGGAAGCGGAGTGATTATTTCACAAGAACTAAGCGACGGTATTTCCGCCGGAAAAAGCCTGCTCAGTATATTCTCCGGTGTGGTGGTTTTTGTCGCCATCGGTGTATCTGCCGTCTGGGACACATTGCGGGATTTTATAAAATATTTCGATTTTCAGGCAGGACGCGTGGAAGACAAGATCTATATCCACTATGGATTATTTAAAAAGGTAAACTACACCATTCCCATTGATAAAATCAATGCCGTGAAGCTAAACCAGACTCTTATCGCAAGACTGTTCGGAAAATATATGGTGGAGCTTGTGAACGTAGGTATGGGCGATGACGGTGCAGAACGAAGATCATTTTTCCTTCTTTACCACAACCGTACTTTTATCGAAGAAAAAATGCGTTCTCTGCTGCCGGAATTTGCAAACTGTATGGACATTGAAGAGACCAGACAGTCTAAGAAAGTCTGGCTGGTATGGAGCATGCCTATACTTATTTACACTGCCTTTGCAATTGCCATTCCATTTATTTTAAGTTCCTTTTACCCGGAGTACGCTCTTTGGTTCTGGATTGGCAGCGCCATGATCGGTCTATGGTGTCTGCTCGCCCTGTTCTGCCAATATTTTACCGCAGGTGTCGGTATGGGAGACTATTTCCTGATGCTGGCAAGAGGATACGGTGCAAAAAGCCGCATTTTCATTCGTTATGACAAGATACAATATCTGAAATTAAACCAGAATTTCCTTGCCAGGGCCTGCCATATCCAAAATGGAGAAGCCTACGTGCTTGCATCTTCCACAAACCGTGTACAATCGATTCCGTATTTCCCGGAAGAGATGGCAGAAAAACTTAAGAATCATACCCTTGCAACAACAAAGCATAACAAGGTATACTAGAGGAAAAGACAAGGGGAGGAAAATGACACATGAAAGACATTGGTGTTGTAAACGGAAGATTTCAGGTATTAAACTTGAAACATATGGAATATATTCTTGCGGCAAAAATGCGTTGCCAAAAATTATTTATCGGACTTACTAACCCCGATTCTCTTCACACGAGAGATTCGGTAAATGACGAAAATCGTTCAACGAAATCTGCAAACCCACTCACATATTATGAACGTTACGAAATGATCCGAGGCGCTATGAAGGAATTTAAAGTGCCGGATTCTGAATATGACATCCTGCCGTTTCCAATCAATTGTCCGGAATATATTTTGCAATATGTACCGAAAAACGCTACTTTCTATATGGGTATCTGCGATGAATGGGACGAAGAAAAATATAAAATTCTAAGAAGTCTCGGACTTGATCTTGAAATTTTATGGCGAAAAACTCCCGGAGAAAAAGGCGTTACTTCTTCCTGGGTAAGAAGTTGTATTGCCACAGACCAGGAATGGGCACACCTTGTTCCCAAAAGCGTGTATCGGTACATGACGGAACATCACTTGGACGAACGTGTAAAACGACTGGAAAAAATTCGGATGGATGAAAAGGACATTTCTCTTGCGAAACCTGTATCCACACCAGAAAGGACTGACGCATGATCTCACAGGAAAACTATAACATATTAAAAGCTTCCATTCCTTTTTGGGAATCTCTGACGGATTCCCAGGAAGAGCTGTTGGTATCAGAGGCATCTCTTGTCTCTTATGGTAAAAATCAAATTGTACACAGTTCTGAGTCCGAATGCGCGGGAATGTTGTTTGTTCTCTCCGGATCTTTGAGGGTCTATCTTTCTTCCGAGGAAGGACGGGAAATTACGCTCTATCGGATTCATACCGGAGAAACTTGTATTTTAGGAGCTTCCTGTGTTTTAAGATCTATTACTTTCGACGTCTTTATAGATGCCGTAGAAGATACGCAGGTCATTCAGGTTCCGTCCGGTGTGATCAATACACTGATGAATAAAAACATATACATAGAGTGTTATGCCTACAAGATGGCGGCAGAACGTTTCTCTGACATTATGTGGGCAGTGCAGCAGATTTTATTCATGAGTTTCGACAAACGTCTGGCAATCTTTTTGTTAGATGAGGCATCCGCCTCCCATTCAGATACAATTCATATGACGCATGAACAAATCGCTAAACTGATGGGAAGCGCACGCGAAGTAGTGACACGGATGTTAAAATATTTTTCCAGCGAAGGATATGTGGAATTATCCCGTGGAACAGTAACTCTGACAGATAAATCTGCATTGAAAAAAATATTATAACAACAAAATGACGATGGTTTTACACATAGCCATCGTCATTTTACGTTTATATCAGGGAAAAAATGATGTATGATTCTATACCTTCAGCATATCCAAAAGCTCCGCTTTGGACTTTGCACCTACTTCTCTTTTTACTGCTTCACCGTCCTTAAATACCATCAGTGTTGGGATAGACATTACTCTGAACTGTCTTGCAAGCTCTGCCTGTTCATCCACATCTACTTTACAAACTTTCGCATTTGTAACTTCTCCTGCCACCTCTTCTACGATTGGTCCTACCATCTGGCACGGACCACACCAGGTTGCCCAAAAATCAACTAACACCGGCTCTTTTGCCTGTAATACTTCCTGTTCAAAATTATCTTTCGTCAAATGTAATGCTGCCATATCTATTTCCTCTCTTTCTGTTCTTTTTATCTGTCTTTCTGTCTCTTTCATTGAGATTATGGTTTTATTATAACCTTTTTTCAAAAAAAAACTGTGATTGAATCACAGTTTTTTTACAGTCTTTTAAGTGGACCTGGCGGGAGTTGAACCCGCGTCCGAAAGCCCATCCACCAGAGCATCTCCCATCACAGTCATTATATTGACATTCCCTCCATCCGGCACCTAATGACAGGTTACGGATTTTAGTAGCTTCATAAGTTCTTCCATTTTCTCAAAGCTTTGAAAACGAAGTGCTCCGCCTGTTTGAAGCCGGTGACCCGAACAGCGGATGATCCGGGGCCGACTGCCGCCTAATTAGGCAGCGTACGCTAATTCTCTATTGTCTGCGTTTATATTTAATTGGAACTTTTAACGTAGTGTCCCGCTACGGATGGCTTCTCCAACTTCCAAGCCCCCGTCGAAACCAGTACAAGCCCTGATTGTATGCATTTACACATATGCTCTATTCTGGTTTACAGACATTGGAATAGATATATTTATTATAGACGCGCATTTTTCTTTTGTCAACCCGGAGCATACGGGAGTTTGACACATCAAAATTAAAAAGGATACTGCAAAGCCTTGAAACAGGCT
>CAUWLL010000072.1:0-6954 GCA_963559605.1 uncultured Lachnospiraceae bacterium
TTCTGTAATATTTACAAAAGATAAGAAAACATAAAGGAGGGAGTTTATGGATTCTGTTCTTAAAAAAGGATTGTTTCTGGTTACTTTTTCAGGAGCCGTATTAATAGCACCGATGACGGCGAGAGCTGCCGGGGGAGAGACTGTTTTACCCGGCGTGGGAATTGAAGAGGTACTAAGTGATTGTTATTCTTCGGGAAAGGAGATAGAGGTAGAAGATTATCTGGTACCGACAGAAAAGGGAGAGTATTTAGATATGGCATTTGCCAATGTACAAACATTTCTTTATATAAGAAGTGAACCTACAAAAGATAGCGAGTGGGTAGGCAAACTATACCCGGATTACGCTGCCGAGATTATGGGACCGGTGGGAGAATGGACAAAGGTCAGATCAGGCAATGTAACCGGGTATGTTTGTTCTAAGTATATTACAATAGGAAATAAAGCAGAAGAAAAAGTTCAAGAAATCGTTGCAGATATTCGGAAAGAAAAACAAAAAGAAAGACGCAGACAAAAGACACAGGATACAGACAGAGGAACGCAGATGGAGCCGCAGAAGGGATTACAGCAAGAGGAGGTACAGCAGGAAGAATTACAACAGGAAGAGCTGCAGGAAGTGATCGAGGCAGAACTGGAAGAAACGTTCACTTATGCTGAATCCCGGGAAGAGGAAGAGGCAAGGCTAAAAAAAGAATCCGAAGAGCGAAAGAAACGGGAAGAAGAGGCACGTAAGAAACGAGAAAAAGAAGCTAAAGAAAAGGAGGGGAGCGGACAGGCAGTGGTAGCTTATGCCCGTCAATTTTTGGGAAATCCTTATGTATGGGGCGGTACAAGCCTGACGAATGGGGCAGATTGCTCCGGGTTCGTGCAGTCAGTATTCAGGCATTTTGGCGTAGCGCTTCCAAGAACCTCGGGAGAAATGAGAAGCTACGGAAGAGCTGTCAGCTATAGCGAAGCAATTCCGGGCGACATAGTGTGCTATGACGGACATGTAGGTATTTATGCCGGAAACGGAGAAATCGTAAATGCACTGAATCAGGATGCCGGAATTGTAATGACCCCTGCCACATACACGTCCATTCTGACAGTAAGAAGAATTCTGTAAAATAGAAAAATATTTTGAACCGGGCGGATGTGTAAAAACTCCGCCCGGTATGATTATACAAAATGTACAAATTTGTAAAAAAATGGAAGATTTTGGAAAAAGCACTTATCCAAGTTATCCACATTGAAAATAGCGAAAACAGTGGAAAAAGAGGAGTTTTTAAATAATTATCCACATTATCCACATTAAAAACCCGAAATTTGGGGGATTATTTTAGCCAAATAAAAGAACGAGTGTTTTGTGGACTTATAATAAAAATGATGTTTTGTCGAAAAAAAGGGGAAATGATATTGACATTTGAGAAATCAAAAATTATTAGGAAATTGAATTAAAATGTTTACACAATGATGAAAAGCAGATATAATAAATAACATTGAAAGGAAAAGGAGGCGTTACACATGGCATACGTTACAAAGGATATGACATTTGGCGAACTGCTTATGACATATTACGATAAGTGTCCGAAGATCGTAGACGATCTGATGGAGCTTGGTATGGGCTGCATCGGATGTCCGCATTCACAGATGGAATCCATCGAGCAGGGAGCTATGGGACATGGAATTGATCCGGATCTCTTGATTGCAAAACTGAATGCTACAATTGAAGCAAGTCAGGCAAAATAACAGAAAACGGTAATAATATGGAAATAGGCTGCGGACAAGTGTCCGCAGCCTATTCTCATTTCTCATTTTTGATATTCTGATTTAAATAACCGCCAGTTTTTGCACAGCATCTTTTGCGATAAGGACTTCACAGTGCTCTTCTAAAAATGCCAGAGCAATTCCACCGGCTCTTTCTAATGTTCCGTATTCTGTCAACATATTGCAGATACGGTTAAAGTCATTGTCCGTGTGGCCGGATTGTGATAATGCCAGAACAAAAATATCTTCGGCAGGATCCTTGTATAAAGTATTGGAACCGGTATACATCGTCTTAAGCAGGCGAGCCGCCAGAAATACATTTTCCATGGTAGGAAAGGAGAACAGGCGCATAGAAGGTTTTGCAGGTTTTTCCTTTTTGGATGCTTCGGGTTCGGTTTCTTCAGAGACAGATTGCCTTGCAGTAAGGGAATCCATCTTCTCTTTTACTTTCCCGAGAAGATTCAAAAGAGTTTCCGCTCCTTCTAATTTGTCCGGCGTTTCATTTTGCTTTATATCTGTTTCACCATCAGGAGACGGTGAAAATTTTGAAAATCTGGTATCTAACTCCTCCGGATCTTCAACTTTAGTAATTATCAGCACGATTGAATCGGAGGAAGCCGGAATGGCTTCGATCATGAGAGGAATATCCTCTGCTTCAAATCCGAATTCAAAGGCTGCCTGCTGCATCATATCATGGAAAAGTGACTTTGCTTTTTCGGTTCCATATGCAAGTTCGCTTAACTGAAGCTGACGTTCTGCCAGATCAGCGCGGGTGAGCGTGCAACGTATCTGATTATCGCTGATTTTCTCAATCTTCATATCTCATCACTTCCTTCTAGTTTAGTATAGCATAGAACAATTCGGATGTTAAATAAAAATAATATAAAATGAAAAAAATACTTGCTATCCGGATTTCTTTCGGATATAATGACGGTACTAAAAGATAGTTTTCCCCGATAACGAGGTTTAAAACTTTTAAGTAAAATCTTTTAAAAACAATCAGAAAGTAATTCAAACAACAATCAGACAGAAACAATCAATAGAAACTCAGTGTAATAATCACTTTGTGTCGGTTCAGACACGAAAACCAACAAAAATCAAGGTAAAACAATCAGAATCATTTTAATACAGCAATACAGGACTGTCTTTTTTGCCAATGCAGCAAAATAAAAGTGTATCACAGCATTTTCTTTTGGAATTATTTTATGCAGAGGCGCAGTCGTTATCGGGATTGTATTGAGAAGGAGGAACTCCATGGGAGACCGTCAGGAACAACAAACCCACAGTCTGTTTATGGAATTGACGGACTATGAAGAAAAGGGAGTAGACATATTGTTGGATGGTCTGCCCGCAAGTCCCCTGCAAATTGTGCAGGCACATATGGTGCGGGAAGACGTGATCTATATGCGGGATTATGTGTTAAATGATAAGGGAGATGTAAAGGAATTATGTTTTTATAATGTAAACGTATGAAGAAAAAGGCTGTAAATACCCCTCAAATATCATAAAATGTAGAAATAAGTAATGACGTAGGGCAAGTGTTTTGTTATAATAGGGGCGAGTAGGAGGTGCAGTATGGAAGATAGAGACAGAATAAACCGCACACGACGCCCGGCAGGAAACCGTCCAAAGAAAAGACCGCCGTCATCGGCGCAGCGAAGACCGTCCGGCAGAAGAGTGCAGTCAAGGAGAAGACGACAAAGAAATTTGTATATAAAAATGTTTCTTTTGATTATATTATTGATAGCAACTGCGGTAGGTGTATTTTTGTGGAAGAGATACAGTCCTTCCAAGGAACAGGCTGATTTAAAGAAATATTATGGAATAGAACAAGAAGGTCAGTTAGCTATCACTGTGGACAATGAAGTGGTCGAACCTCACGGTATGATCGATGATGGGAAAGCGTATATAGGATACGATGTTGTGAGAAAACATCTTAACAGTCGGTTTTATTGGGATCCGGGAGAGAATATCCTGCTATATACCCTTCCGAAAGATATGGTGACTGTGGAAGTCGGAAGCAAGGATTATATGATTTCCAAGGACAAGCAGAGCGCAGATTATGTTATTTTAAAGACAGAAGGCAATAATGCTTATATCGCGTTGGATTTTATCCAGCAGTATACGAATATCGAGTATGAAGTGTACGATGATCCGAGACGTGTTATGATCGTCAGCGACTGGGGCGAGAGAAAGGTTGCGAAGGCGAAGAAAGACACACAGGTTCGTTATCGTGGCGGAGTAAAAAGTCCGGTTCTTACAGAGATCAAGAAAAAAGATGAGGTCACAGTCATCGAGGATGAAGAGAATTGGAAGAAAGTCCGCACAAAAGATGGATTTATCGGATATGTAAAGAAAAATGCACTGAAAAAAGAAGAGAAAAAGATGTTCTCAAGAGACTTTGAAGAGGAAGAGTTTACAAGTATTAAAAAAGACTATACCATCAACATGGCATGGCACAACGTAACCAATGATACCGCCAATAGCGGAGTGCTTGAAAAGATAGCAAACAGTAAAGGGCTTACGACAATTGCGCCTACCTGGTATCATGTCAAAGATACAAAGGGAAATCTGGAATCTATATCTTCCGCAGAGTATGTGAACTATGCCCACCAGTCTAATATTGAGGTGTGGGCGACCGTAAGGGATTTTGACGGAGGAATCAGCTCTTACGAGGAGTCTTTAGAACTTTTGAGCTCTACGTCAAACAGAGAAAAACTGATCAATCAGTTGATTGCCGAGGCATTACAGGTAGGCATTGACGGAATTAACGTAGACTTTGAAAAAATATCAGAAGAGTGCGGAGAGCATTATATTCAATTTATAAGAGAGTTGTCTGTAAGATGCCGCCAGAACAGTTTGGTGTTGTCGGTGGACAACTATGTTCCGAAAGGATATAACATGCAGTATGACCGTAAAGAGCAGGGAATCGTGGCAGATTATGTAGTGATCATGGGCTATGACGAGCATTTTGGCGGTTCACCGGAAGCAGGTCCGGTATCTTCTTATGATTTTGTGAAAGATGGAATCGAAGAAACATTGAAAGAAGTTCCGGCCGAGAAGGTTATCAGTGGAATCCCATTTTTTACACGTCTGTGGAAGGAGATTCCGAAGAGCGAGCAGGAGCTGGCGGAGCAGGCAGGTACCGAAGAAGGAGAATATCCGATGAAGGTCACAAGCGATGCGCTGGGTATGTCCGCGGCAGAGTCCGTTGTGGAAACGTCGGGAGCGGAAATCACAAGGGACGAGAATGCAAAACAGGATTATGCAACATGGACGTCCGGTGAGGAGACTTATAAGATCTGGCTGGAAAATGAAGAGTCCATAGAGGCGAAGCTCAAGCTTATGAAAAAGCATAAGCTTGCAGGTACCGCTGCATGGGCGCTGGGACAAGAGAAGAAATCTACCTGGGAACTGATATTAAAATATGTAAACTAAAGATAATATAAAAAGCCTCCGGCAGACATATATTGAATCAATATAGTTTGTCGGGAGGCTTTTTTTGAGAAAAAGAATGGAATTAATTGTTGTCATTATGGCAATCGTGGGACTTGTGTGGCTCAGCAAAAATCTGGAGTCTTATGTGTCTTCGGGAAAGGTAAAGTCTGAAGAAAAGACGGTGGTTCTGGATGCCGGGCATGGAGGTTGTAGATAACGCAAGTGATGAAAACAACGAAAATACAAGGAGAAAGGCAACTGTTGTACCTATTAAAATAGAATATGTGTGAGAGGACAAGCCTTTCAGTAATGTAGACGTTCAGAAATGAGCGTCTATTTTTATACCCAAAATGAAAGGAGCATTAGATTTATGAAAAAGACATGGAAACGATTGTGTACGGGCTTCTTAGCTCTTGCAACTGTCGTTACTGCTTTACCGACTACACCCGTCCATGCAGAAAGCAAGCAATACTGGACGGAAAGTGCAGAGCGTGTCGGTATCATTGAAAAAGTAATGAATGACGGTTCTATCGGTTCTACATTCAATGAGGGCTATATGAAAGTCGAGGGCGAAACTGCCTATTGTATTGACATCAATACAGATTTTAAGAATGGCTACAAGACCAGAGCTGACGCAAGCTCACGCATGAGTGCCGACCAGATTTCAGATGTGGCGTTATCCTTAGAGTATGTCAAACAGTATGGCGAAGCTCACAAGGAATTGAACTATAAACAAGTCTATCTGTTGGAACAATGTGTAGTCTGGCAGAGATTGAGCGTACATCTTGGCTGGCAATGTGATAACGTGCGAGCTTCTTATGATGAAATTCCAAAGGCAACGCAGGACGAAGTTTTCGCTGGTGCAAGAACTTTTGTCAAAGAGAATAAAGGACGCTATGAATGTGGCGGTTATATCTACTCTGGCGAGGGGCAGGAATTAGGACAATTCTGGGCGAAGCTGAATGTCGGAAATGCGAAACTGCAAAAGACTTCCAGTAATACCAGCATTACAGACGGTAACGGGAATTACTCTATTGCAGGTGCAACCTATGGTGTCTTTTCTGATAAGGACTGCACGAAACAGCTTGCCACCCTTACGACTGATGAAAACGGAAATACAGATGTTGTAGAGGTAAAAGCTGGCACAGTCTATATCAAGGAATTATCCGCACCAGCAGGATATAAAGTGGATAAAACAATCTATCCATTAACAATCAAAGCTGGCGAAACAGCGACTTTGAACGTATCTGATACACCGAAAGTAACAGACACTTTGATTGAGCTTTTCAAGATTGATATGGAAACACAGAAAGACAATCCGCAAGGGAACGCTTCTTTAGCAGGTGCGGAATTTACATGGAAGTATTATGCTGGCTTCTATAATAAAGATAATCTCCCTGCCGAAGCTACTCGTACATGGGTTACAAAGACAATCGCTGAAACAGACAGCGACGGGACAACTCATTACATCACAAAATTAGCGGACACATACAAGGTATCTGGCGACAGCTTCTATATGCAGGACGGCAAAGCGGTTCTTCCACTTGGAACGCTAACCGTAGAAGAAACAAAAGCTCCAAACGGCTACTTGTTAGACGGTGCATATATGCAGGCTGGCGATAAGTCCGAACAGATAAAAGGCTTATATGTAACACAGATTACCGAGGACGGCGACCTTGCCGTACTATCTGGAAGTAACCAGTTTTCCGTATCAGACAAGGTTATCCGTGGCGGTGTGAAAATTCAGAAACGAGATTTAGAAACGGGCGATAC
>CAUWLL010000073.1:0-6749 GCA_963559605.1 uncultured Lachnospiraceae bacterium
TTTTCTTATAAGGAATTCTCATTTTGACTTGTACTATTTATATTCTAGCACCAGTACTAATGATACTTAGTATTGTTGTAACGATTTTGATTGCGTACATAAATCAATCAAAAAAGTAACCGCCCCTCGACCAAAGGATTACGGTTACTTTTTTAAGTAATAAAATAATTTGGACTAACCAACTATCAGTAGTGCCTTTTTATATTTTTATTCTAACAAATACCTATTCAAATGTCAAATCTGACACTCTTAAAATTTTGCTATCAAATTTAATAATTCTTTCCGATTTACTACACCATTTAGTACACCATTTTCATATCAAACTACACCATTTTATGATACAATACACCACTTTACCGTTTTTCAAAATCTTGCAGAACATCAGTAAATACAATGGTTTGAGAAGTTACATCAATTTATGGAAAGGCATTGTCAGAAACTCAATAAATTCCTGTTTGTATGCTTCCATATCTTCTAAAACCTCCGTATTTATAGGCTTTTCTTGCCCTTATTTTCTATTGTAATGCACCTTATCCCAAAAGTTCCTGCGATGTTTTTGCATAAAATATCTGTCTTTTACGAAAGCAATTGTTCCCAGAAAAATCGGGAAGAGCACTATTAAATCTTCTCAATTTTATCATATATTTCCTGTTATTTCAATCGAGGAACCTCCTTAAAAATACACGAAAATGTAGGATTACAATTATTATATTCAAACAAATAATGTTTGACAACTCATTCACACAATGATATAATTTGCATAATTTTAAACATAACCACAAAAAGACAGAGAGGTGTAAAATCGGTTTCCATGCACGAACTTATGCAGTTACTGCAATGGTATGGCATTATTTGCAGGTAAGGTAGATAGTACATCTACCCCAAGAGCAAAATATCCTATTTTAAAACCTTTTTACCTTAAAATATCTAACAGGAGACTTCAATGGAAAAATTTATTAAAAAATGGAAAAACTTGAATTTATTTAATAAATGTTCATATTTGTCAGTTTGCTTATTATTTATTATGATTCCATTTACAGGTTTAATTTTAGAGTCCTTAAATATATCTATTATAAAATATGAGATTATTTGGGGAATATATGTATTGAGCATTATCTTTTCTATCCTGACAAAAAATTGGAAACTAATATTGATTGCAACCATTGGCGGACTGGCGCTATGGGCAATCACAATAGGTATCTCAGAAATTTTATGGTATTATCTAAAATCCTGGTTTGGGATAGATATATCATATCGTTAGAACTACGTATCGTTGTGACGATTTTATTAGCATATATCAATCATACAAAAAAGTAACCGCCCCTCCGGTTACTTTTTTAAGTAATAAAATAATTTGGATCAACCAACTATCAGTAGTGCTTTTTTATATTCTTTCAAATGTCAAATCTGATACTCTTAAAACTCAGCACAATAACTACCCTAATATTCTGAGCTTATCTCTTATATTATTTCTTTAGAAACTTTAATGTCATTGCACCCACAAATACTGTTGATGAAGTCAAAAAAGAAATCGCACTCGCCATATCATATGCATTAAAAAGTAAAGATCCAAAAGCCCAGGCTTTTTGGAAAAGCGTTCCATGTGATGGAGATTCCCCAACCGTTGAGGAAATCATCAATTATCTTGCAATTCAATTATCCACAATAAAGAATTAGGGCAGACTTCTATTCTCTAAAATAGTTGTCCTGCCCTCTCATTAGCTGCTCTACCATATGCAAAGCAAACTCTATTTCTCTTTCGTTCCGTCGATTCATCATAAAAATAAAGCGCTCAATATACTGTTCTGGCTGTTCCTGACTCATAAGCGCAAGCGGTGTTGTCTCTAACGCCTGAACAACCCTCAAATATGTATCCAGACTCATTGCCCGTCTTCCATTTTCTTGACCATCTTTTTACTTATCCTGTTAGCAAATTCAGTAATCACTTTCATAACAACCGCCATTAAAATCTACGAAGTTTTTTCGCATTATCCGGGAGCTGATCCTGCCCCAAAATAAACCAACAGCAGGTACTTACGTTTGTTGCGGTCACAATAAGCGCCATAGCTGCAACTGACGATAACATTCCTTTACTGATATTATGTATTATTCTTTTTACCTTTGACATGATACTTCTGTCCTCCTTTTTCTTTTGTAAGCACAGTATATCATCTGATCATAAAAATACCGTGATAGTGTAACCGATTGTATGTTAAGTGTAATCTTTTGCATATTTCAACCGGATTATTCCTCATCCTCAATTCCATACAGTATCGCAGAAGCTTCAAAACTCATGCCTTTATCTGTAAATATAATTGTTCCATTGTACTTCTCCACTACCTTGCGTACACTGCGTATTCCTCGTCCATGGTTAATAGCATCTTTTTTTGTAGTTCTAAGGAATTCATTTCTTTCATTATTTTTGCTGTTTTCTATCACAAGAATCAATTTCCCTTCAATATACTTATTTTCTATTCGTATAAACCGCTGATCGACTCCTGACTTCCGGCACGCTTCTATGGCATTGTCTAATAAATTTCCGTACAATATGCCGATGTCTCCATACTCAAGTCTTATCTGTTTTGGTATTTGAATGGAGCTGTCTATATGTATTCCCTCTGACTTTGCTATTCCCAGCTTTACCCGCAGCACCGAGTCTACGATTGGATTACAGGAATAACTCTTACCATCAATCTTGTCCAGTTCCTCGCTATACCCCTTAAGCTGCTCCTCCACACCTTGCATATCCCCTTTTTCCACAAAATAGTACCGCGTTATCATTCGATTCTTTATATCATGTTTCAGGTTCTGTATGTATTCATTCCGTTTCTCCATCTCAGAATAGTATATTTCTTTATATCGCATTTCCTTTCGATACATTTCGTCGTCATGCTGTTTACGTGTAAGAGTTTCAAATCGTTCCATCATGTAAAGCATACAGTAATACGTCAGCACGATTGGAATTATAATGCTTATGCACATGACCATGCTTTTTCCATTTCCTGCTTCCATTGAAATCAGAACCACAAAGCAACAGTTAAGAATTGAAAAGACAAATACCATTACTAAAACACTCGTTATTTCTTTTGGCAGTTTTGACAGACGAATCCCTTTCCGGGATATCAGCTTACTAAAAAGATACAATCCATTCCCTCTTATCAATGCACAGAGCACTACCACAAAATAATACGTTTTCCACTCAGCCGTTTTCAGTGTGAAGTTAAAATCACGAAGCAAAAGCAGCCCTACAGGTTCTAATACCATACCAATGCCTACATATATAATGAGTGTAGTAACTCTTGATCGCATTCCCATATCGAAGAATAATGTTATCGTCATCAGTGCAAGCAACAGAATTATGAAATTAAATAATGGATGCTGCATTTCATTAATACATGTCCATATGACCGCCATTATCATAATATAAACCGATAACAGTATCTGTGGGACATTTCTCTTTTTCTTAAAGGAGCTGATAAAATAATAGAATATTCCCAAATCAAACAAATTTACACCCAATCGAATGATACTCTCCATAATCTACACCATCCTCCTCATATATTCGAGATGCTTCTCTTTCAGGCTCTGTTTATGAGAACGTGCAATCAGAAAACGTTCTCCATCATCCAGAACAACCTCGTCCCCCTCTATGGATCTGATATGGCTAAGATTAATTATATAAGACACATGAATATGCGAAAACATCTGCTTATCAAGCTGCTTCCACAATTCTTCTATTGTCATATTGGTTTTGTAGACATCGGAAACCGTGTGAATCACTGCCTGACATCCTTTTTTCTCAAAGCAAAGTATATCAGCGCAGTTTACCCTGAAATGGTTTTTACGGAATTGGAACACAAAGTCCTGCTTTATCATATTTAGATAATGCAATGCTTTTAAAAGAACCGACTCTAGCTTCTCTGCTGTTATCGGTTTAGATATATAGTCAAAAGTAATCACATCAAATACTTCCATGACATACTGAGTATAGCTTGTCAGGAATACAAATAATGCTTTCGCATTTTTTAACCGAATTTCTCTGGCAAGCTCCAGACCATTCATCTGAGGCATTTCAATGTCAAAAATGTAGAGATGATATACTTCATCATGCAAAGAATGTGCTTCAATTAGCTCTTTTCCGCTGAAATATACATCATACTCAACAGGGTAATGTCTAAGCTTATCAAAAGCACTTTCCAACATCTCTACATCTGTTCTGCTATCATCACATACTGCAATCTTTAACATGGTAATTCCTCCTTGTCCATCAAGAAGCAGGAATTCCTTTCTATCATTTAATCAGCTTTGCTACATACGCCAGTACCCTGTCAAAAAACTGATCCCGCTGTTCCTTGCTGCTGTTTGCAACATAGTATTCTAAATTAAAATCCATAATATTGCTGCTTACACCAGCTATCAAATACGTAGGATCAATTCCATATG
This sequence comes from uncultured Lachnospiraceae bacterium, assembly GCA_963559605.1. Classification (GTDB taxonomy): domain Bacteria; phylum Bacillota; class Clostridia; order Lachnospirales; family Lachnospiraceae; genus Dorea_D. Next base: position 4,444 of record CAUWLL010000073.1, read on the forward strand.
TATGATAAAGAAGCAGTATCTTATCTGCAGACAATCCGGTTGCCCCTGCTTCCAGTTTGCGATAATGTTCTTCTGTCACGTCAAGCACTCTGGCAAATTCTGACTTATCGATATTCATGTTTGTTCTTGCTTCCTTTAATCTCTTTCCAATCTGTATATTTATATTTTTTCTGTCGTTTTCCATGATTTGCACCTCTTTTCCAAAATAAATCATAGCAATGGACAGCCCTTTCTTACAGACCAGAAAACAACCCAACCAACATCATTTTATAACCATATTAAGGTTAGATTTTGATTTTTTCCTAAAAACCAGAAACCGGATGGCAACTATCAGTCACCACCCGTTTTCTTCAGAACGCTGTTAATATTCAGTTATTTATATACAAATCCTGGCATCGGCTCAATTTTAAACTGATTCCTATGATACAGCGAATCTATCCGTGCCTTTGTTTCCATATTCTTTATAACGCCATGTCTTATATACTCATCCAGCTCTGCATAGGTAAACCCCAGATTTTCCTCATCTGTTTTCCCGCAAAGTCCATCAATAGGAGTCTTTTCAACCAATTCAGCAGGCAGTCCCAACTCCATTCCGATCTTCTTAACCTCTGTAACAGTCAAATTACACAGTGGGCTGAAATCACCAGCACCATCTCCATAGCGGGTTGCATATCCTACCCAGTCCTCAGACAAATTACAGGTATTTGCCACCCTGCCATTCATGCTTTGTGATACTGCATACAATGTTGTCATACGCACTCTGGCTGGAAGATTGGTCTTTGTCTGTACAGAAATTTCCGGCAAAAGCCCGATACTTTTTGTAACTGCATCAACAGACTCCTTTATATTTACTATAAAGTATCTGATACCCAGATGTTGCACAAGCCTGTACGCCATATCAATATCCGCCTGTTCCCCGCACGGCATCAAGACTCCGATAACACGCTCTTTTCCCAGTGCTTCCACACATAAAGCTGCTACAACAGAACTATCTTTTCCACCGGAAATTCCTACAACTGCATTACAGTCCTGTCCGTTCTGTTCAAAAAAATCTCTGATCCAGTCAATACAGTCCTTTGTTACCTTTCCTGCATCGAACATCTCCTGCACCTCTTTTCTCATTTTGAAAGCAGCTTTACAAGCCTTTCTGCCGCTTCTTTTGTATCTTCCGGTGAGCCAAAAGTTGAAAACCGGAAATAGCCTTCTCCACAGGCTCCAAACCCTTCTCCCGGTGTTCCCACAACCTGAATTTCATGTAACAGATAATCAAAAAACTCCCAGCTTCCCATTCCATTTGGACACTTCATCCAGATATATGGAGCATTCTTTCCTCCGCAATACCAGATTCCAAGCTGATCAAGCGCTTTCATCAGCACCTTTGCATTTTTCTTATAAATACGGATATTTTCGTGAATCTGTTTCTGTCCTTCCTCCGTAAAAACTGCTGCCCCACCTTTCTGAATAATGTAAGACACACCATTTGTCTTTGTTGTACGATTGCGTACCCACATTTCATTCAGGTTCATTCCACTCCGTTTCAATGCTTTTGGTATTACCGTATATCCAAGTCTGGTTCCCGTAAAACCGGCAGTCTTGGACAGCGAGCAGATTTCAATCGCACATGTTTTTGCTCCATCCAGTTCAAAAATACTATGCGGAAGAGTTTCATCCTCAATAAAAGCCTCATATGCTGCATCAAAGAGAATCACGGAACCATTCTCATTGGCAAAATCTACCCATGCCTGAAGCTGATTACGTGAAAAAACGGCTCCGGTAGGATTGTTTGGTGAGCATATATAGAGTAAGTCTGCTTTTATTTCTTCGCTCGGCTCAGGCAAAAAGCTATTTTCTTCCCCGGAAGCCAGATGGACAATCTTCCTTCCTGCCATCACATTCGCATCCACATACGCAGGATAAGCCGGCTCAATCACCAATGCAGAACCGGAACGTTCAAACAAGTCTAAAATATCCCCAAGCTCATCGCTTGCTCCACTTGAAACAAACACCTCGTCTGAGGACAAAGAAACGCCTCTGTTTTCATAATACTTTGCAATCGTATCCCTCAAAAATGAGGCACCACACTCAGGCATATATCCATGAAAACTGCTTTTTGAAGCCTGATCATCCACAGCCTCATGCAATGCCTTGATTACGGCATCGCATAATGGCAGTGAAACATCTCCAATACCCATTCTTAAAAGCTTTACTCCCGGATGCTGCTCTACATAAGCCTTGGTTTTCTGAGCAATATTGTAAAAAAGATAGGAATCTTTTAATTCACTGTAATGCATATTTGGTCTGATCAT
>CAUWLL010000074.1:0-6388 GCA_963559605.1 uncultured Lachnospiraceae bacterium
CGGATTAGGGACTTTCACCCATTAGCGACGTGCGCCGCAAGGCGCACCAAAAAAGCCCTTAACTATGGTTATTAACCACAGCTAAGGGCTTAGTTTATAATATGGAATTTGTTCAGAGCCAAGCTCCGAACTTTAGTCTGCAAGCCACCTGTTAATTGTTCCGTTACCCATAAACCACTGGATAACAAGAATAATGGCACTTGCTATGACTGTTATCAATTTGTTATCAAAAGACTAATCGAAATCGCTGAAACCCGCATAAACACTGGCTTTTTTAAGCAACTCGATTTATTCAAACTCGCAAAGTTCTATTTGATTCATAGTACTTATCCCATACTTCAGTCTCAAAACAGTTCGTTATCGAACTGTTATTTATGTATTATCTCTGATTCTATATAATCTTATTGTCATTTTATTGTCACTAATAGTAATGGATTGGTTCTCTTTAATATTACTTGAATTCTTACATTATTTCCTTCTTAAAAGCTATGAATTACTTTCCCGATAAAGACTTTCCAACCACATAAACACCTATCAACATCACCGCAATTGACATCCCTAAGAGTACCCCTGAAATAAAGTCTTTCATATCAGAACCGCCAACTGCATAAGAAAGAGCTTGCATAGCTATGCCCATAACAATTAACACAACTCCGTACAAAGTATTCTTTTGTTTTTCTAATTCCTGTGTTCTTCTCAGTAAGTCTAAAAACTGCTCTTCATCATAGATGCGAACACTTTTTTCTCCTGAAGATTCACCATCAAACAATTCTGCAACTGTAATTTCCAACTCATCACATAGATTCTTAACAATAGAATAATCAGGCATACATTTTCCAGTTTCCCATTTTGAAATAGTTTTGTTTGAAACGCCTAGCTTTTCTGCCAACTGTTCCTGAGTCATGTTTTTCTGTTTTCTCTTTAAGGAAATGTATTTTCCTATAACTAATTGATTCATTTCTATTCCTCCATTCATTTGATGATATAATGATACTTTTTTTCAGAATAAAACGAATCCCTTATTGGTAGAATATGAGTGGAACACCTACAAAATGGACCACTCCTGCCATCATTATCCCCTTTTGGAACACACTCTTTCATTTAAGGATTTCATAGCTCTTTCCCCCATAACGAAGTCAAATATGTTTTGACACAAAACGCTTCTATTCTGGAATCTTTTTTCACATATAACGGATAATGAGGATGTCCCTTTACAGAACACTTTCCAACCTTACACCAAACAGCATTATACCGATTAGAAATATTAAGCATCTCTCTAAGACATTCCTTTAAATATTTTCTTCTTTCTATATTTGTTCCCCAGGCTGCCCAGATTATCGGCTTTTTACCACTGTTTTCCAATATCCATTGAAAGGCCCGCATGTTCTCTTTGTGAAGCATCGGATTTATTTCTTTATTCATTTGATTTGGATCTGTCGCTCGCTGTGCATAGACATTAAACATAATAAATGAGTCAAATCCATTCCCCATTGCTATCCTTTCGACGGATTTCATTGTGTTATCCATCTTTTCCGGTTCTGCAGTCGATGGATTGATTCCAATAGTAATAAGTGGATTATTCCCCACCGTTCCCAGAATATATCTATAGTCCGTATAAAAATCCGGAACATAGATCCATTTTGTCTGATCGTATTTTCTCTTTCATTCTGCATAACCATTGCAGTTTGAAATGATAATACCTTAAGTGTTTCTTTCATCATACAATTTTACATTAATTAAAAAACAAGTGCTCCTCTAAAAATAACTACTATACTTAAATTGCAACATTATATCCACATCACGAAGATAGAAAATCCCGAGAGTTCTCTATTTCCAAGTGCTCTCGGGATTTGTCAGTTATTTGAACTCATCATTTTCTTTCTTCATAAGATATTTTATATCAATTTTATACCTCTTCATCTCTTCATCATTCGGATTAATAAATAATGCATAATTTATTAATCCAAATAAATGTTCAAGATAATTACTCCGTTCCTCCTGCACATATTTTAAATGTGATTGTAATCCGTATTTATTTATATAATATACATCTTTACGGATACCTTTTCTAACACTTTTTGCAAGTTGAGGCTTATAATTTACTACTATGCCTGTCACTTCCTGTTGTTGCCCTTGCTTTCGTACCCGTGTTTTTGCATCATTTATAGTCAATTGCAAGTCTTCTAAACTTTTCCTAACAAAAGAAATCACTTTTACTTCATCAAAATCTCCTGAAAATGTCATATCATCTGCATATCGAGTAAAACGAATTTTATACATTTTACAAAAAGCACCTATTTTATAATCAAAGTCTTTCATCAATATATTTGATAAAGCTGCACTAGTAGGTGCCCCTTGTGGTAAACTTCCTTCTAAACAACATAAATTTGTCAGCATCATTGCCACAGATTCACTATACCCAACCTCGATAAATAATTGATAAACCATCCAATCTGTCAAATGATCATAAAAATTTTTGACATCTAGAGACAACACTTTCCGCTGTCTTCTATGAAAGCGAACATTATCTTTAATAGATTTATCTTTTATATAAGCTTTTGCATATGGGCTTACTTCAAATCTATACAAAATATTTTCTAGAATCCACCGCTGTATTTCTTTCAAATTCGGAAGCGGTTCAGATATACTCCTTTTTCCACCATTTTTTTTTGATATTTGATAACAATGATAAAAATTGTGAGGCGAATTAGAAACCGCATATACATATGTTGGTTCATACCCCAACAATGCACATAAATGATCCTGCGTATAGATAATAGGCACATCACGTTCCCACAAATTTCTTGCATATTTTAGCCATCGATCACAATATTTTTTATTTTTATTATTTTTTTGCGCAACCTCAATAAATTTTGATTTATACTCTATCCATTTCATTTTTCTCACCATTTAAAAAACCTTTGAAATCTTTACCAAAAATATCGTATATTTCTTTTCGATAGAAAAGAAATATAAGAGTGATTTTGGAACAAAATCACGACCCGTAATACTTGTTCAGGATTTTACTCCTGTAAAATCATGGACAAGTATTACTCCGGCTCGAAAAGTAAGTTCCTCAAAGATTAACGACTCGCTAATCCCGCACATAAGTGCTAAGTCTAAAGATTCCAAAGGTTGCTTAATATTATATCACGGTAAATATATTTCGTCTATGTCTAACTTCTTCACTTTGTAACTATTTAATGGCAAAATTGTAAAGTGATTTTTTTTCTTTTTTATAATTCCCCATCTAGCCAAACCTGATTCACTTAGTGTTCTTTGTTCCATTTCATCATAACATATTTTTCCATCTTTTTCTAACTGGCGAACCCACTCAATGACCTTTGAATAGGAATATCCCGCAGTAAATAAAGGCATAATAGAAGAATGCTTTTTTATTGTATCTAATATTAAAAACTCTATCGATTCTCTCATTTCACCTAACTCCTTATTACTTTTACATTTTCTTTTCTTACAAATGGTGCATAAGAATTTTTTTTATGCTCGTACCAATACACAGGAAATGTATTATTAGGTGTTTTTATCATTGCCACTAAACTTTCTGTATTCGCATAGCCCAAATGCATCCCCTTAGGCGCATGTAATCGTGTACTAATCTTTATCATTTCTTCCATCTTCTCTTTTGCTTCTGATTCAGGATATGCATCAGTTATAGCTTTTTTTCTTGACACCGCAGTAAATACCGAAACGTTTTCTTTACTTATATTATTTATTCCCTCTTCTTGTGCTACCAAAGAGACAATATGTATTTTCTTATTTAAAAAATTCAAATATTCTAAACATTCTAGAGCAGTTTCCCCACTCCCAATAAAATCATCTATCAAAATTAATGATCCTATCCTATCCTCATGTGCCTTTAATACTTCTGGTGTCTCACAAATACGTATCTGTTCTTCTTGAAATTCAGAATATGTACGCATTAAAATACTTTGACACAAGTACAACATATACGTACTACTTTTTAATTTTCCAAAGTCCCTTGCTGCTAATAACGGGCATATATAAATATTTTTCCCTTTCTCTGGTTCCCACTCTTTACTTTTAAATAACTTTTTTAATGCTTTCAATAAATACTCTTCATACATGCTAGACTGAATCCACAGAAATTCGTTTGTAAGTTCAATTATTAAATCTCTTTCTTCATCATTTTCTAACTCTGCTAACCTACTACAAAATCGATCAAAGACTGAATAATCTCCATCTTCCTGTATCTTCCACTTTTTCTGTTTGAAAATTGTATATAGCTTTGTTACATATTTATCTGAAAGTACTTTCCTTCCTAACATTTAAACAATATCCTTCTTTTTACTGAAGCATAATCAGTATCACCTGCCCCTATGCTTCTTTTTCCTTTTCTGCTGTTTCAATTCAAACTGCCGCTGCTTCTCCGCCTCCCGTTGCTCCCGACTCATAGTCTTATGCTCAGTTTTCGACTGCTCCTGCTGTAATTTCAAAGCCTGCTGCGATTTTGTACCTATTCCAGTATTCTGTACTTGTTTTCGCACTTCTCGCCGTATCCGTTTCGGATTACGCCCAGTCTCCTTTACATCAGTTGCCACAGCCGGACTAAATCTTAGTTCATAGTAATTTTTCAAGACAAAATCATATACCTCATAGTCTTTCGGTTCCGCACCAAACGTAACCTTGCATACAGAGAGCTTTCCCTCCGATATACATTCAAAAACGCCTACCCAGAATGGTTGCTCAAAAAATACTGTTAATCTGCCTACTACTTTGTCCATGACAATTCCTCCTTAAAAATGATTGTAATGAACAAAGAACGGACGACCCTAAGGAGGGAGGGTTACTTACACCAGACGGTGCGGCCGGGCTACCTACCGGCTCTGCAAGAGATTACCTCTTACGTTGCGTTTTTATCTTTGCTCTTTGATTTTACCACATAATCGACTTATTATCCACAAGAACCAAACCACGAAAGTACTCTAAATGTTTCTTCATCTACCCTCTCTGTCTATCTTCCTTTTCCTCTCTCGATTTTGTATTCTCTGTGCTTCTTCCAGACTTTTCTCCCTCTGAACAATCATTTCAACCGTATCTCTTCCCAAAGCCCGTTCTACTCGATTAAAATCCCCCAGTTTTTCCCTTAGGACTTTGTTTTCATTCCAAAGTTCTTCTACACGGGCAGTAAGCAAATTCACCTTGCTCCACGCCCTATCATAAGATTTTTGCATATCACTAAACTTTCTAGAAAGATCAAGGTATGCCCGATAAACCGACCTCAACACCACCACAATCTTCTTAATCAGCGGCTTTGCTTTCTTTTCCCGATAGGTTTTCCCCGTTTCCAACGTTCCAGCCTCCGGCAGCACCTCCTCTGGATCGGCAGAATATTTCTCTGCAAATCGTTCCATCTCTTTTACCATAGGCGCAATCTCCATTAGCTTTTTCTCATATTGTGCCTTATTCTTCTTTGCCCGTTCTGCCTTCTTATCGGCTTCTTTCAAGCTTTCCTGAGCCGAAGATATATCCTGCTCAATATTTTTCAAATGATCTAGCCATTTTTCATTGACTTCTTGCATAGTAGCATTATGCTCTTCTAAGTCCGCTTTCTGCTCTTCAAGTGCCGCCACTTCCTTTGCACGTTCCTGCTTTTCAAAATCCAACAGAGACAGATGCTTTTCATGTGTGCCTTTCTGCTCCCATTCAATACCATGCTCCAACATAATTGAGGCAAGCTGCTCCTTTTCAGCCGCCACCCACTGATTTAATTCTGTCTCCATTCTCGTACCGCCTTTGAAACCAAGGACTGACAATGCCTGTTTCAATGATACCCGTGTATCAAGTCCACGTTTACTTCCTGTAACATAAGGGATAAAATCAATATGTAGATGTGGTGTTGCTTCGTCCAAATGCAGATGAGCAGCAAATACTCGTAACGTAGGATTCCGTTCTTGAAATCCTTTCATATACTCATCCAGTACCTTTGCAGCAAGTTGTCCTTCCACTGTTTCTGATCCCATATTATCTTTATCACCAATCTGAATGATAACCTCATGGAATAATTTTTCTTGTTTCCCGGAACGTATCTTTTCATAATAATCATCTATCTTACGATCTTTTCGAGTCTGTTTATCGTTGTAGCGCTTCAAGGCTTCATCAAACAATTCATGATATACGTCTTTGATATCTTCATTACAATATTCAACATTCCAATGAGTTCTGTTCGGATCCGTATTCTTTGCATGAAATTTTCTACTATTATGGTTCAGGGAGCCTTTCCCTGTCATAAAACTAATTGTCCTCTTCAATAAATCTCCTTTCATTCATTTTAAAACGCCAGATATGGCGATTATGTTTTGTTACTTTTGTCAAAAGTAACGCAAAAGCACTTTCGACAGCCTAACGT
>CAUWLL010000075.1:0-5513 GCA_963559605.1 uncultured Lachnospiraceae bacterium
GATGGAGAGCATTTCAAAATCACTCATAAGTCAAGCCCTCCTTTCCCAGATTTCCCGCAAGCAGGATTTCTATGTAATCAGAGGGTTCAGGTCTACGCTGCCGCTTCGGTCGTTGCTAAACGAGTGCCACCGGCACTCAGCAACCTCTGTTGAAGGACTAACCGCCTACCATTCTCATGTAGTGCCTTGTTTTATGCTATCAAAGGGGATGTCTTGTGACAAGGAGAATATTTGATAAAGACAAAAAATTATTTTAACGGCTTATAAAAATGAACAATGAAATGAAATTACCAAACTAAGAAATTATATGAGACTTAATTTATGAAAGGGGAAGTTTTTTAGAAAAGGGACCAGAAAGTGACCAAGGCGTAACCAGCATGGTTTCCCAAACAGCAAAACCCGTTAACCTTCCGGCTAACGGGTTTCGTTGTTTTTATAGTTATCTAAAGGAATGAGGTACTGTCTGAATAGTTTATATGTTGTTACATCATGTTAAAAAGCCCATGTTTTCGGGCTTTTTCTGATTCATGGAGATTACCGATTGTTATAAAATGTTATAAAGAACTGTCCAGAAACTGTCCATAGATAAAAGAATAATAATAGTGTTGTTGAATGAGAACGTAAGATTGTTTGATAGCTAAGTGGATGATATAATATACAGAGACATTAAAATTATATATGAGAAAGAGAGGGTGTAAAGTAAATATGCATGCAAACAAGGTAGAAGTATTGTCTGTGTCGGCGTTGAAACAGTTGATTGCAAAGCATCCATATTTAGATGATGAATTGAACCAAAAAGATAAATCACCTTCTTGGGATGGGTTCATTTATGTATATTCGGATAAAAAATTAAATAAAGGAAGTCTTGAAGTAAGAGTTCCCGTTCAGATAAAAGGGATTAACAAACCGGATTTGATAAATAAAGCGTGGATAACATATCCGGCAGAGATAGAGGATTTACGGAATTACTATAATGAAAATGGGGCTTTGTATTTTGTCGTTTCAGTTTCTGATGATGGGAGCAGTGTGGGGTTTTTTTATAATATTTTAACACCCATTAAGTTAAAGAAGATATTAGAGTCCGTAAAAAGAGGTACTCAAAAAACTAAGAATATAGTATTACATAAAATGGATGTTGCAGAATTATATAATATTTTGCAACAGTATAAAATGGATTCTTTAAAACAGGGAAGTGGAAGGGGACAAATTGTAAATAATTATATTAGCCTAAAAAAATTAAAAGATATAGAACAAGTTAAAATTGAAATTGTATCAGATAAGAAAAAGGCTGAAATGGGTACATTGCTAATTAAGGGGTACACGAATCTTTATGGAAAGATGAAAGATGATTCGATTTGGTATCCGGTAGAAACATTAGACAATACAGGCAAAATTTTGTGTATATATAATATGAATGTTAGTGTTAAGGGAAAAGTATTTTATACAAATGTTCAAAGAGTTTATTCTATGGATGAAGAATTATTCTTGCAATTAGGAAAGAATATAGAGGGCAGAATAAATAAACAGAGCTTGTCATTGGGAATAAAAGAGATACGTGAATTTGATGAAATACTAAACGATATTGATTTTTTGGCAGAAGTATGGGAACATAAACAGTTTGAAATAGATGGAAAAGAATTTAAAATAGATAGTTCATGTGAGAATGTTGAGAAAAGTTTCGCACAGTTGAAAAAAATTATTGCATGTTTTATGAAAATAAAAAATGATTTTTTGATTCCATTTGAACGGTGGAATAAAAAGGAGAAAAGTGCTGTGTTAGACCTAGGAATGTTCATTATTCAGCACCCTGAACATGATTATGATGGCGCAACTTTTTATTTTGACGTACAAAAAAATGAATTTAAGATATTAATAGAAATGGATAAAGACAGTAATTTCTTGATGCAGGCAGTTTGAATAGAAGATTAAATTGGTAAAAGGAGATGAGAGCGTGCATGATAAACACACTAGAAACAATAGCAAATAATTTAGAGAAAGGTTTTATTGATTATTTAGGGATATTTACGCCGATAATTCTTTCCTGCATTGCGATTGTAATTTCCATGTGGAACAGTTTTTGGAGTCAAAAAATTAAACGTCTTGAGGCAAATATGGTTTGGAACGATTTGATTTGTTCTTTTTTTCTGCTTGTTCGGAATACGGGAAAGCAGACATTAGTGATAAAAAAGGTTGTATTATATGTTGAAGATACAAAAAATGGAGAAATTCTAGAATTAGGTGAAAGAGACAATGTGTGGGCATGGGGACAACAAAAAGAGTTTATCAAAGAAAATGAAGTTATAGTAATTAAACCGGTGTATGGCTCTATCTATGATATTTTTGGATACCGAGGACATTTTTTTGGAGTCGATGATGATAATAAAGATTATATTGTGAAAATAAAGGTATTTGATATTGATGAAAAACATTGGGAGTTTACAACTTCTTTTACACTAGGACAAGTTGATGAAAAATTAGGGTATGCTGTTACAGTACAGGATTAGTTGTGGTATAAAAATTTAGAAAATCAAATGCGTGTCACAGCAGGAGAAATATGGTATACTTGCAGTGTAGAGATAAAACACTCTAACAGGTAATATGGCGATATATAATGAATTTGGGCTGATTGAAATTGATGAAGCCAGAATTGACGAAACATGTAATGCCTACTTCAAATGGAAAGACTTGAATACTTATATTTCTAACAACAGCCGCAGGGGAATAAATATGCCTGACGCAATTAGCGAGCCTATGGGTTGTTATTGCTTAGACTATTTATGGAATCGTGGCAGTGAAGTCGGCGACGCAACGAATCCTAAGACGGGCGAAAAAATCGAATTTAAAGCAACTTCCCGATTTGAAGGAGATTTGTCCTCTTTTGGACCGAAATGCGAATTTGACGATTTGGTATTTTTGAGATTTAATTTAAACGAGAATTTACTGTATATCTATGACTTGAAAATCAATTCAGAAGAATTTGGTAAGTACCCTGCAAATAAAACTCAAACAATCCAAGACCAAAAAGAACAGGGAAGACGACCACATGTGAGTTTGCAGCAGTTGTTTGTAGACGCACAGAATTTAGAGCCTGATATTATTTTCGATATTCGAAGATGTAAGGCTTATGACAGATTATCAGAATACTACCAAAAACTACTCGGTAAATAATACGAAAGGCAGAGTGTTTTATCTCTGCTTTTTTCGATTTGAAGATTGCGGCGCGCCGCGATTTATGATAATATGAATTATAATCAAATTGACTAGGAGAGAAAACAAAATGTATAGTATTGCTTCATTTTTTGCAGGAGTAGGTGGAATAGACTTAGGCTTTGAACAAACTGGGGGGTTTAAAACTGTTTATGCAAACGAGTTTGATAAATATGCGAGTGAAACCTTTGAACTTAATTTTCCGACAGTAAAAGTAGACCAAAGAGATGTTCATATTGTCCCTGTTGAAGATGTGCCACAAACAGATATTATAATAGGTGGATTTCCATGTCAGGCTTTTTCGATAGCAGGATATAGACAAGGCTTTGATGATGAAAAAGGTCGTGGGGAACTGTTTTTTGAACTGGTGCGTATGCTAGAAGCCAAAAGACCTAGAGTTGCACTGTTTGAAAATGTAAAAAATTTAGCAGGACATGATAATGGAAATACATTTAGAGTGATTTGTGAACAGTTAGACTTATTAGGGTATCATTATACATCACAAGTATTAAACGCTATGAATTATGGGAATATGGCACAAAATAGAGAGCGTATTTATATTGTTGCATTTCGTGATAGCGAAGATTTCAACAAGTTTCATTGGCCGCTATCAATCCCTTTGACAAAAACAGTAAAAGATGTTATTGATTTTAATAAAAAGGTCGATGACAAATATTACTATACAGAGGGAAAATATAAGGGCGATATATACGAACTTTTGGTAGAAGCAACAAAAAATGATGATTTGAAAAATCCAGCAATTTATCAATGGCGGAGAAAATATGTAAGACAGAATAAAAGTGGCGTTGTTCCGACTTTGACAGCAAATCAAGGAGAGGGCGGTCATAATGTCTGCATAGTAAAAACAAAAAATGGTTTGCGGAAAATGACACCGAGAGAATGTTTTAACACACAGGGATTTCCAAAAGATTATAAGTTGCCGAAAAAACAGAGTGACGCAAGATTATATAAGCAGGCAGGTAATTCAGTATGCGTTCCCGTAATTAAGAGAATTGCAACAAGTATTTTAGAAGCAATGGAATAATTTGAATTTGGTTGGGTGGTAATATGGCAGATAACTTAACCGTAGAGCAAAGAAGAAAGAATATGCAACATATAAAAAGCAAAGATACAAAGATAGAAGTGGCTTTGCGTAAAGCATTGTGGAAGAAAGGCTTGCGGTACAGAAAGAATTGTATTGATTTACCGGGGAAACCAGACATTGTTTTTACAAAATATAAAGTGGCAGTATTTTGTGATAGTGAGTTCTTTCATGGAAAAGATTGGGAAGTGTTGAAACCTCGTTTAGAGAAATCAAAAAATAGTGATTACTGGGTTAAAAAGATTTCAAGAAACCGAGAACGTGATGAGGAAGTCAACAAGCAGTTATTGTATTTGGGATGGACGGTTATTCGCTTTTGGGGAAAAGATATCTTGAAAAATACTGATGAATGCGTAAGAGTAATAGAGGAGACTTTATTTGAGATATTTATTGGTGATAATTTTCCTGATGAAGAATGGAATATTCAGAAAAGAGACGGTGATAAGATATGAAGAACAAAACTATATTTGAAATACCGATTTATTCTATGAGTGAAAAAGAATTTAATAAGCGTTGGAAAAAAAGAAAGACATTTCTTTATAATCTATTTATTAGTGGTGGGAATACAGAAGAAGACTCAAAACTTTTTGTGTCCGATAGTTGTTTCCCGGGATGTGTGTGGAAGTATAATCAAATAATTGGTTTTATACGTATTTCTGTTTCAAAAAATGATGTATGGTTTGATGTATACCGTTCTTTAGACAAGGTGTATTATGCAAAGAGCAAATACAAACATTTTATTCAAGATATTCATGCAAATGGAACTCATTTTTATGTTTCTAATCCAACGAATGACTATATAAAAAAGAACATTTTAGAATGGCTAAAAGGGATTGAGGAAAGATATTTGGAAAAAAGATTCTTTGTGGATTATTCTGTTTTTGATAATCTTTGGGAGTATATAGATATAGCGCAAATAATGAAGAATATGTAAGAGAAAGCTTTAGTGACTATGTTCGGAGAGTCGATAGATTAGTGCTGTCAAGGATCAAGGCGAAGCCGATACGCCGCAGGGCAGTCCTTGACGGAACGGAAACAGCCAACAGCACCATGATACAGCAGAGGACTTGAAAGGTCAGAAACCTTGCAAGTCCTCTTGTCTGTTACTGGGCGTTATGCTTTAAGTAAAGTGCTTCTTTTACCAGTTCCTTTTCGTAAACGCTCAAAAGCGAGTACCTTAAAAAATTAAGAACCGCCATGTCAG
>CAUWLL010000076.1:0-5173 GCA_963559605.1 uncultured Lachnospiraceae bacterium
AGCCTGTTTCAAGGCTTTGCAGTATCCTTTTTAATTTTGATGTGTCAAACTCCCGCACAATCACACATACAATAATCCCGACAAGGATCCAGTCCTTTTTCCTAGACTCTGCTTTCTTCATTTTCATAGCTATTACCTCTCTGCGTTTTATTCTATCACAAGAAATCTTTTACTGCAATCACATGTTCGATTGCATATCTTATTTTTCATGTTATACTATATACATGTGATCTTTGTAAAGATCGGATTTTACGAATATACGAGGTGTTTTATGAAGTATAAAAGATTAACCGCAGTCATTTTAAGTTTTGTATGCTTACTCTCCGGCTGCGCATCATTTTCCGAAAAAGCGGATCTGACCTACACCGACACACTGTTTGATACCGTGATCAGTGTACAGATTCTGGATCCTGCCGACGAAGAAGTTATAAAAGGAGTGGAAAAGCTCTGCAAAGATTATGACACGAAATTTTCAAAAAATAACAAAGAGGGCGAAATCTATAAGATCAATCACGCCAAAGGAAAACCTGTAGAAGTATCTGACGATACCATTACCGTACTGAAAAAAGCGTTGTATTACAGTGAGCTGACCGATGGTCTTTTCGATGTCACCATCGGCGCTGTGTCAAACCTGTGGGATTTCAAAGAAGCAAAAAAGATTCCTTCTGCCAAAAAACTCAACGCTGCAAGAAAAACAGTCAATTATAAAAACATTATCTTGAGCGATAATAAAGTCATACTTTCCAACAAAAAGACACAGTTGGATGTAGGCGCCATTGCCAAAGGCTATATTGCCGACCGCATCAAAGATTATCTGCTGGTGCAAGGTGTCCGGCACGCTGTGATCAACCTGGGCGGAAATGTACTGGTCCTCGGGACGAAACCGGATGGCTCGGATTACAATATCGGGATACAGAAACCTTTTGACGAAACCGGAGAACCCCTTACTTCCGTGAAACTATCCAATAAGTCCATTGTCACAACCGGCATCTATCAGAGATATTTCAAACAAAATGGTAAGATCTATCATCATGTTTTAGATCCAAAGACAGGCAGACCGGGCAAGACAGATCTGTATAGTGTTTCCATTATCACAGATTCTTCCCTCACCGCAGATGCACTAAGCACGATTTGTTGTCTCATGGGATATAAGGACGCCCTTGAGTTGATCAACCGTCTGGACAATGTGGACGCAGTATTTATTATGAAAAACAACGACATTCGTTATTCAGCAAACTTTATGAACAAATAGTTTTATCAGCAAACAGGGGGAAATCGGCATTAGCCGATTTCCCCTTGTTTGGAACTATCTATTTCCCGATAGCCCCCTCCTACAAACTTCTCTTTAATTCTTCCATCATCTTAATGTCTTCCGGTCGAAAGGAAAGCACAGCCTCATCCTCCACCTTCTCTCCGGAAATTATCTGAACCTTGATTTCATCTCCGCTTTCCCACGCTCTTCCCAGATTACGAAGTACAAATCTATAAAAGTTCGGATGTCGATCTGCCACTTCCTTACGTTTATTAAATATTTTCATCAAAACAACCGGATTAATTTTCACTTTTCTCTTCCTTTCTTCCGTACACTTCCTGAATCAATTCTTTCGCTTCATCAATTGCCGTCTCATCCAAATCTATGACATACAACTTCTGTCCCGGCATCGAAAACAGATGTACTTCGATATGTTACGTCGTAAATTTAGTCTGAGTAAATTAGCTTACAGCTTGTAAGCCTATTTACTCGGACAACTCATTCTCGATTTCTTCAACTGTCGGCAGGCTGCTTTTGAACTCCTCACGAAGCACTTTTGTCAATTCATATTCTGCAATTCCAATAGGCTGTGACATATCATCAAGCGCATATTCAGCAACTACATCGTCCTTATCCTTACAAATAAGTATTCCTATTGTTGAATTATCCTGCAATGAACGCATCTGCTTATTGACAGCAGTCACATAAAAATTCAGCTTTCCTGCAAACTCCGGCTTAAATTTTTCTGTTTTCAGTTCCACAACAACATAACAATGCAAACGAACATGGTAAAACAACAAGTCCATATAAAAGTCACTTTCGCCTACTCGAAGGTGTACCTGTCTGCCCAGATAAGAAAAGCCCGTTCCAAGCTCCAACAAAAACTGTGTAATCTGGCTGACTAAAGCATCTTCTAATTCTTTTTCATCATATTCCTCCCGAAGAGTAAGGAAGTCAAAATTGTATGGATTTTTTAAAGTCTGTTCTGCCAAGTCAGACTGCGGCTCTGGTAGTTTTAACCGAAAATTTGTAATTGCCTTCCCTTGCCTCTCGTATAATCCCCCATCTATCTGATGTTCTAATACTGACCTGCTCCAACCGTTATCCATTGTTTTCTGTACATAAAACAACGCCTCCGGTATACTGTTACATCTATAAACAATTCGCTGATTATGTCCCCACGGGATACTCTTTACCATTTTTTCAATCATATCTATTTGGCTTACAAGTTGCAAGCCATTTTCATTGGAGTTGTAAAACTTGTACCAATATCGAATACTTTTTAAGTTCTGAATAGAAAATCCCGATATATTAGGAAACGCTCTCTGCAAATCTTTACTCATTGTAGAAAGAAATGCGTCCCCCCACTTAGCGGTTTTCTGTTTTGCCACTATATCTCTTCCTATATCCCAATATAAATCAAGCATAGCATAATTTACCTTTACAGAGGCTTTAATTTGATTCTGTTTAATTTTCTGCTTAATATTTTCTATCCAAGCTCTATATTCCTCTGTCACAACAAAGCCAACCTCTCTGTCTGCCATTCATATTCCTCCTAATAGTATCCCCGACATAAGAATTTCCATGCTTTTTATTTTATCATAACTCAATCTATTTTTCTATACCTGCCTCTTCTCCGCTTCCGTACACTTTCTGAATCAATTCTTTCGCTTCATCAATTGCCGTCTCATCCAAATCTATGACATACAACTTCTGTCCCGGCATCGAAAACGTTTCCTCATGTTTTCCGGTTCCGCCTGTTGTATAAGACTTGACATTCCACTGAGACATATCGGATAACTGCATCTTCACAAGAGCAGAAATCTGCTCTTGGGGCATACTAGTCTCAAAACTTCCTGAAACAGCTTCCATAACAGACCTGTAATTTGTTAATAGTGATGAGGACGCCGCTTTCTGCACCAGGGCCCGGATAACTTCCATCTGATTTTTAGCTCTCTGAAAATCGCCGTCTTTAAAACTATAGCGTTCTCTTGCGAATGCCAGAGCTTCTATTCCGCTTAAATGATTCCGCCCCACTTCATATGTCTTAATTGGCTCTACTGTAAATTTATAATCTGAATACACATCAATACCGCCAAGTGCATCAATTATATCCATAAAACCTGTAAAATTCAACCTAAGATAATAATCGATGTTAATATCATACAGTCGTTCCAACGCATCCATAGACGCTTCCACACCGTAAATCCCCGCATGTGACAGCTTATCCTTTGCCCCATCCGTCTCTTCATACGGCAGATATGCATCTCTCGGAGTGGATAATAACAAAATATCCTTTGTCTTTGTATTTACAACTGCCAAAATATTCACGTCACTTCTGGAGCGAGCGCTGACACCTCCATAAGTATCAATACCGCTCAAATACATCACAAACGTTTCCGGCAGCTCCCCGGGAATCTCTGCCTTCGCCTCTTTTTCAGCTTTATATTCCATACCGGCAATTTTCTTCAAATCTGTGGCTGCCCATTCATATTCTTTTACGTCTGAGGCAATGCCAACATACGCTTCATTTATAACAATAGCGCCAATCTTTCCCGATTTCAAAGCGTCCAGCATCAGAAACATCGTCTGATACTCTTTGACTTTTAGTTTACTTCCCAAATCTTTCTCGAACTTTTCAATTGCCCGATTGGTATTGGTAGTATCAATGGATTTTGCCTGTCCAATCTTATATTCCCTAATATCTTCCAGCTTCTCCGCCACATCGTCTTTCATAACAAATACGGAAATCACATCTGTTTGGTAATCAGACGTACTGACTTCTGTAATCATATCTCCTGTATGGCGAATCATGGTGGCACTCATTACACATCCTAAAATCATCACAAGCAGAATACTGGCAATAAAAGAGGTGATCTGCTTTTCATGCATAATACCAAAGACTGCGCCCAGAATCGCCATTACGATTCCAATCATTACAATATATTTCCCCGGAAGCATGTCCAAAGTGGTGGAATAAATCAATATGCCGACTACTGCTATGGCATAGACGGCAAGAAGAGAATATCCTATTATTTTCAGTAGTCGTAAATATTTTGAATTATTCATTAGTACTGCCTTTCTTTTTTGCTATCATACTTTATAGAAACGATAAAATATCCTGCGTATTCTCTGCAACATAATCTGTTTCTCTAACTTTTGGTCTGCTCTCTTTTGAGTATCCGAATCCATAGGTCACGGCTATAAAATCCATTTCTACTTCTTTCGCCCCCTCAAAATCGTAAGAACTATCTCCAACCAAGACTGTTTCTTGCTCTTTTACATTTAAATAGTTCATACATTTCTTTAACAGCTCTGCTTTAGTCAATTGATCTCTATCGTCAATTCCATAAATAACATCAAAATACCGACTAATCCCCAACTCAGCCAACATATCTTTAGCAAAGTTTTCACGTTTTAATGTTGCAACTCCAATGTTTAATCCTTTTCCCTTTATTTTTTTCAAGGTTTCTTTCATACCCGGGTACACTTCCGCCTCCAGTTTACCTTTTCGTGCATAGTATTCTCTATAATAATCTACTGCTTTTATCGCCTGTTCTTCTGATAATGGCACCCTATCTCTAAAAACGGACAACAATGGTGCTCCGATTGCCTCACCGACAAATGTAGCTCTCGGAAATGGAAGTTTCATTTTTTCAAAAGCATACTTATACGAATTATAAATTCCTAAATATGTATTTACTAAAGTACCATCTAAATCAAATAATACACATTGATACATAATCCTACTCCTCATAAACAGATGGTGTTAAAAAATAAAGTTTGATACTTCTGCTCAACTCAAATAGTTGATTTTTAATCCTTCTTTGTTTTTCATCTAATTCACGCTCATTCACCTTTAAAATCGTAAGCGCATAGTTTCGGGGTGTCCCCAAAACATACTTCCAGAATCCCATTGCC
>CAUWLL010000077.1:0-4790 GCA_963559605.1 uncultured Lachnospiraceae bacterium
ACGACATCTGATATTCTTTGTTCCAATCCTTTCATACTACACCTCCATTAATTCTTCTCTAGTACATTCATCAAATAGCTCCTTTCTGCTTCAGCCACTGCTTAACTCGCTCTACTCCTATGTACTCCATAATTTCGTCATCAACTGCGTCCATGTGGTAGATTGGATATTCTTTATCAGATTCTTGCCACTCATCAGCCATGCAGTCAAAAATCATTACGAATTTGTAGCCATATCCACCGTGGCTATACAGCCACTCGTGGATGCTTTGAGGGTTCGCATCTTTTCCAGATACACGGATGTGTGGATATATTCCGTATCTATCTACTTTCTCTTCTTGGTTCACTTTCATCACTCCACCTCCATTAATTCTCAGTTTAACTAAGTAATTCTTTCAAATCTGCATTTTTTATATCCTCATGCTCTGCATACTTACAACAATTTAATATCTTTTCCCTATTAAAATTCAAATCCTCTGCCGTATCACAGCAAATTGATCCTCCGATAAGTTCCGCACTACTCATATCAATTACACATTCACAGCCATGTGCGTATTTGCTTTTACATTTAATCATTTCTTTTACACCTCCGCTAAAGCTTAATTTCATTGACGTTCTACACATAATTTCCATATTATATCCTAACTATCCGTATCACTCTTTCGAACTGATTTTTTCCTCTCTCCCAGGGCTGCCTGACAAAAGCCAGGCAGCAAAGAAAATAATTCCAAAAGTCAGAACACCTCTTAATATAATCATTCCTGTCGATGTCGCATTTGAGATATTCTTTAGTACAGCAGTCTGTATAATCAGAATGATTACAATTGCTATTTTCTTCGATAATCTCTTTTTTTTCTTCATCCTTCATCTCCTTCTCTTTATGCCGCTATTTTGCAGCTTTTAGCTGCTTCCCAAACAGCTGTACTAAGTGCTCTTAGTTCATCTTTATCTTCGATATAGCAGGAAAGCTTCAGGGCATTCATTCCCACTCCGGTTAATGACAGCTCTCCACCTGCTTCCCGTTCTGGAATATAAAAACACCAGTGATCTGACTTCTGATAAGCCATAAGAAAGATTATAAAGGACTGTCCCCCATAGACAAAACTTGCTCTGACAAAGTTTTTATCTGACACTTCAATCAGCAGATTTTCAGCCGTTTTTTCTTTAAGATTCATTTCTCTTTCCAGGCTCTTAATATTATCTGTATTTTTTGCACTCTCTGTTTCCTCTGTTACATCTTCCGATATATCCGCAGATATTTCTTCTGTATCCATTTGGATATTCACAATTTCCATTTGTCCGGGAAGCTGATCTTCTTGATTTTCTTTCCCAGTACAGGTGGAATTTTCTACAGGCTCCGGGGTCTTTTCTAGAAACCCGCTTACCTTTTTCCAGCCTCTGCTCCTTGCCATACGGTCAAGATCATCCTGTGCACTCCAGAAATCACTTCTCCATGGGAAAGACTTCACACCGTGCCAATGTTCATCAGAACTTGTATACTGTGGCTTCTGAACTCTGGCTTTAAAAGTATCCTGCTCAGTGTTACCCATTACTTTATACTTGTTTCCCTCTGTATCCACATAAAGCGAGACTTCACTTGGAAACACATATGGCTTATATGCGTTCAACAAGTGTACAAAACGCGCCCAAGAGGCTTTTCTCCCGTTCAATGTAATATTATTAGGTGTACAGTCATAATGCAGCTGATTCCATGCGCCACCGGAACGACTTTTTCCATATTTTAGTGTGAGTTTGGCAACGACTGTTTTACGATCTGGCTCGTCAAACTCTTGAATATGGAACACATCATAGACTTTTCGTACATCCTCTTCCGTTGGTTCTACCTGCTCCTCCTTATACTTCCTAATATCTTTATCTTTCATATATCCCTGATCCAGAGCCTTATCCTGTTCTTCGTGAGTCATCCCTGCAAGTGTCACTGCTGCACTTTTATCAATTGATCCGTCTTTAAACGTCTGCATTGCTTGGGGACTCAAATTCTTAGCTATTTTCTGGTATTCTCCGACAGTTGTTTTTTTCATATTGTACAGCCTGGCAAGGCGTTCCACGATTCTTCCGGTCTGTGGTACTTCCGGAAACTCTTCCGGATATGCCTTTAGCAGTTCTCCCATACGCACCAGCTTAGACATTGTTTCGTAAGGCGTCTCTTCATGGTGCATATTACTGGAATGCAGGCGGAACTCTGTGCGTATATCATTCAGTTCAGATACGCGGCAGGGCAGAAATGCAAACTCCTCTTTTCCCCGTTCTTCTACCAAAAGTTTGCAGGCGGCAGTCCTCTTGTGCCCTAAGATAATTTCATATTCATCGGTATCAATCTTTCTGACGCCAATATCCTGTAACACCTCCCCCTCTGCCTCAATCATATCTGCTAACGCTTCTATCTCCTCTTTATCCCTTGCATCATAGATTTGATATTTATTACTTCTCAGTTTTGAGTAATGGATCCATTTCGTGACTCTCTTTTTATGGTTGTCCGTTTTCTTTAATTCCTCTTTTGAAAATACATTATTAAGTTTTGCCATATCCGTATCCCCCTCTACATCAACTTAGCCCTATAATCATACGGAGCTGTAATTTCATCTTCCGAAGAATCTTCCCAGGGCGCAAAAGACATAACGAACCCCTCAGAATCCTCCAAAAAACCATCGAACCATTCACTTTCCAAGTCTAAACGTTCCTGACATTTCATATTGTGCCATTCATCTTTTGCGATTCCGTAGATTCCATCATGATTTTTGAGCATTTCTTCACTAATACACTCCTGCTCTGTATTGTCTGGATACAGACAGTACAGTGTGTAACCATATTGATAAAATTTCAAAGCTTCTTCTTTGCGAAGCGGATACATATCTGTTTCTGAATACCCAAAATCACGCATTTCTACCACTCCTATTAATGGATCGGGCAAAAAATCAATGCCGTGCTGAGCTTTCCACAAAACATGCTCTATTTTATCTGCTTCTAAAGATTTTGCCGCTTCTGTCAGTTCTTTTACCAACGCCCGAACTCTCTCACGATCACCAATCATCATTGCATACTCTAAAACCTGATTTTTCATAACCTCCGAAAAGGATACATTCTGGCGTTCCACATGTTCCATCTGAACTTGTACAAAACATCTCATTCTCTGTTCACTGTCTCTACTCATTGCTGTCACCTCCATTCGGAAGCGCTAAAAGCTCTGTGGCAAGTTCCATAAAATCACTAGCAACTATACTGTCTCTGCGATGTTTTGCAACTGGCTTATAAAGACTCAGCGCATTGTCCACCACCGCTGAACGGCTGATACACGTATCCAGCACAGGATAGGCATGACGAGCAATCAAATCTTCAGAAGCTATTTTTTGCGCCTTTGCTCTTGCTACCATATTTGCAAATACATACCACTCCAAGTTTGGATTAACTTCTGCAAACTCATGATAGGCATCTTCTACGAGTGCAAGATTGTCTCTGCAAAAGTTATCAAACTTAATGGGGGTTAATAATACATCCGCTGCATAGACCGCGTTTTTGGTAAGGTCATCAAATACTGGTCTTGAATCGATCAGACATATATCATATCTGTCTTTTACGTGGGCCAGCGCTTCATTTAATGCGGTTTCACTATATACTGTTACTTCAGGGAATCCTTTCACAAGGTCAATGTTTGCATACTTTGTCTTGTACGTCTTTATTTTTTCGGGGTTTTCAAAAATCTGTTTGATTGTAACCCCTTTTGCATTCACCTTTGAGAAAAATACAGTTGTATTGCACTGCGGATCGCAGTCTACAACTAATATTTTCTGATTTAATAGAGATAAGCTGTAAGCTAAGTTGACGGTTGTGGTAGTTTTTCCAACTCCACCTTTTAAATTTCCTACTACATATGTTTTCATAATGACGTCCTTTCTCCCACTCTAAAGCGGAACTCATAGATTTAAAGTGACTGTCACATTCTTTTTTTTCTGCTTTTATCAATCTCACCATGGAACTTTTTCTGCTGTTGTCGATAACGTTTTACGATTTTTCGTAAAGCTGAACGTCTGACACTTTCAAACTTCCTTGATGAATATGGGAATGTTTGCTGTACCTCCTCATAAAGTTCACCCCTCACATACAATCGTGTGACTATCTCATATTCATCTCCACTCAAACTCTGATAGCAGTTCCATACTTGGCGAAGCGCCTCTTCTTCCCAAGTCAGATCTCCAATACTCTTTGTAATTTCAAAAGACCTTCTTCTCATTACTTTCTGGTATCTTTCCAGTACATCAGAAAGATCTTTCAAAACTCCTTCAGAACTCCTTGGCATTCCATCAGTTATATTCTTTTTATATGCTACTGCGTTGATATAATCAATGTCACAATCCGTATCAGAAATCTCATGGATACGTTCCATTAGTAACTTCCTAATTCTTTTTTTGTGTGATTCAAAATTACTCAAAAGAACTTTTAACGAATCGACATCTATATCAAATTTTTCGCTTTCCATATTTATTTTTCTTTAGGCAAACAAAGCCTTTTGCGCCCTTTCCGCCTCATACAAGCCGGTTTGGGGATTTCTTCCTCGTTTTAGGTCTCTGTACATTGTTGGAACACTGACACCAACACTCTCAGCAATTTCAATAACTGTAGCACCATTTTTGTACAGTTCTTCTGCCAAAGTTCTCTCCGCAAACGTTAATCGATGATAACTTCTTGCCATCTAAATCTCCTCCATTTCCCATAAATCCAATAAAAAAGTGTCTCCGACACTTCAACTCCCCTTCCCCTCATTCTTGAGGGGTT
>CAUWLL010000078.1:0-4699 GCA_963559605.1 uncultured Lachnospiraceae bacterium
GCTTTGATCGCCCATCTCATTTTCGTAGAACGGGCGCGCGGATTTTTCACGCACTCTTCTTGTGACGGACGGATCACGTCTTTGGAAACTTCTGCATATTCCCCCTCTTTTAAGAAACGCTTAAATGATTTTTTCACCAAACGATCTTCTCCTGAGTGGAACGTCAAAATTGCCACACGTCCTCCCGATGCAAGCACTCTCGGAAGCTTTTCTAAAAACTCATACAGCACCTCATACTCTTGATTTACATCAATGCGAAGCGCCTGAAAGGTTCTCTGACAAGATTTTTTCACCGCTTCTTTTTGCTCCCCTTTCGGAAGAAATGACAATGCCTCCTCGATCACCCGCTGGAGGTCTTTTGTTGTAACGATCTTCTCCCCACGCTTCTGCCTTGTCACAACTGCGTCGGCAATTTCCTCCGCATAAGGTTCATCCGCATTTTCAATCAGCATTCCTGTCAGCTCTTCCGCAGAAATATTACGGATGCGTTCTGCCGCACTGATTCCTTTCTGCGGATTCAAACGAAGATCAAGGGGGCCTTCCACTTTATAAGAAAAACCTCGGTCGGGATTGTCGATCTGCATGGAAGACACTCCCAGATCTGCCAGAATAAAGTCGAATTTCCCCGCCTCCTCTGCCACCTTATCAATGTCTTTAAAATTCATCAGCTTTACGGTTAATATATCTTCTCCAAACCCTTGTTTTTCCAGGCGCTCTTTTGTCTTTGCGGATTCGATCGGATCCACATCCAATCCGTAAATATGTCCTTCTCCATTTAGGCATTTCAGCATTTCTTTCGTATGCCCGCCATATCCAAGCGTAGCGTCAAGACCTGTCTCTCCCGGTCTTATATCGAGAAAGTCTAAAATCTCCTTCACCATAATGGAAATGTGCATACCCGCCGGCGTACTTCCTTTTGAAATCACTTTCGAAATCATATCTGCATATTTTTCCGGCTGATGCTCTTTATATTTTTCTTTATAGGTTCGCGGATGCGTTCCCGAATAACGCACACGTCTCTTATGCTGTTTCTCTTCCATCAAGGTTACACTCCTTATCTTTCCGTCATAAAGTCTTCCTCTATTCTATCATTCTACAATCTACTTGTAAAACAATTTTCCATTTCTTCCCGATTGCTTTCTTTCCCGATGCAAATATAGTATAATGAACGCACAACAAGTAGTCGAAACTACTCAGCAAATTAACCAACAAGGAGGTTCTTTATGAAACAAAAATTAACAGCCGCCGCTCTGACCTTGCTCCTGACCGGCATTTTATTTCTTTCCGGATGCAACAGTTCATCGAAAACCGTAGATTTGATGAAAGACGTAAAAGCTGCGGAGATTCAAACGGACACTGCCCTAACAGAGGAAGCATTTCTTTCTTCCACGGATTTTGCAGTACGATTATTGAAAGAAAGTATCACAGACAGGGAAAATCTATTGATTTCTCCGCTTTCTTTGGAACTTGCGCTTACCATGACCGCAAATGGCGCCGTGGGAGATACGCTTACCCAGATGGAAAAGGTTCTTGGTCTTCCGGTCAGCAAACTCAATCCTTACCTTCATGCTTATACAAAGCAACTAGCCGATGATGAACACGCAGCACTTCACCTTGCAAACAGCATTTGGTTAAAAGAGGATAAAAAACTGACTGTTAAATCCGATTTCTTACAGACAAACGCAGATTATTTCCAAGCGGGTATCTATAAAGCTCCTTTTGATAACTCCACCGCCAACGCCATCAATGACTGGACTTCTGAGCATACCAAGAAAATGATTCCAACGCTTCTTGATAAAATTCCTGATGAAGCTGTCATGTACCTTATCAATGCTCTCGCTTTTGAGGCAGACTGGGAGGTCCCTTATACCGAAGATAAGGTGGATCAGGGAACATTTACGAGAGAAGACGGAACAACCGAGGAAGTCGAATATCTCCATTCTTCCGAATACGAATACCTAAAAGACGAAAAGGCTTCCGGTTTTCTGAAATATTATGCAAATGGAGATTATGCGTTTGCCGCGCTTTTGCCGAACGAGGGCGTTTCTATGAAAGATTATGTTGATTCTTTAAGCGGGGAACAACTTCGTAATCTTCTTACAACTTCAGAACTTACAGCAGTAGAAGCATCCATTCCGAAATTCGAATCTGATTCTGATACAAATATGGCAGAGATTTTTCAAAATATGGGGATGAACGATGCCTTTGACTATAAACGCGCAGATTTTTCTAACCTTGGCACTTCCGAAGATGGAAATATCTGTATCGAAAGAATCCTTCACAAAACCCATATCAGCGTCACAGAAACAGGAACAAAAGCAGGCGCTGCCTCTGCGGCAGAAATGACTGCCAAAATGTCCATGATTCCACCGGAAGAAATAAAGACGATCCGTCTGGACCGTCCATTCCTCTACATGATTATTGATTGTCATACATCTACACCTATTTTTCTCGGTGTATTACACACAACCGGCTGTTAAACAGCCGGTTGTAATTTTTCTCTATCTTTCTTTTCCTACTTTAGCAGCAATCACGCACACAAGCATGGTAATCGCCATATCCGGCAATGTATTTCCCACCGGCATATCCACATGCATTAACATCCGATATACAATGAATCCAATCAGCCATACAATCAGATTTGTCAGCTGTACATTCTGACCGCTGGCATCCCGTTTCAAAAGGAAGAAATCCGCAATCTGAATGGCAATCATCGGTGCAAACACAGAGCCGATCAAATATAAGAAATCCGTAATATTATCCATCGGATAAACCATTGCCGCCACCGTTCCAATGACCGTCACAACAATTGCCACATGTTTGCCATTCCATTTTCTTACAATGGATTCACTGGAAATCCCCGCAGAATATGCATCAAGGAATGTTGTTGTAACTGTGGAGAAAATGATGATCAAAAGCCCTGCAATGCCAAGTCCTGACTTTAACATAATCTGGGCAATATCATACTCGCCAGTATAAATTGCCGCCCCCATTCCGATGACATACATCCAGCAGCTTACTACGCCATAGACCACTGCGCTGATGGCAGTTGCCTTCACCGGCTCCTTCGCTTCTCTTGTATAATCACTAATCAGCGGAAGCCAAGAAAGCGGCATTGCTACCGATAATTCCACAGCCGCTCCGAACGTCATACTTTCGTCCGCTGCCATTCCAACTGCGCCGCTGTCAAGGAAAATCACCTTGCTCAAAATCAGAGTCAGAACAAATAGAGCTGACATAGCGATTACATTTACCTTCCCGAGATTGGTAATTCCAATCACAATCCACAAAACGATCAGCACACCAATGACCAGACACCACAGCCAGCGTCCCGCGGATAACACTCCATCCGCCGCAAGCGCTCCGTCATAGATCATAATCGCTGTCCACCCGACAAGCTGAAGTACATTTAAGAACGCAAAAAGCAGACTTCCTTTCTGTCCAAAACTCATCTTAACGGTTTCCATCGCGCTTTTTCTTACTTTTCCACCGATCACTCCTGCAAAAAACAACATCAAACAGCCAATTAGATGGCCAAGAATAATTGCCGCAAACCCTTTTCCAAAACCAAGAGGCGCAAGATAGGTTCCAGTCAAAATTTCCGCAATGGATACGCCTGCGCCAAACCAGATCAATCCATTTTCCCATAAGGAGGTTCTCTTCTCTGTCATTCTCGCTATACCTCCTTATCGCCTTGTGGCACATTCTCACATGTTTGCTGACTATTACCACATTTCTCAATAAAATCACTCTTCAGATCAAAACCATGATTCATGGGACCGCTTCCGGCGCCAAGATTGAGCATCGCGCCAAGGGCTCCGGAAATGTAATCTTTCGCCCGCTCCACAGAAGTCTCCAACGCGTAACCTTTCGCCAGATTCGAAGCAATGGCGCTTGATAAGGTGCAGCCTGTACCGTGGGTATTCGGATTGTCAATGCGTTTTCCGTAAAACCAGCGAAATTCCCCTTCGCTATACAGCAGATCGTTGGCATCGTTGAGCTGATGTCCGCCTTTACAAAGAACTGCGCAATGAAAATTCTCACTGATTTTTTTCGCTGCCTTTATCATAGCTTCTTCATTCTCTATTTTCATTCCAGACAGAATTTCCGCCTCCGGAATATTCGGTGTTAACACCGTCGCTATTGGGAGTAGATGTGTTTTCAGCGCTTCAATTGCGTCCTCCCGAATCAGCTTTGCTCCGCTGGTCGCTACCATCACCGGATCTACTACAATATTTTCCGCCTGATACTCTTTTAACTTCTCTGCAATTTTCTCAATCAAAGCCGCGGATGATACCATTCCGATCTTCACTGCATCCGGCCGAATATCTGTAAAAACATTGTCCATCTGTTCGCCTAAAAAATCTGGAGTCACCTCCATAATCCCTGTTACGCCAGTCGTATTCTGGGCAGTCAGCGCTGTAATTGCGCTCATGGCATACACACCATTTGTGATCATTGTTTTAATATCTGCCTGAATTCCGGCGCCTCCGCTGGAATCACTTCCAGCGATTGTTAATGCTGTTCTCATGTTCTTTGCTCCTTTTATCGGCAGTCACCATCTTCTGTGTCACTTTTTTCAACGCCTTTGTCGCTTCCTGTATGTCCGGCTGGGCAAAGATTGCACTGATGACTGCCACTCCGCAGATTCCGCTTCCTGCAAGCTCCATGACGTTGTGAATCCCGATTCCGCCAATGG
>CAUWLL010000079.1:0-3314 GCA_963559605.1 uncultured Lachnospiraceae bacterium
AACTCCTGTAGTGGAAATTAGGTCGTAGTGTTACAAAAAAGCTTGACCACAACAATTTTTGGTTGATAGCTTAATTTTACATCAAAAAGGGAGAAGATTCCTTATGTTTTAGGCATTTTTTGAAAGTTGTTTATAATGATATATTGTAAAACAGGTGACTGTGGATAAAACTGCGGAAACTCAAGAAGCATTATATGAGTTGTCAGTGGCATTCAAACATGGTAAAATGCTTGTAGGGAACAATCGTGTTACAGGGTGGCTTGACCTCATTCTTTAAGAATGGGGGTGATGCTGATGGACAACAAAAATCATTTTGATTTCAAAGACTTAATTGCCTTCGGAATGTTCATTCTTGCATTGCTTACATTCGTTTTTACGTTTTGTAAGTAGCAATACATAGCAAAAACCACCCTGATACTTTGGTCGGTTCGGGTGGCTTTGCTTCTTAATTTATCCGGTCAACTCACCCAGTGGGCGGTTGTTCTCTATACATCTATAATATAACACGATTGTTCAGAGTGTTCAATAGAAAGTTTAGTTATAAAAAATATATATTAGAGGGAAGGAAAAAAGTTTGGAATTTGAAAATATGCCAAATATAGATTTACTTGCAAAGCAAATGACAGAAAGTATTGCAATGCAGCAAGAACAACTTCAAGCAAGTTTTTCTGCATTAGAGGAAGTAAGGATTGATGAATATCGGCGAAAAGAAGAAGCAAGACAAGCAGCTATTGAAACGGCTGAAAATACTGCTGAAATTAAAGGAGATATGAAACAGGTTATTCACAACCAAAACAGTTATATTAGTATATTAGAACGACAAAATCAGCTTTTTAAGAATATGTTTGCATCTGGGGAAGATGGTGTTGCAGTGCAGAAAGAAATAATGAAAATCTTGCAAGAACAGGGTGAATCAGATGGGACATTCAAAGATAAAGGTCTTGATGTGGTAATACAGACGGTTTTTATGGGCGCTCAAATGTGGTTGAAATCAAGAGGTTTTGATATATAAGTGTTCAGAGTGCATAATAATTCATACAAACTGAACTTGTTACACGTTGCTTACAAAATGGCTGAAATACCTTGTATTTACAGGGGTGTAAGTTCTCTAAACGTTAATTATACGTTTTTGGAACGGACAATTTCAAAAAGAATTTCGACTCCTCAGGACTTCAGTTTTGGGGAGTTTTTTCTATGTCTTTTTTAATAAGATAATGGTATACTTTGTTAGAGGAAAAACGTTCAATACTATTGTGCGCGAAAAACAGATGGGTTGGAGGGGAAAGAATGGCGGTTCAAACAAAAGGATTATGTAAGTATTGTGGAAAAGAGTATACAAAAGGTGGTATGCTGCGACATCTGCAGGCGTGCAAAAAGAGAAGTGCAAAGCTTGCTGAAGAAAAAGGGAAAAGAAGATGCCGATATTTTCAGGTTGTTATTACTGGGAAATATCTAAAAGATTATTGGTTAATTGTAGAAGCAAGCGAGAATACTACGCTAAAAGAACTGGATGTGTTTATCCGTGACATATGGGTAGAATGCTGTGGACATCTGAGTGCATTCACGATTCATGAAGAACAATATGAAAGCAATCCGGATACGGATGCTTTTTGGGGAATACCTTCCAGAAATATGAATTATCGCTTAAAAGATGTTGTGGATGTCGGTGATAACTTTTTATATGAATATGATTTTGGTTCAACCACAGAATTGTTATTAAGTATACATAGTTGTCGAGATGGAGAAAAAAAGAATAATGAAATTGTAATTTTATCAAGAAATAATCCGCCTAAAATTCTTTGTAGTAACTGTGAACAAAATGAGGCGAAATGGGTTAATCCAGAAGGATATTATGAAGGAGAGCCTTTTTGGTGTGATGAGTGTTTAGAGGCGGAAAATGATGAAGAGGGAGAATATTATGAACCAGAATTTTTGCTGCCTGTTTGTAATTCTCCCAGAATGGGTGTGTGCGGATATGAGGGCAGTGACAGTTATCCAGATCAATTTGAAGCAGATGAACAATAAAATCTTTGAGATGAGATGACATAGTGCAGGATAGTATTTGTGAATTACAGGATATGAGACATCTGGATTGGGCGACAAGAAAAATGTCACCGGGAACCCTGGGATGCTTTCTGAAAGCGTATGAAGAAGTGAATGGGAAGAGATTATATTATAAATTGTCGAACTATGATAGTTATCGTGGCGTATTTGGTCATGAATGTGTTAATGAATTGTTGTTATTGATGGTCAAGAACAAGAAACATGGGTTTCTGTTTCAGAAAACTTTCGTAAGGACAATGAAGAAAAATTGGCGTATGATTTGTATTATGATTTGCAAAAAGAAGATAATGAATCTCCATTAGAGTTTGCAATAAGAAACGGTTGGGGATTATATATGTACCAGATGTTCTGTATTGATTATTTGATCAGGGAGTATCGTTATTGTTTTCAACATATGGTGATGAAAGACTTCTGAAAGAAATAGATGTGATGAGAGATTTCCCGGTTAATAACTACATCGGCTCAAAATCTCTAGAGTATAATTTGTCATTGATACCAAAAGGATATGATTTACAGATTGGGAAACTGAAAATTGAAGATCAGGATTATATTTTCAGTAGTATAGATCATGTTTTATCAGAGATTCATAGGAATAAAATCTGGGAAATGATTTGGAAAAGGTGGTGCTTTTTTGAACAGGTATACAATCAGGAGAAATAATAGAAATAAAATTGTCTGAATATTAAATTATGATGAGAAAGAAATATACAATTGAGATTCCGGAAAATGTTACTCCTAGAGAAGCTCTGTTTTATGATGTCGTTGTTTTTGAAAAAAGGTATCCGAACCATGAATTCAGATTGGAGTATGCGTTGGGTACAGAGTAGAATCATTCCAAGTAGCAGATAGAATATAGGAGAAATACTCCGTGTGAATGGAATACGTTCATATGACGAGCATAAATTACTATTAAAAAATGAGGGGCGGAGTTGTCAGGATGAATTTTATATTGAACACATGTAGCTTTGAGGCGTGATGAGAAGTCCTTAAACGTTAATCATACGTTTCGGGACGTACAATTTCAAAAAGAATTTTACAGACCTCTCAGGGAGTATATCAAAATCCTTGGGAGGTTTGTAAATTCTTTTGAGATGCAGGGATGATGGATGCTATCAATGACAGTAGTGATTATTATAGTCATATTCTTTATCATAAAAGAATTTATAGTAAATTATTGACAAGAAGCATTTCTTAGTTTAGTATTTAACCGTAAGGTTAATTAACTTTTTGATTAAATGAAAGGGGTGTGA
>CAUWLL010000080.1:0-3166 GCA_963559605.1 uncultured Lachnospiraceae bacterium
TGGCTGCAAAGCAGCCGCCTAAAAATGTCAAGGTACCCGCTATTTTGCGTTTACTGACATTCAAATTTTTAGTTATGGTATAAATAATAATTCCTGAAATAATCAAACATATTGTGGTTACACAATATATTTTTAACATTTTATCATTAACTGTCATCGCAATCAGGTCATCTCTTTCGTCCAAATTTTCTACTAAATCTTCGTATGTTTTCTGTTTAGAAAAAGCACAACTTCCACTATATAAACTCATCAATAAACAAACCAAAGACAAAATAATAAACTTTATATCATGACTTTTTTGTATAACAATAGTAGCAATACTAACACTAGCTAATAAAAATTCCCCAGTAGCAATTATCATTTTTTTCTTATTATACAATTTCATATTTTTTTTCCTCCTCTAATAAATTTTCTTCCATACAACAAATTTCTTCGATAGTAGTATTAAATACACGAGCCACCCGATAAGCAAGCATTAACGAAGGGTTATATTGCCCTTTTTCAATAGAAATGATAGTTCTTGTGGACACATGAACTAAATTTGCTAACTGCTTTTGAGTTATAGAATTTAAATTTCGGTACTCCCTTATTTTTGTTTTCAATTTATCCTCCTTCCTAGTGAAGTTTTTTTCACATGAAGTAAACTTCATCTTTTGATGGTATTCTATAACAATTAGTGCAATTTTTCAACCGAAAAAGATACATTTCACACCCTCAAATTTTCAGTTCACGAAATCTCTATTGATTTAATCACAATCAAATTTAATATGTTTATAAAAATATTACACAAGGAGAATTACATTATGATGAAGAAAAAACGATTATTAGCATTATCTTTAGCTACCATTATGGGTATGTCCACATTAGGCAATACAATCAGTACAGTGCATGCTGCTGAGTCAGATATTTCTATTGTATCTGAATTTACAGAAGATATTTTTAATCAAAACTTTACTATGTCAGAAGATGAATTAAGAAATTATGGACTTTCTGATTCAGAAATTAAACAATTCAATAACTTTGCATTATCTG
Organism: uncultured Lachnospiraceae bacterium; assembly: GCA_963559605.1. Lineage (GTDB taxonomy): Bacteria > Bacillota > Clostridia > Lachnospirales > Lachnospiraceae > Dorea_D. Next base: position 1,033 of record CAUWLL010000080.1, read on the forward strand.
GTATCAACGTGGCGAATGGTAATGTATCAGGTTCTATTACTTCTGAAGAAATTAACAGCGGTGCTCAGACTAGAGGGAAATTTTCAGCGGCAGTAAAACTTATTAGAAAAACGTACAAGAAACTTCCAAAACAAGTAAAAAGTTTTATTGCAAAATATACAAAATTAGATATTCTCTTAAATCTTATAGAACATTATACTGGAACGCTAGAGGATGCTATCTATAATGCTTGCCGTAAAGTTGGAATGCCAAAAAATGTCGCAAACTTTGTAACCAAAACTATTATGTTATTTGTATTCTGATAGTAAAAAGGAGAGGAATTTTTCCTCTTTCTTTTTTACTATGTAGGAATATTTCTAATCAATATTCCCCCCCTTGACAAAGCATAAACTAATAAGTTTTAGGAAAGTCAAGTAAAAATGAAATATTATGCTGTTGAAAGTCACCGAAAAAGAGATACTAACACAATATGTAGTATCTCTTAACTTTGTAGCCATATTCTTTTATTTACAAGCAGGTAAACACAGGTTATTCCTTAATATCCTTTTGCTTGGGAAACTCCACGTTCCCATTTACTAACCGTTTTATCCGACACAAATAACTTATCTGCTAAGTCCTTTTGTGTCATTCGTTTTTCCTTTCGCACTTCGGCTAAAAATTTTCCGAATTGTTCATTGTTGATTTGATACATTTGTGCCACCTCCTATCGTTATTTTAACCATTTACGATAAGGTAGGCAATCTACTAACGGGAGAGTACCGCTATTTTTCTAACTTATGAGGAGAATTTTTATTTTTTCGGCTGTCCCTGCGGTGTAGAGTTCTGTGGATTACCTGCGTTATGGTTGCCTTTATTCTTCAATACAATATCCTCTGCCTTTACATACCAGTCCACATCTGCACCCGTATAGGTCTTTCTTGATACCGTATCGGCTATGGGATTGACAAGCTCCACAACTGCATTGTAAAGAAATGTCCCTATGGAAAAGTGGTAAACAAGGTGCTTGTCGCTGGCTCTGATAAGGTGTCCTTTATTCCAAATCTTTTGCATAAATCAATCACTCCTTTCTGGGTACGAAAAAAGCAGTCAATCCTAAGACTAACTGCTTTGTGTGTATGGATATGAAGTTGTCAAGCTGAAATTTTATTTTCGCTTACTACTCTATATCGTCATCATGTTTATTAGTAAAAAGACTCCCAACAAACATTCCCACTCCCAGTCCTATAGCTAATCCTAATATAGTATGATTGAACACCACGCCTAATGCAGTTCCTACACCTACACCGATGCACATCCCATATAGCATTCCATTATATTTATTAGTGTTTTTTTTCATAGCTGGTCTCCTTTGCAAATTCTAAATTTGTCCGTTTCTTCATATCCATATTATAACAGTTCTATATATCCGCCACAATAAAAATCAGCATACCCTTAGCATTTATGGAACAAAAATGCACACTTTTTCTTTCTTCCTCTTGATTACCCCACAACAGAAAAGAAAAAGCCCTGTCAAGAGCCTTGCCACCATTGGTGGTGCTTTACACTCTTTACTGGGCTTTTTATTTGCTGTATCTTCCATGCAAGAGGAAATTAAAAACCTCTGTTCCATTTCGCCTTTAGATAATCTTCATAATCTCCCTCATTAAAATCTAATTGTGGCGAAGTGTCGGGAATGTTGTTTCTGTTGTCTATATCTGCAAGCTGACGGAATATCCAATCATCATAAGGGTCATGGTATTTATACTCTTTGGGCTGTTCTCTGTATCGGTCTAACCCTCGCATTTCCTTATGTACTTTCATCATGCGTTCTATTTTTTGACGCTGTATCAACTGTTTGATTTCCATAAGTTCTTCAATTTCTACAACCTCATTAGAAAGATAATTGCTGATGTATCTAATCAATATGGTTTCCATGTAAAATCTGTATTCCTTTTCATCATTGAAAAACTCATTTTCAGACAGATAATCTAAGGAAACATTAAAGTCTTGTTCCCGTTTGATAATATCCATGATGTAAGGTTCTGTGTGGTCAATATACTTCCATTCTCCCGATAATAATTCATTGGGTGTTACTCCCAACACGTCCATTATCTTTTCTAATGTATCAAAGGTAGGATAATTCACACCTCGTTCA
>CAUWLL010000081.1:0-3073 GCA_963559605.1 uncultured Lachnospiraceae bacterium
TAATTATCTCATGAAAACTAGCAAAAATCTTGGTACCTACTATTTACCGTTTACAATTGCTGGACACCAGAATCCAGATACGTCCTGATTTTCGGGATAAGCTGATCGAACAGCTCAAAGGTACTTTCGGTAAGTATTATGACTATCACCGCCGTGATATTGCAGCCGATGAGGTGGATTATCTCAATGTGGAGGATCCTGATGTTTTCTCTCATCGTGCATGGGAACTTGAATATCAGAGGAAACAGGAGATGCGACGAAATCAGCCTATTCGATCTAAGAAAAGGTCACATGATATGGAATTATAATTTGTTTCTTCTTTGACCTCTTATAAACACAAGAGCTGAACAAATAGGAGTTTTCGTCCTATCTGTTCAGCTCTTTGTTTACTTATTATAGTTTATCCTCTCGGCGGAAACGGATCATTTCCATATGAATCTCTTTCTCTAATTCTCCCATTTTTTCCATGAATAAACAGTTCAGATTCTTGGTTCCTAGCTATTTCTCGTGCTCTCTGTATAGCTTTAGCCTGTGTATCAGTTCTAACTGTTGCTCTTGTATTGTTCTCACCCTTAACTTGCCAGCCACCTTCTTTATGTGGCGTTACATGTTGATTTTTTCCCATTTATGCTACCTCCAACAAATCACGTATTTCTTGTTGCCAATTATTATTATGAATTATTCGTACATCTTGCAAATTCTCTTTTAAAATTTCGGCTTTAGTAAGTTTTGAAAGTTCTTCCCAATTTTTTCCAAAAACATATGTGGCATTGTTCGGATAAACGCTTTCCAAAACATATATGTTCCTATGCATGAATCCAAAAATCACATACCCATGAAATCCAGATTTCCCATATGCTCTAAAATCAGGCTGAAAAGAATTTATAAACTCACATTTATCAATTAGCAATTTTTTCGCAGTCTTACTACTTTTAGCAGATACTTTTTGTAAATCATCTTGCATCCTTTTCCACGGATAATCTCCACTTGGTAACACTTCCCAATTCAGCTTTATAGTTCGGGTAGGCATCACATTTTCAAAATTCTCAGTTAATATTTCACACTCTTCAAAATTAGTAAGAAAAATATTAATCGTATTTATCAGCAACTTTTCATTATCATGACAATATGAAATGAAATCCGTCATTACCATCAACTGGCCTTGTTCATCATATTTCAAGAACAATTCCACACTGTATGGCTCGAATTTTATTCTTGCATATCTCTCACGAGGAATGGTAACAAAATCCGTCACCTCTCTTGTCTCTCCACGGCCTGCCCACTCATGTCGCGTCCACCATAAAGTTTGTGTATACTGTTCTTTCGGTTTTGTTTTATCCTTAATATAAAAAGGCTCTGCATTTCTCTTCAGCGTCGGATTTAACATGGATGGTAAAACTCTCTCGCCTTCAATTAAATCCTCCGAAAATCCCAGTTTCACTAATATCCCTTTAAATCTCGCTGCATCACGTAGTACCATCATCAGATTCTTTCCCTCTTCAACATGGTTCAAACATGATAAACTATTAATTCTTTTCTTTTTAATAATCAAATTATTTCCTCCATTTTATATAAAAAATATATCTATATGAAAAGGAGAAATGACCAAAGTACTTATAAATTTAATGGCGCAATAGCTACCATATTACTACAATTCCGTCATATATTTTATCTCTCCTGTATTAAATTTTTATTGAAAGTTTGTAGTAACCATGGTATTATTGGTTTGGATTATTTTATATTGCGCCATGGTCATTTCGCCCATGGTTACTACATTTGGTAGATATCTACCACCTGAACCAAAGTTGGCGCTTTGGTTCTTTTTTTATTACAAATTCTGAGTATTGGGAATCGCTCCAAATACTCCTTGTAAGTATTTCGCAGCAATATTATCATTGCTTCTCACATTTGGATAATCGCTTAATCTGCACATGCTTGTTTCTCCATACTGGTTCTTATCTGTAAACCATACCTGATCTCTCCGTACTCCATCGAGTAGCAGTGTGTCATGTGTTGTACATATTAACTGTGCATGATGCGGATTAGATTCATTAGAATTAAACAAACCAGCTAAAAGCTTTACTAAATTAGGATGTAAACCATTCTCTATTTCATCAATAAATAACGTACTTCCAGCATCTAATGCCTCAAAAATAGCAGGTAAAACTCTCAGCATTCGAATAGTTCCATTTGATTCATACTTCAAAAATGGAAGTTCTATCTCCCCAACTTGTTTATGATCTTTGTAAGTAGCATGAAGTGATTGAACACTTACATGTATGTTTTTGATGACCAGCTCTTTGTTCTCTAAATCGTCTTCACTCAATACATGTTTATCCATTTTTGATTCCAAATCAACCTTTAAATTTGTCAATGTGGGATCAGCTATTTTTAAATACTTGAGATATCTTTCTATTGCTTCCTCATTAGTATTTTCTTCATCAAAATCCGGTGCATTTCCAACCGAAGCCATATTTATCACACGATAATTCATTATTTCATTCAGAATCATACTTGCTAAAGGATTGTTTAACATAGCCGCCATTGCCAAGCATAATGCGTCTTCTCTAACAACAGATACCATATTCTTGAAACTAGACAATCCGGAGCGAAGTACTATGTCTTCATATTTTGGAGAAGTCCTCTTAATAAGTACTTCTGTCCGTTTCTTCTTTTTGGTCAAAAGCTCTTTTTGAATTTTTCCATCCTGAATTGCAAATGAATAAGTGTATAAAATTTCCTCGATAATCACCTGAATCTCAAAATACGTCTCTTTACTTTTACAATCAATATCAAACTTAAAAGTTTCGATTGGTGCTGCTAGTTCTTTCTTAATTGCAGGAACTTCTAATAGCTTATTATTATTAGCTCCCAACACAGTAGACATTATTATCATCTTCTGCATTTTCGTAAGTGCTGCCAAATAATTTGTTTTTCCAGAACCATTTGCTCCATAAATGTATGAAATTTTATTATAGTTCTGTCCAGAGACTTCAAATGTATTTTCCTCTAAGAACTCTTTTTTCAAATTCTCCGCAAGGGTTGTGATTCCAGTTATCTCCTTGAATGGACC
>CAUWLL010000082.1:0-3068 GCA_963559605.1 uncultured Lachnospiraceae bacterium
GCAACGCCCACTGCTCCAAGCGCCAGACAACCGAATTTAATCACTAATGCAAAAATAATATTCTGATATACGATGCCAAGACATTTTCTGGAAATTCCAATGGCTTTGGAAATTTTTAAAGGGTCATCATCCATCAGAACCACATCTGCCGCCTCAATCGCTGCATCAGAGCCCATTGCTCCCATAGCAATTCCAATATCTGCCCGTGTAAGAACCGGCGCATCATTAATACCGTCACCTACAAATGCCAGTTTTTCCTTTTCAGACTTTGCCTCAAGTAATTCTTCTACCTTTGTCACCTTATCTCCCGGAAGCAACTCTGCATAAACCTCATCAATTCCCAGCGACTGTGCAACCTGCTCTGCTACCGTTTTTGCATCTCCGGTAAGCATAATCGTCTTCTTTACTCCTGCTTTTTTCAGTCGTGCAATGGCTTCTTTGGAATGTTTCTTTACAAGGTCCGAAATTACAATATGTCCTTCATATTTGCCGTCTATTGCCACATGAATAATCGTTCCAACTTTATGGCAATCCTGATATTCCACGTTTAATTTTTTCATCAGCTTACTGTTTCCTGCTGCAACTTCTTTTCCATCTACTTTTGCAATAATTCCATATCCGCTGATTTCCTGAATATCAGAAACCCTGTTTCTGTCAATTTCTTTACCATAAGCTCTCTGAAGACTCTTGCTGATTGGATGAGAAGAAGCACATTCCGCCAATGCTGCATATTCTAACAATTTCTCTTCTTCCATTTTATTGTGGTGAACACCACTTACTTCAAAAACACCTTGTGTTAAAGTTCCTGTCTTATCAAAGACCACATATTTGGCCTGAGATAAAGTTTCCATATAGTTAGAACCTTTAATTAAGACACCTTCCTTACTTGCCCCTCCAATTCCGGCAAAGAAACTAAGAGGAATACTGATTACAAGAGCACAAGGACAGCTGATAACAAGGAATGTCAATGCACGATAAATCCACACATCCCACTGGGCTGTCTGTCCCAAAAACAACATCTGTGCCAATGGCGGAAGGATTGCCAGAGCCAAGGCACTATAACAAACTGCCGGTGTATATACTTTGGCAAATTTTGAAATAAAATTTTCTGATTTGGATTTTCTGGAACTGGAATTTTCCACAAGCTCTAAAATTTTAGATACTGTAGACTCTCCAAACTCCTTTGTTGTTTTAATCTTCAGCACACCATTTAGATTGATACAGCCGCTGATAATCTCATCCCCCTGTTTAACATCACGCGGAAGGCTTTCACCTGTCAATGCGCTTGTATTCAAACTGGAACTTCCTTCTATCACAATTCCGTCTAAAGGAACCTTTTCTCCCGGCTGAACTACAATAGTACTGTCAATTTCCACTTCATCCGGGTCTACTTTTTCTAACTTTCCATCTCGCTCTACATTGGCATAATCAGGGCGAATATCCATCAATGCACTGATATTTCTGCGGCTTTTTCCCACTGCATAGCTCTGGAACAACTCGCCAATCTGGTAAAACAGCATAACAGCAATGGCTTCATTATAATCTCCGCTTCTGGAATAAATTGCCAAAACAAAAGCCCCTATGGTAGCCACTGCCATTAAAAAGTTCTCATCAAAAACACGCCTGTTCAGGATACCCCGTCCAGCTTTTCTCAAAATATCATATCCGATAATCAGATAAGCTGCCAAATAAAGAACTAACTGCAATATTCCCGTTGCAGGTATCAAATTCAGCGCAATCACCATAACTGTTGTAATGATAATTCTAGTCAGCATCTTCTTCTGCTTTTTGTTCATGATTGCCTCCTTCCTTCTTCTATAAATTTGCACCCCTTTTGCGATTGCAGCTGGGGTGCTGATTTTTAAAATTCAATTTCACAATCGGACTCTACTTTTCTGCAGGCCTTTAAAACGTTTTTCATCACTTTTTTCGGATCCTGTCCTTCTTCAAATTCCACAATCATTTTCTGAGTCATGAAATTTACAGTGGCAGAAGCAATGCCCTCTGTTTTTCTTGTCGCATCTTCCATTAAGTTTGCACAGTTTGCACAGTCCACTTCGATATTGTAAGTCTTCTTCATAATAAAATACCTCTCTTCAATATAATGTTTTCTTAATGATTAAATATATGTTTAATTGTTATATCTATAATATAAAACAGAGAGATGAAAAAGTCAACAGAAAAATAAAGTTTACATCAGTTTTGTTTCTTCCAGCTTCTCCGTAAACATTTCATTTAACCGAATAACAGGCTTACGAAGTACCAATCCCAAAAGCAGGGAAAAAATCAGAAACACTCCCAAAGTCCCCAATTCTCTTACATAAGCATTTCCGTACAAACCGGCAATTGCTTCCCTCATTGCTCCCATACTATGAGTAAAAGGCAGAAATTGGTATACCTTCTGGAAAAAAGATGGCGCCATCTCTATAGGAAATGTTCCGCCGGAACCAGCCACCTGAATAACCAGCAAAATAACACAAATTGCTTTTCCTACATCTCCAAAAGAAACCGTCAGGGTATAAATAATGTTTACATACACAACGCTGCTAATCCAGCCCGACAATACAAATAAAAACGGATGCTCGCACTGAATTTCCAGGAAAAACAAATCTCCCAGACAAATTAAACCGCTTTGAATTAACCCCATAATGAGAAACAGCAAATATCTGCCAAAATAAATCTGACAATTTTTCACATTATTCAGATTTTTCTTTCTATCCTCTGATATCGTTACTTTCATCATGGCAACTAATACAATACCGCCTACCCAGATAGACAAAGTGGAGTAAAACGGCGCCATGGCAGAGCCATAATTTTCTACCGGATAGATACTTTTTGTTTCCATCTTCACCGGTGAAGAAAGAAAAGAGCTCACTGTATCAGGACCATTTCCCAGAACCTCTTTTAAAGTTTCCAAATTTCCGTTTTCTGCCGCTTCAGAAAGGCTCTGTAAAACATCATTCATTTTACCGGAAGCTTCATCCAACAAAGATGCAGAAGTATCCAAAGCTGTTTTTAATTTTCCCAAATCAGAAGATGCAGAGCCTGACAAGTCTTCAATTCCCTGT
>CAUWLL010000083.1:0-2966 GCA_963559605.1 uncultured Lachnospiraceae bacterium
TAGCCTGGACATCATGGATAAATTTTATGAAAAGAAATATCAGGATATGGAGACACGCTTATATCGTCTGTATGATGAAATTGAAGGCGTGGAGAACAGTATAGAAGAAGTTAAGAATCGCCTGCTGAATATCCGGCAACAGAAAATATCAGAAGAAAACGTCTATCAATTTCTTTTATATTTTGATAAACTATATGATAAGTTCACCGACCTGGAGAAGAAAGAATTTCTTAACAGCTTTGTAGAACAGGTGGACATTTACGAGCAGGAGCAGCCAGATGGCAGATTCCTGAAGCACATAAAGTTCCGTTTTCCGGTGTATTTCGGAGACAGGGAGACACAGGAACTTTGTTGGGACAACGAAAGTACCGTTGAGACGGTAGTAATGCTTTCCCACAAAAACCTGACAGTGTAATCAATGTAAAAGTCGAGTTTGGTGAGGGTGAGGGCAAAGTACCGCTTGATAATATTGCTAAAAGAGCAGAAGAGTATAAGCCAAAAGAGAGAGTTACCTACAAAATGATAAATGAGTACATAGAAGCTAAATATGGCTTCAAGGTACATACTGCATATATTGCGGAGGTGAAGAGGGAATTGGGCTTGCCGATGTATGATGCACCTAATGAGGTAGAAGAACTGAAACAGCCGAGGAAACATCCGACGAAAGAAAAGGTAGAAGCGATAATGGAGGCACCTAAGTATTTTGAGGTAATCTAAATGGATGAAAATATTTATCAGATTGCGGAGCAGATAGTCCAATTACATCAGAAAGCCTATGAGGCTTGTTTGCTGCTGGTTGAAGATGTGTGCAGCAGAACTGTGTCGGAAGATGAAGTGTCACATTTGTTAGATTATTTACTGGATTTTGCGTGTGATGAAAAAATGCTGGGATTGTATAAAAGGATATGTAGAAGATATTTATATCTATATCCGAGATGTATCAAATATTACATTGAAGCATATAGGGATATGTGGGAAGATGAAGAATCAGGGAATGATTTATAAATCAGGTGGAATATACATGGTTTAAGCAATGTATTACTTAAGTTTATGCGGGGAAGGAGGATGTATATGGCAAAAATTGTTAAGGAGACAATTCATGCAAAAGGTATTGATATTGGAATCTATACTACAAATTTTGAAAATGAATTTATTTCATTAACGGATATTGCAAAATATCGAAATGAGGACGACCCAAGATTTGTGATTCAAAACTGGATGCGCAATCGTAACACAATCGAATTTTTAGGTGTTTGGGAAGAACTGCATAATCCAGATTTTAACCGTGTGCAATTCGAGGCGGTTAAAAATGAGGCTGGATTAAATCGTTTTGTTATGACACCGACAAAGTGGATTACGCAGATGAATGCTATCGGTATTGTCTCAAAAGCAGGACGTTATGGCGGAACATATGCCCATAGCGATATTGCTATGTCTTTCGCAACATGGATTTCTCCTGAATTCCAGTTATATATCATGAAAGATTACAGGAGATTAAAGACGGATGAGAATAGTCGGCTATCTCTGAATTGGAATTTGAACAGAGAGATTTCTAAGTTGAATTACAGGATACATACTGACGCGATTAAGGATAATTTGATACCGCCAGAATTAACACCCGCACAGGTAGCGTATACCTATGCAAATGAAGCAGATATGCTGAATGTTGTTTTGTTTGGAAAAACGGCTAAGCAATGGAAGGATGAAAATTCGACTGTTAAAGGGAATATGCGGGACGCAGCAACATTAAATCAGTTACTGGTACTTGCAAATTTAGAAAGCTATAATGCTGTTTTAATAAATCAGGGTAAGAATCAGAAAGAGAGAATGGAATTGCTTCGAAAGTTAGCGGTACAACAGTTACAGACATTGGAAACGGTAAAGTTCAATAATCTGCCTAAATTGTGAAATAAAAATTGTTAAAAGCAAAATGACAAAGTAATAGTAGTTGAAAGTTCAATAAAATGATTATGAGAGGATAATATATATAATATGGATTATGCATGTATATTAGGCGTAATGGTTAATTCGGCAAGTGAAAAAGCGACTATGAGTGATGATTTGAAAGGTGCCATTATTACTGCTTTGGTAACAGGAATAATTTCAATTATTGGGTTTGTTATTACGAATCATTCTATGAAGAAAAATTTTGAAAATGAACTAAAAAGACAAAGAGACAATATTGCACTAGAGAAAATGGCAACAATGCCGTATGAAGTGTTACAGTTAATGGATAAAATGATGGAGTTAGAAGATATTGACAATGACAACCAGAAACAAGTAACTTTAAATATGAATCTTAAGCGCTTTAAAGGGATAATGAACACGATATATTCTTATGGATCCGAAAGGGCCATAGAAATAGTATCATTAATGCAAAAAGAGAACTATGCTGCGAATGGAAATATGGCTGATTTAGATAGTTATAGGATGATTTCAGAATATGTTTTATTAGCGACACAAATTAAATATGACGTGACTGAAATTTCAGTAAGTCCTGAATTATGGCTGCAAATGAGCTTGAACGATTACTGCGAGAATAAAGAAAAAATTAAAAATGCAAATAATAAACTTGTAGATGAACTGAAATTAAGAAAAGAGTTTAAAATAAAATAGTATATCAGTAAAAATGTGGGAAACTGGTAATACCGTTGAGACAATAGTGTTGCTACAAAGAGGAACCTTGTAGAAATCCTTAGATTTAGGCACTTTTCCCGCCATGTGGTGTTTGACGCCGAGGGTGATAAGTTCCGCAATAAGCGTATTGAGGACTATATCACGGTTTCGGTAGTCATTGATATGGAGTGTGGGAACACAAAAAGTTAAATAGTTGATTGAAAAGGACATTGTGAAAGCAGTGTCCTTTTCTTATTGGCTGCGCCGCAGATTTTGAAAAAGTCTGCGGCTTTTCTTTTGCGTGTGTCCAGCAAAGCTGGACTACACTTGCCGGTGTAAGTCCGGTCACG
>CAUWLL010000084.1:0-2735 GCA_963559605.1 uncultured Lachnospiraceae bacterium
CGCCTGACATGGCGGTTCTTAATTTTTTAAGGTACTCGCTTTTGAGCGTTTACGAGAAATAGAATATGCCGCCAAAAGCAAAATTTACAAAAGCAGAAATTATTGAAGCCGCATTAAATATTGTCAGGACAGACGGATATGACGCTTTAACTTCCAGAGCATTGGGAACATACCTCGGCAGTTCGGCAAGACCGATTTTTACTGTATTCAAAAATATGGAGGAAGTTCAGCAGGCTGTGATTGAAGCCGCTAAAACTCTGTATAAAGAATATGTCAATAAAGGATTAACAGCGGAACACCCTTTTAAGGGAGTGGGTACGCAATATATTCTCTTCTCTGTTAATGAGTCAAAACTTTTTCAGCTCCTCTTTATGACGGAGCAAAAACAAATTCCCAACTTATCAGGTGTACTTCCGCTGATAGATGAAAGTTATGAGCAAATTCTATTGTCAATTCAAGAAGATTACAAAATTTGCAATTCATCTGCGAAAAAGCTATATCATCATCTTTGGATATATACACACGGAATTGCATCGCTTTGTGCCACAAAAATGTGCCGCTTTACAGACGAAGAAATCAGCACAATGATTACTGAGGTATGTATGAGCATTTTGAAAAAGATAAAGAGGGAAGCAAATGATGATTAAAGCAAAAGATATTATAAAATCATACGGAAACGGAGAAAGCCGATTTCAAGTATTAAAGGACATCGGTCTTGATATTGAGGATAATGATTTTGTGGTTATTCTTGGTGCGTCGGGTTCGGGCAAGTCAACTTTTTTGAATGTAATTTCAGGTCTTGAACACCCTGACAGCGGTAAAGTGTTTTATGACGGAAAGGATATTACAGCACTTTCTGATAATGAAGTGACTTCATTTCGGAAGGAAAATGTCGGATTTATTTTTCAGCAATATTATTTGCTGCCCAATATGAGCGTTGATAAAAATGTGAAAATGGGTGCTGACTTAGCAGATAATAAAGATTATAAAACCATCATTGAGGCAGTTGGACTCGGAGAAAAACTACATAAATATCCCAGCGAACTTTCGGGTGGCGAACAGCAAAGAGTATCTATTGCAAGAGCTTTGGCAAAAAAACCGAGAGTTTTATTTCTTGACGAACCGACAGGTGCATTAGATGAACAAACAGGACGACAGGTGCTCGATTATATCTGTAAACTTAAAAAGGAATATGATTTTACAATCGTAATGGTAACGCACAATTTGAATATTGCGGAAATGGCGAATACAGTTGTAAAAATGAATAGCGGGAAAATATCTGAGATTTATACAAATGAAATGCAAAAGACTGCTTATGAGATTGGGTGGTGATGGTATGCTCGTTGGAATAAAAAATGCTTCTAAACTTATCGGCATCTCTATTACTGCCTGTTGCGCTGTACTTGTATGTACAATGTTTCTGAATTTTTATTTTGATATTCAGTTGCTCGAAAATGAAATAACATCTGAATTGTCAATGATTTTTTATCGTGCTCAGGTTTCTACTGCGAAAGTCGTTTGCCTTGTAAGCGGTGGATGTTTGCTTTTAACTGCGCTTGTTATGTTGTTGTTTTATATTAAGCATTATATTGACACGCATAAGAAGGAACTTGGGATATTAAAGGCAATGGGATACTCAAATATCAAAATTGCAAAAAGTTTTTGGGTATTCGGAATTAGTACTTTTATCGGAACTGCAATCGGATATGCAGGAGCGTTTCTTATAATGCCGTGGTTTTACGCTTTACAAAATGAAGATAAAATGCTTCCTGAGATAACTATAAATTTTCATCCAAGCATTTTATTTTATTTCGTGGTATTGCCGACTGTGTGTTTTTCGGCACTTTCGGTTTGTTATGCTTGGTACAAATTAAAAAAGCCTGTGTTGCTGCTTTTGAAAGATAATCTGCAAACTGCTTCTAAAACACCAAATCACAGAATCGAAAAAAACAGAGAATTGTCATTTGTAGAGGATTTGAAAAGGAATATCTTGAAATCTAAAAAGGCTCTTGTATTTTTCGTTATTTTTTCATCATTTTGTTTTTCAGCTATGACACAAATGTCGTTTAGTATGAAAGATTTATCAAGTGAAATGATGGGTGCGATGATGTTGGTCATCGGACTTGTATTAGCGTTTACAACTCTGTTTATTACTATAACTACAGTAATAAACGGAAATACAAAAACGATTGCTATGATGAGGGTATTCGGCTATTCGCAGAAAGAATGTTGCAGGGCAATTTTAGGAGGATACAGACCGATGTCCTATATCGGTTTTGCAATTGGAACAGTATATCAGTATGGGTTATTGAGGCTTACGGTGGATATTGTATTTAAGGATGTTGGAAGTGTACCAGCATATAAATTTGACTTTCCGGTTATGCTTATTTCTCTTGTTTGTTTTATCGTAATTTATGAAATTCTGATGTATGTATATTCTGAAAAAATCAAGAAGATTTCTATCAAGGAAATTATGATGGAGTAACAGGGGGAAATGTATGCAAACAAAATGGTTATCCTTTGAAATTATTCAAGTATCGTTTTAGGTGGGAGGTAGCAAAGAGCGGGATTGTGGGGCTTACAATCAAACGCTCTGTTATCGGCAAATATATGTTTATTTTTATTGGAATACGTTGTAATTATTCCGATACTGTGATATGTTAAATTTATATAAGTAGCTCTCAAATCAGGAGGTATGAAAGATGGAATATTTAACAGTTACACAGGCGGCAGAA
>CAUWLL010000085.1:0-2690 GCA_963559605.1 uncultured Lachnospiraceae bacterium
GGATTAGGGACTTTCACCCATTAGCGACGTGCGCCGCAAGGCGCACCAAAAAATCCCTCCAAACCCAAAACGGGTTTAGAGGGAGCGTTAGGGCATAACAATACAGTCCGTCAAAACTCCGTTTTTTTATATGGTGGACTGATTAGCACTATCCGAAAAAGAAAGAGCCGATGATCCGTGAGGTAACTCACAAGTTCATCGGCTCTGCGTCTGTGCGTCTGGCTCTTTGATGACAGTTATATGTAACTCTTTGGCATTGATTAAAGTTTCACGCTTGCATTTAGGGCAGTAGAGAGGATAGTTCTTCAATACGGTATCTTCTCTAATTCTGACACGGGTTTTATTACCACACATGGGGCAATGTATCCATTCTGTTTGTTGTTTCATAAGCACTCCGATATAAATTTTTCAAGCATTGGATTAAGTTGCTTGGCATTACGCATTGGGAAGTCGTGGTTTGCTCCTTGTAATATCATTGTTTGACAGTTTGGATTTCGAGCAAGTAATGTAAGAGAAATTTTCATATTTCTAACTTCCTTACTCCCGCAAATCGCCAACATAGGTATCGTTACTGCTTGATATTCAGGTAACTTTGATAAATCTAATGTATTAGAAAAAAAGGAACGATACACTTGTGGAGTAATCTGTTTTGAATATTCCGCCATATTATTTACCTGTTCTCTGGTGTAATTCCAATATTTTCCCTGAAACTGCACTAACCATCTCCAATGCAGCATTTTTGCGGATAACCCTGCAAGAGAACAGTACCTCCGAATTGTTTTCGGCTTGGGATTTACCCATGCGCTTAAAAATGCGGCAAAGTTAAATAATTCGGGCTGTTTGCTGACAAGCATTATTGCAATCTGTCCTCCAAGCGAATGACCGATTACGCCAATTCGCTTTTTATGCAGGGCTTTAATGAGCGTAAAGAGTTCCTCTACGGTCTTTTGCGGCTCATAAATCTCACCAGCCGCCTTCCCTGCACCTGCCAAGTGAGGTACAACAAGATGATATTTATCAGAAAAGCAATATTGCCCACAAAATGTATCAAGCGCACCCGCCCCATGCAGCAGTAAGATGGTTGGATTTTCCTTATTTCCGTATTCATCATAATACAGCATAATTTTTCCTTTCTTGGCGGGCAGTTTCGATAATAAAGTTTTCTATTTCCTTATTTACTTGTTCTGGATTATCTCCATTGGCAAAATGCTTTGCTTGTTTTATAAAATGTAGCGGATAACCTGTTTGTTTTGCCCATTCTTTGCAATATGTCTTAACCTTGCCTGTTCTGTCCTTCTCACCCACTAATATCAATACAGGAAACAAAAAATCTACATCTTTATTTTCTACAATAAAATACTCATAAGCAATCCGCATTTGCTGGATAATTTCTGACTTAAACAGTGGTTTTAACATAGACAACATTTTTTGATAGGAATATCGGCTCTCTGATATCGACCATGCCATGCTCTTTCTCAAAAGATTGGCTGTAAAGCATTTTGCCATAGGAGCAACCTGCTTCAGCCACCATATGTCTGATTTTGAGTAATATTTAAGTCCCAATGGTGTTGTATCTAACGCCACAAATCCCTTTACCATATCAGGATACAAAGCAGCAAAATGTTGACTTGGATAGCCACCCATAGACATTCCCACTAAAAATGTTTTTTCAATGTTTTCTTTCTGCAATATGCTATGTAATATTTCTGCTGTATCATGATAATTGAATTGCTGATATGGTCTTGACAATCCATGCATAGGAACATCCCATAAGATGATTGTGTAATTATCTGAAAAGTAAGGTATCTGCTTTTCAAACATGGTATGGTCTGAGGTTACTCCATGCGTAAAAACAATACAGTCTGATACATTTTCATTTTTGATAATCCAATAATGTACTATTCCGCCTTGTGCCAAAATTGTTTTATGTTGTATTTTGTTCACACCTCCTGCGTATAAACCTTTTTCCAAAAATCAATTAAAACAATGATTTCTTTCTCAATTTCATCTGGTATAATACAATTTGAACGATATTTTTTCAGCATATACCCATCGACAGCATAAAAGATTTCAGCATACATTGTTTTTATATCAATATCTTTCCGAAATTTTAATATATCCATCTTCTCAAACACTATCATTTCACTTGCCTTGCTAACATCATTAAAGTTTTCTTGAATGGAATTTTGTATTTCTGGAGTCGTTTCATAATATGCCCTGAGCGAAAAAGCATATAAATGCGGATACTCTCGCATAAGCGAACACTTTGATAATAGGCTCCTTTTCAGCATTTCAAAAAAATCATCTGTTTCTAAAGTTTTGTATTCTGCAACTGCTTTCCTTGTCATCTCAATAGCGTTCGCCCATAGATACAGATATAATTCTTTTTTATTTGTAAAGTAGTGGAAAAGCAACGCTTTTGAAATGCCGCTCTCGTCTGCAATTTCTGACATAGGTGCTTTTTTGTAGCTGCTTTCGGAAAACACTTTGTAAGCAGCATTTATGATACGCCTCTGTTTTTCTAATGGAAGTTTGAAAAACTTGTCATTCATATACATTCTCCCTATTGACCGTAACGGTTAATACAAGCATATTATATATCCATTGACCATTTTTGAGAAGACCATTCCTAAAATTATAAAAAAGTGTCTCCGACACTTCAACTCCCCTTCCCCTCATTCTTGAGGGGT
>CAUWLL010000086.1:0-2628 GCA_963559605.1 uncultured Lachnospiraceae bacterium
TTATGCTTTTTCTTTCTCTATTGCTGTTTATCAGCCTTCCGGCCTGTCCGGCTCCCTGTCTGCACAAAGGATCACGAGGATAGCAAGGGCATTCTCTATACAAGCGAATATCTTCTGAATCTCACTGCGCCTCACCCCAGGTCTCTTGACCGGCTGCTTCACGACGCTGACTTGGTGACGGAATATTTAACCTGGTGACGGAACCACCGTCGATGCAGAGCTGCACGGTCTTTCCCTCCATGTGGAAAAAATTGCAAACCGCAGAATCGAATCCGTTCCGGTGAAAAAGCTGCCGGATACGAAGAAAGCAGCGAAAGAAAACGAGGCGTAAAGCCTGGCTTTGGGCAAAAGGAAGCATTTCAACGGGATGAGTGGTTGAAATGCTTCCTTTTTCATGTTATTTTCATTTTTTTGTAAAATACAGATTTTTTATTAAAAATATTCAAAATTACTCTCTGACATTTTTGTTCCTCCTATGCTCTCTTTCCAGTTCGCTTCTTTCTCTATTGCCAGATTATCTGCAATCTGTCTCAGTGTTTCATCAGTCCCCACATTGCCTGGAAATATAATATATGGAAGTCCCGGAAAACGACTTTCCTCACCAGTCATCCAAACTGATATCCCAGGAGCGGCTTGGCCTATTACAAAGGCTTTTCTTACTTTTAGCCCTTTTATTCCAATATCGCTGGATGTAATTCCTCCTTTGGCAATCAAATAAGATGGTCTTACCTGAAGCCTTTCTACAATCCGAGTGAGAAATTCTGATATTTTCACAGACAAGCTTAAGCTTTTTTCCTTATCCTGTGCCAAGCGAACTTGACGGCTAGTATATATCACAGTATCTCTCCCCCAGCTAAGTGCCTGTTCCGCCAACTTTCTGACTCTCTCTGACTCTCTTTTTAAATCCTGTTCTTTTGCCATCTCATCTATGTGAAATTCTAAAAAACAATATGGATAAATACTATCTTCCAATTTCAAAAGTTGTCTAGTTGTCTTACTCACATGGGAGCCTACTATAATCAGCCCCCCATTTTTACTATATTCATTCTTATGTTTAATAAATTTTTCTTGTTGACTTAAAAGCTCTTTTGCTGTCAATAACGGTTTAGCTTTCATTTCGGAAACAGCTTTTACAAAAGAGGCTGCACTTCTTATAAGAAAATATTTTCCTCTTTCTGCAGCCCTCCAAAATGCAATGCAAAATCGCTCAAGCTGGGAATAGCAGACTGCATTGACAATAATTTTTTTGTTCTTCTGCACTCCAGTCAAAAGCATTTCTAAACGCTGGTCTTCTGGCTCTGATTCTAAAAGTTCTGTACTAATAGTAATACAATCTTCTGCCTTTACCCTCCCGCCAGTTTTTTCCTCTACATATTCCGTAAGATCAGAAGAAGCATACCCAAAAGTTTCATCCTTGGCAAACTCTGTTTCTGCTGCTGGAATCCACTCTCCATTTTCTTCTACATAATGAATATTATTTTTTGTAAAGCGTCCTCCCTCAAAGAAAGCTGGACATAAAATTTCTCCATCTACCTTTATTTTTCCTTCTTGCTGAAACACTTCTTCCATAATTTCAGGTTCAAAAAGCCAGTGTCCCCTTAAAGTAGAATCGCCCCTCAGAATAACAAAAAATGGAATTCCGGTTTCTTGTGACACAGAAAGAAGACGTGATGCAATTGTTCTATGTACTGCTTCTGTCTGTGAAACTGTAAAACTTCTTGAATTAGTCAAAATATAAAACATTCTATTTTTCTCTTGAAAGGCCTCTCGTAAGGTAGAGAGCTCCCAGTCTGTATAAACATATACATCATGGACTGTTTGTATTCCTGTTGGATCATCATCTAAAACTACTATCTTAAATAAATCTCTTTTTTGTTTTTCGCCCCCCATATGCTCTCCCTTCTGCTGCATGGAGCTGTCTCTTTTCAGTTTTAATATGCTGTTCTCCAAATAAGTTCTCCGCGAGATATAGTTGCCTGAGGAAGCACCATCTGCATTCCTTCCAGTTTCTCTCGGTGGGCATCAATAAATGTATACTTTCCTTCCTGTATTTTGAAAACTGCTATGTCAGCCAAATATCCTTCCTGAAGAGAACCTAATTCATTTTGTATTCCCATTACCTTTGCAGGATTCTCTGTAGTCCTTTTTAAAATTTCTGTAATATTCATTCCAAGAGCTAAAAATTTTGACATAATATAGGGAAGACCATTTCCTACATATTCTCCCAAGTAATTCATGCTGGATACATCAGAACAGATCACATCTGGAAGCAACCCTTGAATTAAGGCTCTTTTGGCAACTTTAAAAGAAAAATTATTTTTTCCAGAAGCAGCATCAAGTATTACTCCTCTTCTAGACGCATCAAATATTTCTTCCTTTACATTTCCCTTACTATCTAAAATCGTTTCCCCATACCCCTGATATACATGACAGTAAATATCTCCCTTTCTCAACCTTTTTACTATCTCTTCCTGCGGAATGGATGTGGCTGTCACATGAACCACAAGTCTTGTTTGAAGTTCTTCCGCTAATTTTAAGGCTTCTTCCAAAACTCTAAGTCCATTTTTCCCCACCACTTTGGTCCTATGTCAAGATTTAGTACAAGTTAAAATGAGGTTTTCCTCATCT
>CAUWLL010000087.1:0-2491 GCA_963559605.1 uncultured Lachnospiraceae bacterium
TTTTATTCTTTAACATAAATATTTAAACTCCAATTGGATTCGTGTTGGATTTCTCTAACTTCCAAACATCCGGAAGAAGTTCACGAACATTTTTCCCGGAGTCTCTTTCCAGATAGTATGGAAGTTTGGCTATGACATCATTCAGCCATTCCCTTGGGTTAATTTCCTGTGCTTTACAGGTAGCTAATAGTGAGCATATGATTGCTGTATTTTCAGCTGCCTCGTGGTTACCACAAAAGAGGAAGTTCTTTCTGGACAAAGTAAGTGGTCTAATCGCATTTTCCGCCAGATTATTATCGATTTTCAGATTTCCATCTTTCAGGTAATTCTTCATTCTTGGCCAAAGAGGATAAGTATAGGTAATAGCTTGTCCCATGCGACTTCTTGGTGGTACTTTGCCATAAGTCTGTTCCATCCATTTTTCAAAGGAGTCAAGTATGGGAGTTGCCAAACGCTGGCGGAGTGCACATCGTCCCTGCGCATCGAGTTTCCGGGCATCTGCTATCTGCTCAATATGATATAGTTCCTGTATTTGTTTAAGAGCATATTCAGCAAGTGATCTATTTTCATCCAGTGCCAGCTCCATATGTCTTCTGATATGGGCCAGACAGGCAATAAGGCACACGTCCTTAGTGCCATCAAACGCATTGTAGGCACTGTATCCGTCACTTTGAAGATATCCTTTGAAGTCCTTTAATAAATTTCTGATTGTCTGTCCGGATCGGGAACCGTCATCATAATGGAAGATGACCAGTTTTTCCATAGCTGCCCTGACCATTCATAAATACTCCTTATCGGTTTTTCCCTTTCCTTTGTTGATGACCCGTACTGTGGTTTCGTCGACCTGAACATATCCGCTGCCCGTTACGAGCTTTACTAATTCCGAATAAAGAGGACTTAATAACTCACATACTGGCTTAAACCACCCGCTTAAAGTACTTTCCGGCAGTCGTACACCCAAATGTCTGTATTCCTTTACCTGACGGTAAAAGGGAACATGATATTCATATTTCTGCAGAAGTATTTCGGCTAGCAAGGAAGGCCCTGCCAGACATTTGTATATAGGGGAAGGTGGAAGCGGTGCTATTATGACACCGCTTTCACCCTCTTTGGGAAGACTTAAATTATTTTTGAGTCCGTATTTGGGACGTACTGTCTCTTTGACATATAGCTTTCCCGGTTCAAATTCAAGCGTACGTGTGCGCTCTTCACCTATACGACGATATCGATTCAGATCCACATTATCAGGTTCGACAATGACTTCCACAACGGGCAGCCCCTCTAACAGTTCCCGATTACGGTGGGATTCTTTTTTCTTTCCGTCCGGTTTACATGTCCTAGTGCCTACGCCAGTCTCCACAAGATCCGTTTCCTCTTGCCTGGGATTAGCCAAGGTATCAAACAAGGCAAGCTGGTTGGGATCCAAGGATGCCAGCTTTTCACTCTTTCTGCCGAAAAGCTGTCTGTTTAACCAGGCTACTTGCGACAGGAGTTCCTGTACTTTTTGCTGCAGTTCTCCCGTCTGTTCCATAAGTTTCTGATTTGATTCTACAAGGGTACGATTTGTCTCCAGAAGCCCTTTTATTTGCTCCTGTTGATTCTTGATTATTAGTTCCATCGTATCTGTATGAATCATTCTTTTTAGTATCTTATTATAATG
This sequence comes from uncultured Lachnospiraceae bacterium, assembly GCA_963559605.1. Lineage (GTDB taxonomy): Bacteria > Bacillota > Clostridia > Lachnospirales > Lachnospiraceae > Dorea_D. The sequence continues at coordinate 1,661 of CAUWLL010000087.1, forward strand.
TAAAGATACTGAAAATCGTACAGCTATACAAGTTTAGAAAGCTCTTTTTAATCAATAAAATCCTTCTTTTCGACCGGCTTTAAGACGTTTGAGTCTATCACTCGGATTATCGGTTATGCCTTCCACCATCAGTACTAAATCACGCCATTCCATGGGATAGGAACGGCTTTCACTATCATAGAAAGGAAGTCTAAAGGTACCTTCCTCAAGGCGTTTTATGTATAAAACCATACCTCCGTCTTCGGCATGCAGAAGTTTCATGGTTGTTCTGCTTCGGTTGACAAAGATAAACACATCGCCAAGTCGAACGTCATATCCCATTTTATCATGAACAAGCCCACAAAGGGAATTTATTCCTTTGCGCATATCTGTCTTCCCGGGACACAGGAAGTAGCGCATCGTATCATTCAGGCAGAACATGGCTACATAATTTACTGATCAGGCCATAAATAATCTCCGGATTACTTAGGATGTTGAGGTGGATCTTTATGCCGGATGGAAGTTCTATGGTTACATGCCTGTCACCACATGATGAAGTGGGAATGGCAGGAGTATGATTAATATTAAGAGGGATAAACGAATCACCTGTAGGTTCGGTGTGTTTGGTATATGGGTGACTCAATCCATATTTCTTCTTCCAATAATGAAAACAGGAAGCAGGATACGATTCATTATCACAGAAATCCTTTATGGTTAGTCCGCTGGACTGTTGGCGCTGATATAGCGCTAAAAACTCTTCTTTACTCATTGATCGTTTCATAACTACGTTTTTGAACGCAAAGTAATAGAAGAGTTTTTAGGTCTACAATGTGTACTTTATCGGATGCTTAC
>CAUWLL010000088.1:0-2259 GCA_963559605.1 uncultured Lachnospiraceae bacterium
CATTATAGGATTAATACATGGTGGATGCCATCCACCCTAAAATTAGGCGCTTACTATCAAAGCATTTGAAAAAGAAGTGGTAAAAGAAGCACTTTACTTAAAATACAACGCCCAGTAACAGACAAGAGGACTTGCAAGGTTTCTGACCTTTCAAGTCCTCTGCTGTATCATGGTGCTGTTGGCTGTGTCCGTTCCGTCAAGGACTGCCCTACGGCGTATCGGCTTCGCCTTGTTCCTTGACCTCACTACATTTATAATTCTACTTGCTTTCTTTTAATTTAAATTCATAATCTGATGGAACTGCATTATGTAAAAGACCTTTAATAAGCGTAAATGCCTGCTCATCTGCCGACTCCAAAACCCCCATCTTTTCTAGTGCTGTCTTTGCTTCTTTCTCTGCTAATTCTATTGCTTTATTACCATCTTCTTTTTCATCAACATTGAATAATGAAAATTTTTCATCATAATATTTAATATCTGATGTATCAACATGTACATCTTGAATTTCCGCTTTAGGAATTGTTAACCAAACAACTTTATTTTGATTATCCACCTTAGTTGTAACCTTTTCCAAATCAATTCCAACTCTAGCTTCTGCTTTATATCTCATAACAAAGTCTGATTTATTAACGAACGAAATTCCTTTATCTTTATATTCTGCAATGCCATCATATTTTAATTTTACCGTTGTCAACTCCCCGACTTTTGATAATTGTGTTCCTAAATAAGATGATGTTATTTCTTCTTTGTCATTATAGAAAAAAGTCCTAATCACTATTGCTATTATGAGAACCAAAATAAGTAATAGTAATCCTTTAGTTACCATTTTATTCTTCACTATTTTTGAAAGTTTCTCTTTAATATTTGTCATTTTCTCTATTTTCTCCTTCGTTTTAAAAAATTGTGATTATAATTCCGCGTGCCACTATAACCAATAATAAACAAATAAGTATTAAGATTATTGTTTTTAATTTTCTATTCATCTATTTTCTCCTGTCAGTTGTTATATATCCATTATTTTCCCGTTCTCTTCACGCCATCTTTCATATTCATCAATATCTGATTCCACCAATTTCCAGCATGCTCCCACAACAGCGGCATCATCAAAATATCCTATAACCGGTATGCTATCTGGAACAATATCTATCGGGGAAACAAAGTAAATTAACGCACTGATAATCGCTATAACTGTGCCAATAGGAATATCCGTATATTCCTTTTTCATATAATTTCTTACAAGTGAAATCATTGTAGGCAACACAGCCAATTTATTTCCAGCTATCGGTATAGTTTTTAATTTCTTTTCTAAACGTTGCAAAAAACGTTCCAGCTTATCTACATCCTTTAATAACTCTTCCGCTTCACTATATCCTCTTCTTAATTCCTTTAACGCTTCCTGTTCACTTATATTTTCTTTCATGATATTCCCTCACTCTCTCCTTTAAATATAAAGCTTCTAAAACAGCTCTTGTTTTTTTCGCGATATTACACATCTTATATCACAACACCCATTACTTAATAAGTATATCAATAATTGCATTTTCGTGCAATTATTTTCATCTCAAAATACATAAAATATTGCACAGAGGTGCAATTATATGAAAAACAATGAAAGCATAGATAAAGTAATACAGGTGAGTGATATTGATATCGGAAAGAATATTACACTTCTCAGAAAATCCATGCAGATTAAACAGACCGATATGGTTGCAAGATTACAAATTATGGGAATTGATATTTCAATTTATTCATACAACAGAATTGAAAAAGGAAAACAAAATCCAACTGTTTCTTTCCTATTTGCCTGTTGCAAAATTTTAAATTGTGATATGAATGCTCTTTTCGCTTATCCAATACTAGAAGTCCCACACACTCCATAAATATCAGCACTAAAGGACTTGTATAATTTTCACCCAGCAAGTCCTTTTATTCAATTCAATAATTCTATATAACTATAAATGACACAGATAATGTTTCCACTACCTGCACCATTTCTCATTACATCTTTGAAATTTTTACTCCATTTTAAAAATCTGTTACGATATTTTGCAGTATTCTATGATACCTTTTCTTTTAAAAAATGTCTGTAAGCCTTGATTTTCAGCGAACTTTTCAATATTTCCAAGCACTTTATTCTGTTGTGAAATTTTCTCTCAAATTATTTCTGCACAATAGTAGAGAATATCTTGTCACGGGGCAACTGATTTGATAAAATAAGACAAGGCACTACATGAGAATGGTAGGCGGTTAGTCCTTCAA
>CAUWLL010000089.1:0-2250 GCA_963559605.1 uncultured Lachnospiraceae bacterium
CAGATTCCGCTTCCTGCAAGCTCCATGACGTTGTGAATCCCGATTCCGCCAATGGCTATCACCGGAATATCAACTGCTTCACAAATTGCCTTTAACGTTTCGCGGCTCACATCATCGGCATCTGCCTTGGAACCGGTTGTGAACACTGCCCCTACGCCTAGATAGTCTGCTCCATGCTTCTGCGCAAGCAGCGCCTGCTCTACCGTTTGCGCTGACACTCCGATAATTTTATCCGGCCCAAGTTTTGCCCGCACGTCCAGCGCTTCCATATCACTTTGTCCCACATGAACACCGTCCGCATCCATCGCCAGCGCAATTTCCACATTGTCGTTGATCACAAAAGGCACATGATAACGGGCACACAATTCTTTGATTTCTTTTGCCTCTTCCAGAAAAGCATCCTCATTTAATTCCTTTTCCCGCAGCTGAATAAAGGTTGCTCCGCCTTTGATGGCTTCTTCCACCTGACTGTAAAGCGTTCTTCCGTTCAGCCAGCTTCTGTCTGTCACTGCATAGAGAAGCAAATCTTTCTCTTCGCATCTCTTATCGCACTTCATAGTTTGCTCCTTGATCCAAAGTATCCTTATCCATGTGATAAATTGCGTCAATGATTCGGTTTCTGTAGGTTGAATTTCCATCCTCCAGCTTCATATGACGAAAGCCAATCTCTCCTGCAAGTCCCATAGCACAGACTGCTGCTGCCGCTGCCGGAAGCTTGTCCTCTTTATTTGCCACAAGAAATGCTGTCATAAGTGCAGATAACTGACATCCTGTCCCTGTAATCTTTCCCATCTCGGGACGTCCGTTTCTTACCACATAACACGCATTTCCATCACTGATCAAATCGATGGCTCCGGTTACTGCCACGATACATCCTGCTTCTTTTGCAAATCTTTTTACAAATACAACTGCCTCATCAAGATTCTCTTCTGTTACTGCATCTGCCACATCCGCATCCACGCCCTTGGTCGTACCGCTTCCAAGAGCCAGTGTTTTAATCTCGGAAATATTTCCTCGTATCACATCAAAGGAAAGTTCTTTCATCAGGTTAATTGCTGTATTCGTACGAAGGGCACTTGCTCCCGCTCCCACCGGATCAAGAAGCAGTACATGCCCAAGTTCCTGCGCTTTCTTGCCGGCTAAGAGCATTGCCTTGATACTGTTCTGATTTAAAGTTCCGATATTAATATTTAAGCCGCCACAGATGGAGGTAATATCTTCCACATCCTCCGGTTCATCTGACATGATCGGACTTCCACCGCACGCCAGCAGAACATTTGCAACATCATTTACTGTTACATAGTTTGTAATATTATGTACCAGCGGTGTATTCTTTCTTACATTTTGAATATATGCTCCTAACATCCTTGATTCCTTCTTTCTTTTTTGATCTGTTTTCCTAACCCATTCTGATTTTCTTAATCCTCACTAAGATAATGCGGTCTTTCTCACTTGGTCTAACGCTCTTGACACTGCCGGAATCGCCACAATGATCAGCGTGATCGCTGCCTCGGCAAGTAAGAAGCTATAGTTATATGCAATCGGATAAATACTCTTTAATGCGACAGGGAAATTATCCGGCATATAATCCATCCAGTACAAGTAACCGCCAATGGCATGAAAAGCGCCTCTTGCCAGAACCGCCACAATATATCCCTTGATCAGACCGTGAGACTTCTTCGCAAATAATCCTGCCAGACCAAGCGCTGCAAATGCAAGAATATAATCGCAGCAAACTTGGAAAAAGGAAAGTACAAAAGGCTCTTGGATAAACTGCAAAATCCCATAAGCAAGTCCTACTAAAACACCCGTCTTCACACCATACCAGTTTGCAACCAGCACAATGAACAACATACTGCAAAGGGTTACGCTTCCTCCCCACGGCAGGGAAAACACTTTCACATAAGACGTTACAAATGCAAGCGCCATTGCCATTGCGCAGAACACCAACTGCTTTGTAGATGCTTTCTTTTTCTCAGAAGTCTTGCCGGCAAAAACAAGCGCCAATACAAATAAAACTACTCCTACTGTAATACTGACAGTATACCCTGCTGTCGTAAGCCCTCCTTCTGCATTCACTAAAAAATTGAACATAAAAAAACCTCCTTCGTCTTCGATTGAAGACAAAGGAGATTCAAAAATCCCTTATAAACGCATCCCTACGTTGGCATTATCCAAATCAGGTTATAGGTCTGGGCGGTGTCAGCCCACTCTCAGCCCGCTTCCATGCAAGCTCCCTTGTCATCAATC
>CAUWLL010000090.1:0-2244 GCA_963559605.1 uncultured Lachnospiraceae bacterium
TGGTGTGCTCCAGACGGTTCTGCATAGCTCCAAGGCTGGAACGGATGCTGGATACGGTGTCGATTGCTTTGTTGATGGTATCGATTGCATCTTTAGCGCCATCTACAGTTGTAATATCAACTTTGTCAATGCCAAGAGATTTAGCGCTCATAGCGTCGATAGTAACTTCGATTGTATTTGCTTCATCAGAAGACTCACCAACATGAAGTTTGATCGTTGTCTTAGCAGCAGCGCCTGCGTCTGCAGCCGGTTTCTCTTTGAATAAAACAGTCTGTCCATTACCACCCTGGTCTACTAATGTCATTCCGTCTTTTTCAAGAGCAGCTTTTAATGTAGCAAGGTTAGTAACGCCATCTTTACCATGTTCATATGTCTTGCCATTTACAGTGATCTTATCGCCTGCTTTAAAACCATTAAGATTATAAGTTTTGCCTGCGTCTTTACCAGTTGCTACAGCTGCTGCCGCAAGAGTTCCATCCTGACCACCAGCATCAAATGTAACATTTTTTACATGAGCGGCAGTGCTTCCTGCGTCACCACTTGTAAATTTAAGCTTATCTGTACCATCTTTTGCAAGAGTGATGCCATAGGATTTCAAAGTATCATCTTTGTTCAGTTCAGCAATGACAGCATCTATGTCTTTATGTTGTGTAGTATTAACAGCAACATCAAATGTATGCTCTGTTCCTGCCTCATCTACTACAGTAAATTTGAATTTTGCAGTTGCAGAACCAGTAGTTGGAGCATTCCATTTTGCTGTTGTCACTGTCTGAGTAGCCTGCTGATCTTTTCCTGTAAGAGCCTGACCAGCAGATGTACCGGTAGCTTCGTATGTTTTAACTGCACCTGCTCCGCTTCCGCCGAACAGTTTTGTTCCGTTGAAGTTAGAAGTATCGCTGATACGGTTTACTTCTGCTGTTAATGCGTCAATCTCTTTCTGCATCTCTTCACGGTTGCTTTCAGAGTATGTTCCGTTTGCAGACTGTGTTGCAAGCTCTACCATACGGTTTAACATAGAGTGAACCTCTGTTAAAGCTCCCTCAGCTGTCTGTACTAAAGATACACCGTCTTCTGCGTTCTTCTGAGCTGTCTGGAGACCTGTGATCTGTGCTCTCATTTTCTCAGAAATAGCAAGACCTGCTGCATCATCACCTGCACGGTTGATTCTGTAACCGGAAGATAATTTCTCTAAGTTCTTAGAAACAGAAGAGTTGTTGTTTGTTAAGTTTCTGTGTGCGTTTAACGCTGGAATGTTGTGTTGAATTCTCATTATATTTTCCTCCTTGAAATAAGTTGCGGGAATTCCGTTTCCCGTTTGTAAAATAGTGGTGTCCAGTGTGTAGCCTTCCGGTCTGCCGGCGTTTTGTCCAGAAAAGTACACTTTGTTGCACTGCCATTTTGGGATAAATGTGCTTTAATAAAAAAAGCTATTTTATCATCAGAATGGAGGTATACACTATGGAAAAACATTTGTATGGTTATGTAAGAGTATCAAGCCGAGAACAGAATATTGAACGTCAAGTGATTTCTTTGAAAGAATTCGGTGTGAAAAAAGAAAATATTTATGTTGACAGGCAAAGCGGAAAAGATTTTAATCGTCCTGCTTACAGGAGAATGATGCGAAAATTAAAATGTGGTGACATAATCATTACAAAAAGTATAGATCGCCTAGGACGAAATTATGAAGAAATTAAAGAACAATGGCGAATTATCACGAAAAAGAAAGGGGCGGACATCATTATTCAGGATATGCCATTGTTAGATACGACGAAAACAAAGGATTTGTTGGGCAGTTTTATCAGTGACGTCGTGTTACAGCTTTTATCTTTTGTTGCCGAAAATGAGCGAAATAATATTCGGACAAGACAGGCAGAGGGTATTGCTGCCGCCAAAAAAAGAGGAGTACAGTTCGGAAAACCGAAAATCTCCATGCCCCCTGATTTTCCTTATCTATATTGTATGTGGGAAAACAAATTGATCACCGTTGAAGAGTTTGCTTCTTTATGTAATGTTGGACGCAGTACCATGTACAATCGAATAAGAGAATATAAAAACAAAAAAATTTTTTAAAAACACTTATGTTCTTGAAAAACAGTCCGATAGTATAGGTGAAAAGTAATTTTCAATGTGTCCAAGTAAGTGTACTTCTAAAGAACATAAGCCGGCTGATTCTTATAAGAAGAGCTCTCTTGGACGCAGGATAACGGCAGTGGCATGGAAGCCGCTGGATTTTATTTCAAGGAG
>CAUWLL010000091.1:0-2230 GCA_963559605.1 uncultured Lachnospiraceae bacterium
TCTATTATCTCACATCGGATGATTTTGAACAGGTACTCGCTATTTTGCGTTTACATTTTGTATAACATATGAACCCTCATATTTTTTTATTGTGTCAATAATATTTGTTACCCCGATTCCATGTTCGTCCGATTCACATACTTTAGTAGTCTGTATCCTGTCTCCTTTCCATACAATACTATCTTCATAAGTATTTTTTACAGATATGATTACATTTTCGTCTTCTGCTACGAATTTCAGTTTTATAATTTTTTTACCTATACACTTTTCACAGGCTTCAATGGCATTATTTAATAAATTTGATAAAATAATCACAATATCTTCGTCGCGAATATGAAGCGTAGACAAATCATTTATTTTCAATATAAAAGTAATGTTCTTTTGACTGATTTCCTCATACTTTGTATTAAGCACCGCGTCCACAATGACGTTATTAGACTGAATAGAATTTAACTCTTTATTGAGCCGTCCGCTAATCCCTCTTACATATTCTTCCAATTCCGCATAATTTTTCTTCTTAATCAATGTGTCAATACACAAAATCTGGTTTTTGTATTCATGGGTTTTTTTCTTTGCAAACTGAAATTTTCTGAAATGGCATGATATGTATCCACTTGATTTTTTACTTTTAACCGATAAATCTGTTCTTTACGCAATTGGTCTTCTCTGCTTAATATATTATATACCAAATAAAATATAGCAATGTTCATTCCTGCCAATCCACAGGCGATAATAAAAAACAGGTTAATTGCTATTGAATTATCAAGTTGCCCAAAAGTCTTTAGCATTGCCGCAATAATTCCAATTGTAAAAATCAGAAAAAACAAAAATATCAGCCAATCTGCATCTGCCAATGCTAACAATGCTCCTTTTCCGATATATTTACGTATCAATAAAACAAATAAAAATAGAACTATTTTACTCAAAACAACGATAATTGAACCAGAATGTCCAACCTCCTCCATCGTGTGAAAAACAGTAAAACAAATAAAGAGCGTAAAATAATCCACCGCTAATAATAGTCCTTGATATAATGCAGATATTATGAACGACTTCAACAGGCTGATTTCAAAATTCCAATACATTAATCCGGCAGTCACTATAATGATAAGTAATTGCCTCATTATAAAATAATCATGAAAAAATACCGCTGCTATGTACACAAATAATGTAAGTGCTATAAAAATACTAATACTTCTGCCGCTATTTTCAAGATCTCTTTTTTGTCCAAAACTCTCAAAAAAGATCTTACAACATAAAATTTCTAAAACTACAATAATCAAATTTTGAACATAACCAAACACTTAGAATTCTCCTTTATAAGAAACATATTGTTCCTCCACATACTTCCACCTAGCTCTTGGTATATCTAACCGAACACCATTATTGAGCCACACCTCATATCTTCTGATTTTCTCTATAAACTTCATATTAACCAGATAACTTTGATGGATTCTCAGAAAAAAATTCCCTGCCAGTTCTTCTTCAATTTTATTTAAAACATCGTATAGCGTGTATATTTTCAAACATTCCTCCATAATATGAAACTCTAGCTTATGTAGCTTGCTCTCTATATACAATATCTTTTCCAGAGAAACTTTTTTTGTTCCCTCATTAAATTCAAATTGCTTCCATGTTACCATATAATTCATCTTTTCACATATTGCATCCATACATTCATAAATGCCCTGAAGCATGTTATCCTTATCTTTCAGAATATAACGAACTGCATCTACTTTATATCCTTCCAGCGTATAGCTTATAAATGCAGTAACAAAGACGATAAAAATATCTCTACTATTCTCCCGAATCCGTTTTGCTGTCATGAGACCATCTAGTTCATCCATCTGAACATCCAGAAAAACAACGTCATACTGAAGCATTTCAATTCCAAGTTCTACGAATTCTCTCCCCGAACTATATGTCCTTACTTCGCAGACAATCCCTCTGCTTTCTGTATAGTTTTCCAAAATTTCAGCTATATTATTTCTAAAAATTTTTTCATCATCACATACTGCTATTTTTAACATATTCTACTCCCAAAACATATTCATCTAAGCTGTATTATATCTATTAATTCAGGATTTGACAACTTTAAACACATTTTAAAAGAAGCTTAGGTACCCGCACTTCTTTAGAAAGCACCAGATCAATAAGAATAATTTCCTATTACATTAATAAAAAAGTGTCTCCGACACTTCAACTCCCCTTCCCCTCATTCTTGAGGGGT
>CAUWLL010000092.1:0-2187 GCA_963559605.1 uncultured Lachnospiraceae bacterium
AAGAGTAAGGACTATTCAGAGGAAAATTGCAATTTGATATTGGAGGGATACTGTGAATAAGAAAATAGAAGAAACAAGAGAATTTCTGCAAACAATAGGTATGCCAAAAGCACAGCAAGCGGATATATGTTGTTACGTGATACTGGCTATGGCTGGAATAAAGCCAGATATGTCATGGAGTGAAGCGACAAATGAATGGATTCGTATACATGATATTATTCAGTTTGTTAATACATTTTATGATATGAGCTACGCAGAAAACAGCAGAGAAACGTTTAGAAAGCAGGCACTACACAGATTTCGGACTGCAGCTTTGATAGAAGATAATGGAAAGGCAACCAACAGTCCAAACTATCGCTACAGATTGACGGAAGAAACAGTTAAAATCCTGAGATTGATGGAAACATCAGCATGGAAGGAATCTATAAAACGATTTCTTTGTTACCATGAAAAGTTAATTGATTTGTATGCTTCTAAAAAGAAGATGACAATGATGCCCGTAAACATAAACGGTGAAAGTTTTAAATTTTCTACAGGTAAGCATAATGAGCTGCAAAAAGCCATTATCGAGGAATTTGCGCCGAGATTTGCACCAAATTCTGAATGTCTATACGTTGGAGATACCATAGAAAAAGATCTGGTAAAGAATGTAGAAAAGCTAAAAGAGTTGGGATTCGAAATTACGCTCCATGATAAGATGCCGGATGTAGTGCTATATCGTGAGGACAAGAACTGGATTTATTTTGTTGAGTCAGTAACATCTGTAGGACCGATGGACCCAAAACGTATATTGGAGATTTCAGAAATGACAAAAGATGTTACAGCAGGAAAAATATTTGTAACTGCATTTCTGGATTTCAAGACGTATAAAAAATTTGCGGAAGAACTTGCATGGGAAACAGAGGTATGGATTGCTGAAATGCCGGAGCACATGATACATTTGAATGGTGATAGGTTTATGGGGCCGAGGTAGGAAGGAGATAATATGGGATTTTGGCAAATTACAATAGGAGATGTAATCGGTTATATTTTAATTGTGTCTGGAGTTGCATTGTCAATTAGCATTCAATTAAAGGTATCGTCACATCATAATTCAAAGGACATTAATAAAACAAACCAGTCAAACAGTCAAGTAAAAGGCGATCAGATAGGTAGAGATAAAACATGTTAGGAGATGTAAATCAGTCGAAAAGTACGACATCTGGAGTTGTAACAGGCTTTGGTGGATTTATAACAATGCCGGTTGCGATACCTGCAAATATCGGAAGTGTAATTTATGTGCAAATGAGGATGATAGCCTGCACAGCATATATGGCAGATTATGATCTGAATAGTGATCAGACGCAAACTTTTGTATATGCTTGTCTTGCAGGAGTGGCAGTGAATAGTTTGTTGAAACAGGCAGGAATCAAATTTGGTGTAAAATTTGCAAATGGTGTTATAAAAAAGATACCAGGAAAGGTATTAACAAAGATTAATCAGAAGGTTGGCTTCAGATTTATTACGAAATTTGGTTCGAAAGGCATTGTAAATCTTGGAAAGATGTTACCAGGAGTAGGTGCTATTGTAGGTGGCGGACTGGACTTAGTGGAAACGAAGGTTATCGCAGATCGTGCATACAAATGGTTTATGACGGGAGACTTTTCTGTCAAAGGTGAGAGTAACGATGATATTATAGATATAGATGATAATGATTACAATATAGAGAAGTCAGACGAAAAGCAGTATTATTAGGATACGAGAGAGGGGATATATATGGCATCTAGTAAAACGTATTTAGAATTTGTTTTGGAACAGTTATCTGGATTAGAGGATATTTCATATAGAGCAATGATGGGAGAATTCATTATTTATTATCGGGGTAAAATTATAGGTGGTATTTATGATGATAGATTGCTTGTGAAACCGACGAAATCAGCAGTTGCATATATGCCAACGGCTTCGTATGAACAGCCGTATGAGGGGGCAAAAGAAATGCTATTAGTAGAGGAAGTGGATAATAAAGAATTTTTGGTGGAATTGCTAAGCAACATGTATGGTGAATTACCGCTACCTAACTCAAAAAAGAAAAAATAGTTATTATGAATTATTGATTACTATAATGCGTAAAGTTATTATAATAAAAATGGTCTAACGCCTGTATCAAGGCACTTAGTTACACACCAAGCCCAAGTTTAAAAAATATCA
>CAUWLL010000093.1:0-1953 GCA_963559605.1 uncultured Lachnospiraceae bacterium
GGAGAAATGAATATCACACAGAAGCAGTTGTATGATGATTACATAAAAGCAAGAAAATTAGACGAAAGGGGATAATCGTATCGAAAAAGCATTATTAAACGTAAAGGAACTTTCAGAATATCTAGGGATTGGTGATACAAAAGCAAGGGAGCTTTTACATAATCCATATAATAATTTTACGGTTAGGATTGGAAATCGTCTGTATGCTCACAAAGCAAGATTAGATAAATGGCTGAATAATCAAGTTGTAGAGTAAGAAAAGGACTATTTGACAGTTTTTCGTACATTTTTAAGGAAGTTCCTCGATTGAAATAACAGGAAATATATGATAAAATTGAGAAGATTTAATAGTTCTTTTCCCGATTTGGCTAGGAAAGGAGGCAGTGATGGGTAAATCACTTAACGGGAAAGAATTAGGGAATGGTATATCTCAAAGAAAAGACGGATTATATCAAGCCCGATTTATCAATCGTTTCGGTAAAAGACAGACAATTTATGCAAAAACTTTAAATGAGGTAAGACATAAGTTGCGAACCGAACAGTATAATGATGAAAAAGCCATCAATGTTGTTGATAAGAATATGACATTAGATGAATGGTTCGATATATGGCTAAGCACTTGCAAGAAAAATTGCAGAAGTTCTACAAAGGGTTCTTATATAACCCACTATAAGCGTATTCAAGAAGAATTAGGGTGGCGAAAATTAACGTCGTTGAACCTAATTGTTATGCAAGAAGCGTTTAATAAATTGAAAACAGACAATGCAAGGAAAAATTCTAAAAAGATACTGGTAGATATGCTGAATAAGGCAGTTGACACAGATTTACTTGTAAAGAATGTCGCAAAACAGATAAATACTGTGATTGCCAAAGAAGAGAAAAAAGAAAGGCGTGTTCTGACAATAAGGGAAACAGAGCTTTTCTTGGAACAGGCAAAAGGAACATTTTATGAAAATTTGTTTATTTTAGCGTTAGAAACAGGATTGCGAGTGGGAGAGTTATCAGCTTTACAATGGGAAGATATAGATTTTAAGAAAAAAGTTATCCATGTAAGGCATACATTGTGTTATTTCAGTAAAAATGGAAAATATGTATTTGAAATGCACGACACCAAAACAAATAACGGAAAAAGAACCATTCCATTGACTGCAAAAGCAATCAATAGTCTAAAATGTCAAAAACTGCAAAAACAGGAAATTATTCTAAAGGGCAAAACTGCAAAGGAAGAATTTCAAAATCTTGTTTTTGTTACAAAGAATAATCAGCCGACACAACAGTTTTTAATCAATCAATGTATGCAGTTGGTTATTCAGAACATAAACAAAGCAGGTATAGATTTTTCCCCCTTTACATTGCACACACTTCGGCATACGTTTGCTACAAGAGCAATCGAATGTGGCATGAACCCCAAAACATTGCAGAAACTTTTGGGACATGGCACATTACAAATGACAATGGACTTGTATTGCCACGTAACAGAGGACACGCTGTTCTTGGAAATGGAAAAGTTCGAGAAAAGGTGTAGTTGAGTGTGAAATGGTGTAAAAATGGTGTAGTAGGGGATAAAAATAGAAAATAAGGGCGAGAAAAGCCTATAAATACGGAGGTTTTAGAAGATATGGAAGCATACAAGCAAGAATTTATTGAATTTATGGTAGAAAGTGATGTGCTCAAATTCGGAGAGTTTACGTTAAAAAGCGGAAGAAAATCACCGTTTTTTATGAATGCAGGAGCATATGTGACAGGTTCTCAGCTTAAAAGGCTGGGAGAATATTATGCAAAAGCAATTCACGATACATATGGTGATGATTTTGATGTGTTGTTTGGGCCGGCTTATAAAGGAATCCCGCTTGCAGTAGTAACAGCAATCGCATACAGTGAACTGTATGGGAAAGAAGTAAGATACTGCTGTGACCGTAAGGAAGAGAAGGATCACGGTGCAGATAAGGGAAG
>CAUWLL010000094.1:0-1947 GCA_963559605.1 uncultured Lachnospiraceae bacterium
CCCCTACATAGTTCCACACAATGGTCACTGCACTTAAGGACGTATCCCCAATGGCCGGCGGACTGGCAGAATAAACGGAGAAAATGATACAGGCCAGTGCAATGATCGCCCCTTCCAGACACACACCTGCATAGGACTTGATAAAGTTCTTTCCCACCGACTGGGAGGGTTCTCCCGCAAAGGTGGAAATGGGGATGGGCGCAATGGCAGTATACATATACAGCTTGAACATTCTTCCATATACCGTAAGGATCATGATAAAAGACAGCACTGTGATCAAAAGGCTTCCTAGCAACGTCACGATCCACAAGGGAATGGATTCCAGCATCCCTACCGCTTCGATCTTTTCCACGATCTCTGCCGGAAGCTCTGTCACACCCCCGTCTGCCATTCCCGACTGTGCCATGATGGTCGATACGATCCCCTGTACAATAGAAAACAGGGCGGTCATCAATTCCATGCCATACATGATGGCGCCTTGTGCCAGTGCAAACCGGATAAAGGCTTTGAGGGCATGTTCCGGCTTTTTCATGTCTGTGAAGTTCCATTAGAGAACACAAAGCAAATGCCCTCATATCCGAAGGTACAAGGGTATGCTTAACGGTCATGCGTTTAGGTATTTCTTCATCTCTGCCTTTATCTTTTCTCTTGCGGCAGTTACAGCACGACCTACGGATTGTTGGCTGCAATGCTCGATTTTCCCGATCTCCTTATAAGTCATCTCATACTCATAGTGGAGCAGGAAACGCCACCTCTGCATTTCTGGCAGTTTGCTAATAATCCTCTGGAGCAGTTCTGCCCGTTCTTCCTCAAGAATGACCTCCTCAATGCTTTTAGGTTGTCTTACCGCCCGCCAGTTCAAGGTTTCCTCCATAATCTCCGAAAACTCTCTGTGACGGTAATCCCAACCTTCTAATTTCCGTTCGTCAAGTTCCAGTCTCCGAAACGCTATATAGAAATCATAGGATACGCACAGCTTTTGGATTTTTCCCTGCCCGTCACGAAAACTGATATGATAGCTTGTTCCTGTCTCCGTTACGACTTCCCGAAGCCAGTATGACCGTTTAGGTATCGCCATTGCCTTTTCCTCCTGCTAAAAAATGGGTGAGAGGGGTTGTCCTCTCACCCAGTAGCCCGCAGGAAACAGCAGGGCTTTAGATACTATAAGAGTTTTCTCAGCTTTTTCCGCAGATGGTCTAACCTCGCATAGACAGCGCCCACCGATAAATCAACCATCGGCGCAATCTCCTTTAGGGAATATCCCTGCATTTTCAGCAGGATAATTTGCAGGGTACGCTTGTCCACAGTAAGCAATGCACGGTACAGATTTTCGTCCTCGATTTCATTCAGCATATCCCAGACTGTGTTGACCTCCATAAGCGGTTCCTGCATGGCAGTTTCCGCTATGTATTCCCCCACATCATTCAGGCGTGTATAAAACCGTCTGTCGGAATTAAATTCTTCTCTGTCAAAAGTACGGATTTCCTCAATCGTTTCTTCATCAACGCCGCACTCCCGTAAAATCTTTTCTTCTTTCTCTTTCCAGAGCCGCCATCTGCGCTCTGCCTTTCCGTGGTTGTATGCCACTGTTCTTTACCTCCAATCTGAATTTTTTGAAAATCCAGATTGGCAGGCGGGGAACGACACCCAACACCGAAAACAGGCTTGTCCTGTGTCCTGACAAAAAACGACAAAAGAAAAACCGCAAAGGCTGTCAGACCATTGCGGCTATGAGAAGTAAAAACTCTTTTATGTAGATATTTGTCCTCTGCTTTTAGCGCATAAAAGAGCCATATCAGAACAAGGATTTTTTTAACAGATTATCATTGTTTCTGTCTGGCAATATGTAGAACGCCGCATGGATCAGCGGCAGAATAGAAAGTGAAAAAAGACGATCGAGTAGGAGGCTAACCATTAATTGATTAGCCGACCTCTCACACCACCTAG
>CAUWLL010000095.1:0-1909 GCA_963559605.1 uncultured Lachnospiraceae bacterium
GATTTATGATATTTTTTTAGCCACAAGTGTTACAAAAATGCTTGACCACAACAGTGCCAGCAGATAACTTTCCAGTTGCCGACAGCCTTTCCCTTTCAGTTCCAATAGAACTCCTAAATGTTCCTGCATGGAACACATGATATTGATGTCGCCAAGCACATATTTGCTTTCATATCCGTATTTTCCATAATCTTCATACAGCATATAATCGGCTTTCAGTTGCAGTACATCACAGATAATCTTTAATGCGTCCGTAGTAGGAAAGCGGACACGAAAGTAATCAATTAGTAAAAATAACGGCTCTCGTGGATTGAAACGCTCAATCTGTTTTTCTATGATTTCCTTTAATTCGTTATTCAATGGCTGTTTGCCTTTTTCAATGCGGTTATAATACTCACGGCTGATACCACAGGCAACCGCAAGCCTTGTTTGTGTTACTCCGTATTCCTCACGTTTTTGTCTTAATGTTTCAATAAAGTTTTTATCATTCATTCTAAAATTCCTCCAATCAAAAAAGACAACTACCATTTACTGATAATTGCCTATACTTAAATTTCTTCAAAAGAAAAAGACAATCAATTTCTCATTTGAAATCAACTGTCTTTCCTATGTCTTATTCAATTTTTCCAAGTGATAATGGCATAATTTATATCACACCATGTAAAATGTGGTTTTGCCTTGTAAATACAGCGTTTTCCGCTTAGTAATGTCTCTTGTCTCTTGTTTTTTGTGCCCCCCTTGTTAGATAACGGGGGCTTAATCTTCGCTCGCCACAGGCTCGCTCAACTGCCGAAGTGAACCAGCCACTTGCAAGACATGGCAGAAAAATCCAAGAGATTTTCCTGCCACCGTGTCTGGATCACTCCGTCTGTTTCAAAATTATTTATCCTATTAAAAATACCTAAAATCCCAAATTTTTATACTGATTTATAGAGGTTCCATCATTTCAAGTATAATTCCATCAGGGTCTCTAAAATAAAATGCTCTACTTTTGCCAAACCCCTGTGAACTAAAATCGAAATTCTGTGGCTTAGACAGACACTCTATATTGTTTTCAATCAGTTTTTTATAAACTTCATCAATATCATCTGTATAGAAACATAATTCTGAAATAGATGTAGTAAATAAATCTGATTGCGTTTTATTTACTGTATTATCTATAAATTGAATGAGTTCAACAGGTGGCGTTTCAATATTTTTAGAACCATTCAAATAAGCAACTCTAACCTTGCAGTTTTTCTTTTGAAACATTTTATCTGTTTCTTCACCAGCCATTGTAATTTCTCCTTGAAATTCAAGACCAAGTATATCTCTATAAAAAGTAATTGACTTATCTAAATCTGAAACCGTTAATCCGACATGATATATTTTTCCAACCATTATATATTCCTCCCTAAATAATCATTTAATTTTTTCCTTTCAATTTCTATTAAAAACTTTTTTAATTTAGCAAACATAAATTACTCATTTATCAATTCTTGCAATTCATTTATAAAGCGACAAAGATGAAACCCGTCACATACTGCATGATGAACTTGTATTGCAAGCGGAAGTATAATCTTTTCAGCATCTTTATAAAATTTCCCCATTGTAAAAATAGGAAGTAGATATTCATATCCTTTTTGCAAATTCAAATTAAAACCTTCAAAAGTCGCCCATGGTATCATAGATACTGTAAAAATATTTTGTGGAACATTTGGCTTACCTACCATACTATTTCGATAGCCATATTGCTGTATATCCTTTTCATATTCAATATAGAAATCTTCAATAACAGGTTTATACTCCGTCCAAATATCAGAAAAAGTTTCTGTATCTTTATGAAATATAGTATAACTTGGTATCATTTCGTCAAACACACCTAGTGTACTGTATTGTTGATATTTAACTAAATATTTATAGCTATTAT
>CAUWLL010000096.1:0-1666 GCA_963559605.1 uncultured Lachnospiraceae bacterium
CAGACTGTAGACAAAAGCCCGGCTCACCATAAGAGTGAGTCTGGGTTTTTCTATACAGTTAATATTTGATTCCTCATAAATTGTTGAGCAAAATATTGCTATATATATGAATAGATTGGAACCGGCTGCCCCTGTTTCTCCCTATAATTAAGTATTCTTGCCAACTTTTTCATATTAAGGCAAGCAAAAGTAAGCCCAATTTTCATGGACATTTTTCCTTTACCTACTAACTGTGTATATCTCATTGCATGATGTTCCTTGGCTGTTCCAAAGTCCCTTTCAATAGTCTGCTTTCTTTGTGCATATATCTCTTTCATTCCCTCGGTATACCTAATGTCTTCACAAATGTCCATGTAATTCTGCCAAACATGCTGAGTAACAACCTTTACATGTTCTTTGCTTTCTGTACACCGGCTAAGATATGGGCAGTTTGCACAAATGCGTCCCTTGCTTTTGTATTCTCTGTAACCGTCACGATTTGTTGTAATGTATTCCAGAGTCTGCCCATTTGGACATATATAGCAATCATAATACTCGTCATAAACATATTCATATTTTTTGAAAAAACCTTTTTTGGTCTGCGGTCTTTTGTAAGGAAACAACGGTTCAACTTTATCATCTATCAAAAGCTTAGCTATTGCCGGTGTCTTGTAACCGGCATCCATTACAACTGTATTAATATCGAATCGTTTTAACTTATCATAAAGGGTTTTGAAAGTTTTACTGTCATGCTCGTTTCCGGGGTGTATCGAATATCCCAGCATCCAACCATTCTCATCACAAGCAGCCTGCACAGAATATGCAAATACTTCTTTATGCTCACCCTTATGAAACCATCCGCTTTCAGGATCGGTTTCGCTTTGTTTCTGTTCTTTTAAATCGGTGTTTTCTGAACTGCATCCCGGATAATCGTCATCATCATTATGATTTTTATCTTCGCTTTTTTCTTTTAAAGGCTTTTTACCGTGGGCAATACGGTCAGCATTGATTTCTTCTTTTAACTGCTCATCGTAAAAATGTGCACTTTTCTTTGCTACTAAAACTTTCTTTGCCTTTTTACGGTTGGCAGCTGCTTTTACATGAGTTGCATCCACGAATACCGTATCTGTATTGATAACCTTGCATTTCATGCACTGCATCAATATTTCCATAAAAATCTCTTCAAAAAGGTCAGTACCCTCAAATCTTCTTTTGTAGTTTTTACCAAATGTGCTGAAATGGGGGACTTTATCGTAAAAATCCAAACCCAAGAACCAACGGTATGCTACATTTACTTCGATTTCTTTAATTGTTTGACGCATACTTTTGATTCCAAACATAAATTGAATTATTGCAATCTTGATCAGTACAACAGGATCAATGCTTGGACGACCTGTTTCAGAAGAATATTTGTCCTCAACAAGATCATATATGAATGAAAAATCGATATATCTGTCAATTTTTCTAAGAATATGGTCTTCCGGCACCAGTTGTTCTAAAGAAACCATTTGGATTTGTGTTTTTTTATCATTTAAATCGTTCTTAGTAATCAAAGAAATTCATTCCTTTCGTTCGTGATAATTATATTATACCATAAACTGGGGGCAAATGTTGAAATTTCAATGATTTTAGATACAGAAAAAGCCCTTGCTCTCGTATGAGCCGGGCTTTTGTCTACAGTCTGAAA
>CAUWLL010000097.1:0-1651 GCA_963559605.1 uncultured Lachnospiraceae bacterium
ACCCCTCAAGAATGAGGGGAAGGGGAGTTGAAGTGTCGGAGACACTTTTTTATGCGGCTTGCAAGTAGATTTCATGTTTTTCCATTGGAGTTAAAACTCCAAGATTTCTTTGCAAGCGTTTGTTGTTATAGTAATCTATATAATCTTCAATCATTTTTACAAGTGTTTCTTTATCAGTAAAACGTTTACCATAATATCTTTCTCGCTTGAGAATACCCCAAAATCCTTTCATAGGACCGTTATCAATGCATTTACCTGCACGAGACATACTTTGTGTCATACCTGCTTTTTCTAGTCTATTTTGAAATGATCGGTTTGTATATTGATATCCCCTATCACTATGGCAAAGTGAGTGTGCATTCGGATTTTTTTAATGGCTTCATCGAAAGTATCAAAAACCAAGGCACTGTTGTTTGAATCACGAATAACAAAAGAAACGATACGTCTATCATATAGATCTAATATGGCACTCAAGTATATTTTGTGTACTGCGAGGTCGACATAATATTTAAATTCCGTGACGTCAGTAAGCCATTTTTCATTTGGCATATCAGCCGTGAACTCTCTATTTAGGATGTTTTCGGCAATATACTGTGGATTAGTAGCTTGTTTTGTACAACCATTATTTGAATATTTTATAGTTGATTTGATATCTTTTTTACGACATATCCGCAGCACTCGTTTATCATTTACATCTATATCATGATAGCGTTCTAAATCGTCTCTAATTCTTCGGTATCCTTTGTCTGGGCTTTCATTATGTATTGATTCTATTATTTCAGCGATTCGCTGATTTTCTTTTTCATTTTCTGGGACTTCTCTATTTAACCATTTGTAATAAGCAGCTCTGGAAACTTTGCCTAATTTACAAAGTTCAGTAATGGGATAATTATGTGCTTCGTGTTCTTCTTTGATTGCCTGATATATATGTTCGTGACGAACTAGGCTTAACCTGCCTCCGCTCTATCTCTTCGAGTTAAAAAAAGATGCCTCCATTTCAGCACGTTGCTTTTCTGATCTTAAAATTTTAACTTCGGCATGTAATTTTTCTAATTCACTCATCTCATCATGATTTTTTCGTTTACCACGCTTGTCTCTTAAAGCTTTCACCACACCAGCTTCATATTTAACAGTGTAACTATGTGCCTGTTGATAAGATACCTGATATTGTTTGGCTATTTCGGCATAATTGCGGTCATGTGCGATGCAATACTGCACTATTTCAACTCGTTCTTCAAAATTGGTTTTTCTTCCCTTGGTCATGATTTTGGAACCTCCTGTTCCGTATGATTTAAAGACTTCATAACCATTATACTGCTTTATCCACTTTTGCAACTTACTTTTTGAACGAATGCCGTATTTTTTGCAAATATCGTCTTGTGATCCATAGCCAGCTAGATAGTCCTGCACCGCTTGAAGTTTCAGTTCTTTTGAATATCGTTTATAATGTTTCATTAGAAATGCATCCTCCCCCCCCCCCATAGATTCATAATTACGAATCCATTGTTGGATAGTAGCAAGACTCACCTCCAAACGTTCTGCCAATTGATGTTGGGAAACATTTCCCTCAAAATATAGCATAACCGCAGATATTTTGTAAGCGCCTAATTTTAGGGTGGATGGCATCCACCATGTATTAATCCTATAATGA
>CAUWLL010000098.1:0-1587 GCA_963559605.1 uncultured Lachnospiraceae bacterium
CCTACTTCAGCAATTCCTCAATGATCACGCCAGATAATCCGCGACCTTCTGAATCTTGTTTTTTCTCCCTCTTAGTTCTATACTGTACTTACAGGCCCCGCCAGGCCGAGTATAAAAGAAAGGA
This sequence comes from uncultured Lachnospiraceae bacterium, assembly GCA_963559605.1. Lineage (GTDB taxonomy): Bacteria > Bacillota > Clostridia > Lachnospirales > Lachnospiraceae > Dorea_D. The sequence continues at coordinate 125 of CAUWLL010000098.1, forward strand.
GCGCTTTATGGATAAACTTAGTAACAAACATGTAATAGACATGGTAAAGGAAATTACTGTTGCAAAAATGTCCAATACTAACACCCCTCCATCAAAAGAAGGTGGAGAAAAAGTTGCTGAATTTATGCAAGTAATCTACGATAAGCTTATTGAACTAAACAACAAGGCAGATTAGCTTTTCCATAATTCAATCAACTCATGAGCCAACGCCGGGAGTATTTCTATCGCTTTTTCCGACATTGGCTCTTTTATTGTTTTCTCAATAAAGTCCAGAATTTCATTCTCTAAACGTTCCTTTGATCCCATTTCTCTCACCTCCCCACTTCAGCAACAGACACATCGGGACTCTTCTCTTCTTCCAGAAAATACTCTACGGGTACATCAAAATACTTTGCCAAACTAAGAAGCTTGTCCGCCTTTGGAACACTACGACCACTTTTCCAATCTGAAAAAGTGGATTTTGTAATCCCTGTTTCTACAGCCACTCTGTAATCAGTCACGCCCTTTTTTTCTCTTAGCGCAACATATCGTCCATACATATTTTTCCTCCTTTCCGAACTTTCCTATTGATTTTAGTTCGGAAATCAGTTATAATACATTTACCAGATATAAAATAACCCACAGCTCTTGGCTGTTTTGATTTCCGAACTTTGTACCTGTATTATAAGACGGATTTCAGAACTTGTCAATAGTTTTTTGTACGGATTTTAAAACTTACGAGGAGTGCACTATGTATGAAATTTATTGCAAGTTAAGAGATTCAAAAGGAGTAAAAGATTCAGATGTTGTAAAAGCAACAGGAATTACAAAATCAACCTTCTCCGACTGGAAAAGTGGTCGTAGCAAGCCTAAAAACGATAAACTTCAAAAAATTGCTGATTATTTTGGGGTAACTATTGACTATCTGATGACCGGCACAGAGGATAAAAAGGAAGCCCCTGTTCTGACTGCCAGAGATGAGCGGGACATTGCCAAAGACTTGAATCGGATTATGGAGAAGTTGTCTGCTGGAGAAGAAGGTCCTGCCTCCTATGATGGAGAAGAATTGGATCCGGAAGCCGCAGAACTTTTCCGGGACGAGTTAGATCTCGCCCTCCGCAGACTTAAGATAATAAACAAAGAAAAGTACGGCCGCAAAAAGAAATAAAAGGTGGTAACTTATGGGGGATGTTGAGAGGGTCAAGCGTATGGTCGCATCCTGTATCCGTAAATTCGGAACTACTGATCCATTTGAGATTGCCGATCAGCTTGGTGTACTTTACCAAATAGGTAATTTAAAATGCGACGGGTGCTATATGTTTCTAAAAAATCACCGGTATATTTTTTTAAGTAGCGTTTTAAACCGTCAAGAGCTGATCCTTGTAATGGCCCACGAACTGGGACATGCTCTGCTTGATCGAAAATCAAACTGTTATTTTATCCGGAACAAAACGTTTTTACTTAACTCAAAACTGGAACGAAGG
>CAUWLL010000099.1:0-1551 GCA_963559605.1 uncultured Lachnospiraceae bacterium
AGCGGAGATGGCGGAATGGCAGACGCGCTAGATTCAGGTTCTAGTGGGAGTTATCCTGTGAGGGTTCAAGTCCCTTTCTCCGCATTGAGCGAAAAGAAAAAGTGCCGTAAACCGAAGGGATTACGGCATTTTGTCGTTTTTTGAAGGATTTTGAAGAGGATTTTTCTGTATGGGACAACCAAACTTACGAAGGAAATCCTATAGAAATGTAACAAATGTTACGAAAATATTAAAAAAAATTGACATATTAAAAACCTTTTGATATAATTGCCCACGGTTTCAGCAAAAGGCTGATTCCAAGCTTATAAAGGGAGAGGGATTATAAATATGTTAAAACGAGGTTTTTCTATACTTCTTGCTTCGATGCTGTTTTTACAGGCAGGAATGTATGCAGATGCGAAAGAGCCACAAAGCATTGTAGTTCAGGAAGCAGAAGTATCAGACGAAACAACAGGCAATACGTTATCCGATGAGGCTGAAGTTGTTCCGAAAGAGGGCAAATCAGAAAACAAGACAATTGATACCAAAGATAGACTGGAAAATACAGATGCTGATTTAAAAGAAACAACAAAGGGTGAAAAAGCAACTCAGAAAACACGAAGTGTACAGGAGACGCCGACAGTCAGCAAGGAAAAATACACTCCGTCGGTAAAGCTTTCTGTTTCTCATTACGCTTACAATGGAAAGACAAAGAAACCGGAGGTCATCGTCAAAGATAAGCAGGGGAATAAAGTAAGCAAAGTGCATTATACGGTGAAGTATGCAGCAGGACGAAAGAACGTAGGAAGATATGCAGTAACGGTTTCCTTTAAAGGTGATTTTACCGGAAAGGCTGTCAAATATTTCCGTATTGTTCCAAACGGAAGTAAGGTGTCCGGGATTTCCAAAAAGGATAACTCCCTGACAATACGTTGGAATAGACAGAAGAAACAAATCAGCGGTTACCAGATTCAATATTCCACAAATAAGAAATTTCAAAGGGGTACAAAGACCGTTACAATTAAGGGAAGCAGTCGTGTTTCTAAAAAGTTGATGAAGCTACGCGGAAACAAAAAATATTACGTGAGAGTACGCACATATAAAACAGTAAAATCTCAGGGAAAGAGTTTGAGATTATACTCCGGATGGTCAAAAGTAAAATCTGCAAAAACCGGATATAAAATGCCGTCTGGAAAAGGAGTACTGACAAAAAGCAAGGGTGTGAATTATTACAAAGGACGCAGAGAGACTTGGTATTCCCAGAGAGTTCTCCGAGGCGGTGGGCTTAAAATTCCGGGACGTCATGTAGGTGAGGACGGAACGATCCGCGACAAAGATAATTACATCTGTATCTCCAGCTCCGGTCACAAAAAGGGAAAAGTGCTCAGAACATCACTTGGACTTGGAAAAGTTTATGATACCGGTTGTGCAAAAGGTACAATTGATGTATACGTAGATTGGTAAATATTTCAGATCAGAATAACAGTCATTGGTTTTGCCATGGCTGTTATTTGTTTTTGCTTTATAGGAAAGTTCGACTTTCGTCGAACTTTTGAATGAAAATAGCTCGCA
>CAUWLL010000100.1:0-3356 GCA_963559605.1 uncultured Lachnospiraceae bacterium
AACTGCTTCACATTCTTTTACCTTTACAGCACGGAAATCTGACTTGCTAAATGTCTCGAAGTCAACCATGTCTTCGAATAATGGTTCTACTTCTACGTTAGAGAAATCAATCTTTTCTGCCATGTCAGATAAATCAGTATACCAATTATTGGGTTTCTACGGTATACGTTTTTCTCCTTCAATAGCTACTTTATCTTTCCATAGTTTCTCATAGATTGAAGTTCTACGATTTTCTACTGGGCTAGTTGTGTAAAAATTGATGTAATTGATGTAAATCAGCTATCATCATAATCGCTATTCAATTTTGATTACATCTTATTTTATCCAAATTTAGACTAAGAGTCAAGACGCCTAAATTTGTAGGTCAACTTTCTCTTTACACATAATCTGCTGCGACACGAATAAACTCAAACATATTATGCACGGTTTCTCCAGTATTTAATATCTTGGCTTCAAAAGGTTCATCGCCAAAATCCATAATGTGCCGAAGATTGATTGCCAGGTCTTTTTCCTCTGCTATCTTCAATATCCATTTAGCACAATTATCTCCACAAGCAGCATTAAATATTTTTCCGCTCTCATCAAATGCCAATAACATTAAAGTCTTTACACCACCAGATAATTGCAGCGGCGTTATAGCACCTAAAACCGGACTTTCAATGATATGCTCTCCGATTACTTTTGATTTGTCTACATCCTGTATCATCTCTACGGATAACGGTTCTGTTATCCATTCATCTTCATAAGTGTTGGCAAAATATGTTGGCGGGTGGTAAATGGCTTCTTCCATATCCCCTAAATATATACTCAACATACCAATATCCCCTCCATAATTTTTATGTTTCTATTATACACCATAACGTAAAAAGAGAGCCAAACAAATTGATGTTTTAGCTCTCTTTCCACCTATTGGATTTTTCATCTAAGCATTTGATACTTTTTGATACTCACTTTTGAAGTAAGCATCAAGTCCTGCAAACTCTGACTTTCTCAACTCCTTCGTTAAATCAGTATAAATATTAAGAGTTGTCGAAATATCTTTATGTCCTAATGTATCCTGAATGACTTTTACGTTGACACCCGCTTCGCACATTCTTGTGGTAAATGTGTGTCTAAGCGAATGGCAACTGAAATTTGGAAGCAACACTGCTGCATTTTCATTCTTCAATAATTCTTCATCGTTACAATCTCTTATAATGCGTTTTATGGTTTTATTAAGAGTCGCCTGATGATGTGGTTGTCCGAAACGATTAAGAAAAATGAAATCCGTATATCCATCAACTGTAGTTTCGCAATGAATATCCAAAAGTTCTTGTCTTTCTTTTTCCATAATAAAAGCTTCTTTTACGAAGTCCAACATAGGTACTTGCCTTTTTCCTGCTGGAGTCTTTGTTGAATTGATATTAAAATAGCAACCACGTTTACTTCCCTCTGTTCTATGGTCGTAATATACAAGTGTATGGGTAACATTGATAATTCCTTCTTCCAAATCAATATCACACCATCTGAGTCCAGTTGCTTCTCCCACACGAAGTCCTGTTCCAATCAGTACAGCAAAAATCGGATACCACACATTCATTCTTGGTGTACTTTGAAGATAACTAAGAAATAAATCTTGCTCTGGTTTTGTCAATGCTCTACGCTTTTCCGTGCGAAAACAGTGTGATTGCTTCAATTCCTTCAGCACATTATTTGTCGGATTATTTCTAATATAGTCATCATCAACTGCCATATCAAATACCTGATGTAAAATATTATGAATACCATCTACCGTCGCTGGTTTCAATCCTCTTTCATCAACAAGATAATTGTAATACCTCTTGATGTCAGTTTTCTTCAACGATGACACCATCTTATTTCCAATCTGCTGCCTGACAAAAGTTTCATACATATACTTGTAATTTTCAAATGTATTATTCTTTAGCCCACGTTTCAAATCTCGCCAAAGCTCATACAAATCATTCAATGTTGTATATCGAGCTTCTGCTTTTATACCATCTTTTTTATCTCTTGCAATCTGTTCCTCTTTATATCGCAATTCATCAAGAGTTTTGGCATATACATATCGTCTTTTTCGGTTAGCATCTGTCCAACTATAATGATATGTACCATCGGCTCTTTGAGACTCTCCAGTACGAAGAACCACTCTCGACTTATCCTTTCTTTTTGTCGTTGCCATTTTATCCTCCTATATTTCCTCGACTTTATCCATAAATTTGTCAAACTTCTCTCGGATTATAAGAAGTTGATTCCCATCAGAAATCGAAAACGTGCAATTCTTTTCCGATGCCAGTTTTCTTAATCTCGTCATACCAATCCCTGAATACTCAGCAGTTTCTTCAAAAGTTAATACCTTGCGTTCCCAAATAGGTAATTCTCTTTTTCGTTCCTCGATAACTTTTCTATATTCCAATATTTCAGGACTTGTAACTCTAAGCATTATTACCACCACCTTATATCGAATACATTTTTTCAATATATTTCTCAAAACGTTTTCGCTTTATCATCGTTCTTGCTCCAATAGTAAAAGCAAAATCACAATCCTCTTGTTTAATAAGTTTTCTTATCGTTTCTCTGCCAATTCCTGTATAGGCTACTGCTTCTTGCACAGACAGATTTTGTCTATGCCACAGCGGTACTTCTGAATTTCTACTCTTAAATTTTTCGCTTATAACTTCCGTATTCACTGAATATTCCTCCTCATATTGAATACTGTCTTTCAATGAACTCATCAAAAAGTCTGCGTTTTACCAACCGTCTATTTCCTATCCATAATACAAATGGACAATCCTCAGAATCCGTAAGTTCATATAATTTAGTTGTACTAATACCCGTATAAACTGATGCTTCTGAAATACTTAATGTCGGCTTATACCATATAGGTACTTTCTGTATGGTCTTTATTGAATTTGACATTTGATTTTCCTCCTTGAATTTGATGGTTCAAGGATACTCAAAAACAACAGATGAGCCAATGATGCGAATTGGCTCATCGCATACTTGAAAATTCCCTCAAATTGAATATTGCCTTTCAATATATTCATCAAACAATCTTCTCTTAATCATTCGACGGCTTCCTACCCACAATACAAACGGACAATCTTCAGGATTAGTCATTTCGTAAAGTTTATCTCTACCGATGCCGGAATATACAACAGCTTCTTCAATAGACAAATTGGGCTTATGCCATAATGGAATGTTATATTTTTCTTTATCTTTTCTCTCTGGCATATTAGCACCTCTTTTCTTTCTTTGATGAATATCTGTCGGTAACAACATAATCCCAACCATCTCCATCACTCTTATCACATCTGTCTTTTCGCTTTGCAAATGGGTCAAGTCGCCTTACGATATAG